>JBMFWU010000080.1:0-2706 GCA_049964955.1 Syntrophobacteraceae bacterium
CCCACGACCCGATCTCGCAGATGCAGGCGATCGAGCAGTTTCGCAAGACCGGCAAGCGCGAGAAGCGCACCGTTAATACGAAGAATATCCTCTTCATCATGAGCGGCGCCTTCAATGGTTTGGCAGAGATTATCAAACGGCGGCTCCAGAAGCAGGAAATCGGCTTCGGCGCCCAGGTGCACAGCCGGGATAACGATTTTCGGTTCCTGCGGCATGTGAAGGCCGAGGATCTGATCGAATTCGGCTTCGAAAGCGAGTTCGTGGGGCGAATCCCCGTCGTTGCGGTCTTGGAGCCTCTGGAAGTCTCGGATTTGCTCGACATTCTCAAAAACCCCAATAATCCCATTATCAACGCCAAGAAGGAAGATTTCCGCAGCTACGGAATCGACATAAGATTTGAAAACGAATCTCTCAGCATAATCGCAGAAAGGGCCTTCCTCGAAAAAACCGGTGCGCGCGGACTGGTGAGCGTGCTTGAAAGGGTCGTTCTTCCTTTCGAAAAGAAGCTCCCCTCCTCGGAAATCCGCCACTTCGCGGTTACCGCCGACATTGCCCAAAGCCCGGAGGAGGAGTTGAAAAAGCTCCTGGAGGCCTCGTCGGACAAAAATTCGGAAATATACCGGAGGCTGGTTGAGGAAGAAAAGGCGCTTGTGCGGGAAAATGTCTTACAGACAAGAAAGCAATTCGCCGAGAATTACCCGCTCATCTTCACCCCCGACAGGACGGAACTGGTGATAAACCATCACGTGAAGACCGGCATTTCCGCCGAGGCGGTCTTCGGGGAAGTCCGGTCACTCTATGAACAGGTGAGGGGATTTGAGTCCGATTTTTATGAAAAACATGGCTTCAAGGTTCATTTCAACGAGCAGGCCTTAAACGAGATAATCTTCGAGGCCCTGCAACAAAATGAAAGCGCTACCGCCATCTGTAACAGGATTTCAGTCGACTACGACTACGGGTTCCGGCTGATATCGGACCGAAGCGGACGCACCCAGTTCATCATGCCCAGAGAAGCGGTGGTCGACCACCAGAAGTATCTGGACGAGTTGATTCGCGACAGTTACAAGCAATATCCTCTAAGGCCGGGTGAGGTTGCCAAGGAAAGATAAAAGAAGCGGGAAGCGAGGAGCGGGGAGCAGGAAGAAACTGCGCATCCCGCTCCTTTTCGTGGTTTCCGGGTGTTATGAATTGCCGCGGTGGATTTTTAATTTCACCGGTCTTTTACAGGCAAGATGGCGTTTTCCGGACAGATCTGCGCGCACACCGAACAACCCGTGCACTGAGCGGGATCGATCCACGGCCTTCCTTCGCGGATAGAAAACGCGGGGCATCCCAGCCGATTGATACAATCGCGGTGATCCCTGCATTTTTCCAAATCCACCCGGTATCTGCGGGAGCTTTGCAACTTGAGGCTCCTGGCGTAAAGCGTGCACATCTCCCGGGAAATGACGACCGAGACTCCCTTGTGCGCGAGGGCTTTTTTTACGGCCTCGATGCTCTTGCGCACCTTGAAGGGCTCGATTACGGTCACGTTGCTCACCCCCGCCGCGCGCACGATCTCTTCGATGGAAACCCGCCCGTAGCCGGAGTGGCCCAGGAGATTCATATCCACCCCCGGGTGCGGCTGGTGGCCGGTCATGGCCGTCGTGCCGTTGTCCAGAATAAAGACGGTAAAATCATGGTTGTTGAAAACGGCGTTTACGAGGCCCTGAAAACCGCTGTGGAAAAAAGTCGAATCGCCGATAAAGGAAATGACCTTCTTGCCGGTTGCCCTGGAAAATCCCGAGGAGGTGCTTATGGAAGAGCCCATGCAGATTTGAAAATCGGCCATGGAAAGCGGGGGGAGCACTCCCAGGGTATAGCAGCCGATATCGGAAGGGTAGATGGTGTCAAGCCCTTCGGCCGCCTGTTTGACGATGTAGTAGGTCGCCCGGTGAGAACATCCCGCGCACAGGTTGGGCGGACGTTCCGGGATCTCGGGTAGATCCGATAGCTCGACGGGTTTTACCGGTTGGTCGGCTACCCCGAAGCAGTTGGCGATGACGCTTCGCACCAGCGCCGGGTTGAATTCGTAGAGGAGCGGGAAACGGTCGGGGCCCTTTCCCTCGATTGGGACGATGAGCCCGCGCCGGTGGGCGATACCCCTTGTCGCATCCTCCATGATCGGTTCGCCTTCCTCGGCCACCAGCACCTTGTTGCACCCGGCAAGAAAGTCCCCGATCAGTTTTTCGGGCATCGGGTTGGAAAATCCGAGCCTCAGGATTTTAGCGTCCAGTCCCAGTTCCTGCACGGCATCGGAGACGTAGTTGTAGCTGACCCCGTTACAGATGATTCCCTTGGGGCCGTTGCCCTCGATGAAGTTATAGGGACTCTTTTCGGAGATTTCCCTGGCAACGCCAATGGTTTCGAGAAGTTTCGCGTGAAGCTTTCTGGATACGGCGGGTATCGCCACATACCGGAAGGGATCTTTTGTAAAATCCCCGTTCTTTTTTACCGGCGCAATTTCCCCGAGACTGACAATTCCGGTCGAATGGTTGATGCGCGTCGTAGTCCGGAACAACACCGGCTCCTGGAGTTTTTCGGAAAGCTCGAAGGCGTATCGGACCATCTCCTTTGCTTCGTCTATCGAAGAGGGCTCGAGAACCGAAAGACCGGAAAGCTTGCCGTAATAGCGGTTGTCCTGCTCGTTTTGGCTCGAAAACATGA
>JBMFWU010000080.1:2806-23305 GCA_049964955.1 Syntrophobacteraceae bacterium
CCGGAAAGCTTGCCGTAATAGCGGTTGTCCTGCTCGTTTTGGCTCGAAAACATGAAGGGGTCGTCGGCTGTGAGGATGACCATGCCGCCACGAACCCCCAGGTATGCCAGGGTCATGAGGGGGTCGGCCGCCACATTCAGTCCCACGTGCTTCATGATCGCCATGCTGCGCAGGCCCGAGTTGGCCCACCCGGCTGCCACCTCCAGGGCCACCTTTTCGTTGGTGCAGTACTCGAAGCAAAGCTCGCTTTCCCGCGAAATGTCAAAAAGGTTGGCGGAGATTTCAGAAGACGGGGTCCCGGGGTAGGTCGCGCCGAAGGCAAGACCCGCCTCGACGGCCCCCCGCGCAATCGCTTCATTTCCAAGCAGGAGCATCTTTTCGCCCCTGTTTTTCGAAAGGAGTTTGTGCATGGTTCAGTCCCTCAATTCGGAAGGGTTTTGTGAAAGCCTCGATGCCGAGAATAGATCACATTTTACGCCATGCACCTTCCCGGGGCAAGATAAAGGCCTATCCGTTCACCATGAGCCACAGTTCTTTTATGATTTCTTTCACCTGGCCGGCACGGGCGTTCATCTCGGTTGACTCCGAGGCCGATTCCTCGGCTCCTGCCGCATTTTGCTGGACGACTTTGTCCATTTCCCCGATCGCCTTGTTGATTTGTTCGATCCCCCGGGCCTGTTCGAGGGAGGCCGCCGAGATCTCACCGATCAGTTCCCCGGTTCTCTCCACCTCCTGGACGACCTCCCGGTATTCTGTTACGGTTTTTTGCGCCAGCCCCGATCCCCTGTCGATTTTTTGAATGATGCCCCGGATTAGGCCGGCGGTATCTTTAGCCGCCCTGGCCGACTTCATGGCAAGGCTTCTGACCTCATCGGCCACGACCGCAAAGCCGGCGCCGGCCGCTCCGGCCCGCGCCGCTTCGACTGCCGCGTTCAAGGCCAGCAAATTTGTCTGGAAGGCTATCTCGTCAATTGTCTTGATGATTTTGGAGGTCTCTTCGCTTGCCTCGGATATCTCGTTCATCGATGCGGTAAGCTCCCTCATCGACCGAGCCGACTTGGCAACCGTTTCTTTGGTCAGTATCATCAGTTCGTTAGCCTCACGGGCATTATCTGCGTTCTGCCGGATCATCGAAGAGACCTCCTCAAGGGATGCGGAGGTCTCCTCGATGGCGGAGGCCTGCTCGGAGGCGCCCTGCGCCAGCCGATGACTTGCTGCCCCCAGTTCGGAGGCTACCGAGGAGACCGATTCGGAGGCGTTTGCGAGCTTTTCCGCCAGGCGCGCGACCGGCCTCGAAATAGTGCGCCCGATGGCGAAAGATAACGTGGCCGTGACGGCAGCGAGTGAAAAGAATAAGGCGAGGACCCATCGTATCCGTGCCGCGGCCCCGGCTTTGAGCCGGGCGGTTTCCTTACTTATGATTGCCAGTTCTTCCTTTTTCAGCGCTGCGACATCCTTAACCTGCTGTGAGCCATCGAGGAAAAACATCTCCGCATCGACCCCGTAGTAGCCTGTTGCCGCTTTTCTTATTACAGCAAAAACAGTGTTGGACACATTGACCCAGGCTTGCTCTTCGGGGAAGGAGCGGATTTTTTTGAGCATTGCCTGATCGACGTTCAGAGCCGGGGTGTCCAGGCCTGAGTAGACGCGTGCATAGTGCCCCATAATGGTTTCCAATTCGGGGCTGGTAACGGGGCGATCGGCCCCGAGCACATTTCTTAAAACCGCCCTCAGTTTTTCCGCACTTTCGCCAACGCTTTCAAAAAGTGCTACATCCTGCAGCTTTTTGTCCAACCCGACGACGCTTCTGGCGTCTATCGCCGCCTTTTCCGCAGCCATTACGGTGGCGATAATGGAGGAATAGCCTTTCAAACTGTTTTCCAGTGAAATCTTACGGTCCACACCCGAGCGCAGTCCGTTCAGGTCTGACAACGCCCGGCGCGCTGCATCCCGGTCCTTTGCAGCGATTTTCGCAAGAGCCGGACTCTTCAGGAAGTCTGCCACAGCAGGGTCTGTCATCTTCCGCTTCTCTACCACCTGCCCCCGATCGATGATGCTTTTAAGAAACAGGCTGGAGTATTCGCTTTCCGCCTGGAGAGTTGAAACCAGGTGCGAAGCCGAGTTTATGAGCTCCACATTCAAAGCGATCCTATCGGTAGCGTTGATAATCTTTCGTTCCTTGAGGACCATGAAGCAGGCGAACGCTATAAATACGGCAATGGGAATACAGGTCAATGCGAGGATTTTCCGATTGATGCTGAAATTCATGAAACTACCTTTCCTGAACGTTCGTTTTAGTTGAGAAAGCATAGTTCGCCCATAACTCCGTCCCGCTTTAGAGACAGTGCTTCGAGGCTCATCCCGGGTTGTAATCGGCTGGAATGCCTTGTAACAGTATTACGGGGAGGTTACAGTTGTGTGTATTTACTCATAAAGGCGGAAATAAGCGCTCAGCGGGGAGTTTTATTTGGTGTGCCAGTTTTCAACCCGCAGGCCTTCAAATGTAGAAAAATCGTCCGTATTTCGGGTAACCACTACCAGTCCATTCACCTTGCCGATAGCGGCGATTTGACAGTCAACGAAAGAGGGCGTTTTACCGAGGGCTGTCAGTCTTGCCCGTTCTTCGGCATGCCACCGCGCCGCCCTTTCATCGTATGGGAGAATAGGGAGATTTTTATTGACTACCTCTTCCAGGTAAGCCTCGATCAACTCGCGTCTTCGAGAAAGCGGCATGCGCAGGCAACCGAATCTTAACTCATGCCAGACCGGAGCGGCTGTAACAATACTATCCTCATATCTCCGGAGCATGGCCATTACATTCATGTCGGGCGCAGCCTTCAAGGCCTCTGACAAGACATTTGTGTCGAGGAGGTACTTCTTCACTCCAGTTCCACCCGTCGTCCAGAGGATTCATCCCGGAGGTGCTCAAAATCAGTATCGAAAATATGAATGTTTTCCTTCCTCATCTGCTCGCGGAGCGTTTCCAACGCCTGCCAGAATCCTTTCCCTTCACGGCTTAACTTTTCAAACTGGCCGATTGACAATAAAACGGCAACCGGCCGGCCATAGCGGGTCAGCGTGACCCGGGAACCCTCTTCGACGCTATGAACGATGGCGGGGAGTTTATTTTTTGCCTCGGCAATGGTGTAACGGTCCTCCATGGGCCTTGCTCCTCAAGTTATTGATTGTTCGATTATAGCCATATTTATAGCCATAAACAAGCGAGGATTCCCCGGTTTTTTTGCTTTTCTCCCGACACGAGCGATGCTACAAAACTAGTTGAGGGCGATTAGCGGGCTATTATTCGAAAATAATGATTCCACACACTCGAAAAAGCGATTGCAGGGCGCATGATCTCCGAAGCAGACACAGAATGCCGGCCCATAGAGGTGCTGCTTGTCGAAGACGATGAAGAGGATTTCTTTATCCTCCGCAGCCTTCTTTCAAAGATATCCGTCCAACATTACGAACTGCAATGGATCGGCGACTACAATAGGGCGCTGGCAGCCCTTGCCCGGAATGAGTGCGACGTCTGCCTGCTGGACTACCGGCTCGGCCAAAGGAGCGGGATCGAACTCCTGAAGGACTCTTTGGCCTCGGGATGCAAGACCCCGATCATTTTTCTTACCGCTCGGGGCGACGACCGCATCGCTATGGAGGCGATGGAGGCCGGGGCCTCCGACTACCTTTCGAAAGAGGACCTCCGTTCCGATCTGCTCGAGCGATCCATCCGTTACGCAACGCAAAATGCCGCGGCCCGAAAAGAGATCGAGGTGCAGAGCGCGCGCCTGAAACAGGTCGAGGAAACGCTGCAGGAGAGCCGGGCAAATCTGCAGGCGGCCCTCGACAGCATGGCGGACGCCGTGTTCATCACGGACCTGGAGGGCCGTTTTATCGAGTTCAACGATGCATTGGCCAAATTCTACAGGTTTGGCAGCAAGGAGGAGTGCGCCAGGACGCTAGCCGAATACCCGAAATTTCTCGACGTCTCTATGGACGACGGGCGACCGGCGCCGCTGGACCTGTGGGCGATCCCCAGAGCTCTGCGGGGCGAGAGGGCCACAAACGCCGAGTACGCCCTGCGGCGAAAGGATACGGGCGAAACCTGGATCGGGAGCTACAGCTTCGGACCCATCCGTGACGGGAGGGGCGCGATCGTCGGCTCGGTTGTGGTGGCGCGCGACATAACCGAGCAAAGAAGAGCGGAGAGAGAACTGTACAATTCGCATCGGGAAAAGACCGCTCTTCTCAAAGAGGTCCATCACCGGGTCAAAAACAACCTCCAGATCGTGATAAGCCTTCTCGGGCTCCAGGCCAATCGCAGCAAAATCCCCGAGGTGCTCGCAATTTTTAAAGACACCCAGAACCGGATACGCTCCATGGCGCTTTTGCACGAAGTGCTCTACCGCTCCGGGAACCTCGCGCAGATAAGCTTTGCTGTTTACATTGAAGATTTTCTTCGCCACATTGCGGCCTCCTACGGGCGGGCGGCTCAACGGATCAAGCTGGAACACCGGGTGGGAGATATTCAACTGCCCCTCAACCTTGCCGTGCCCAGCGGACTCATCGTCAACGAACTTGTCACCAATGCGTTGAAGCACGCTTTCCCCGGCGGTCGTTCGGGCAAAATCCTGGTGGAGCTTGCGCGCATGGAGGAAGAGGAAGTTTCTTTGAGCGTCTGCGACAACGGGATTGGACTTCCTCCGGAAGCCCGATCGAGTGCGTCCTCGACCCTGGGGCTCACCCTTGTTTCCGAACTTTCCCGGCAGCTCTCCGGGTCCCTCACCATCGAAAGGCCGGAGGTGGGAGGCACGGTCTTTCGGATACGCTTTCCTCTCTCTGCAAGTATCACTGAAGGAGCGCAGAAATGAAACCGGCCCGGATACTCATCGTTGAAGATGAACCTGTGGTGTCTCTCGAAATCTTTGAGCGGCTGCTGGCACTGGGTTTTGAGCCGACCGGCAGGGCCATGACCGGTGAAGAGGCCCTGGCAGCGGCCGGAGAGCAATGCCCCGACCTGGTTCTCATGGACATCAACCTGGGTGGGGGGATGGACGGAATCGAGACAGCCGTTGCAATTCGTCGCATGTGCCGGACCCCGGTCGTCTTTCTTACCGCCTATTCGGAAGACGAGACCCTGGATCGGGCCAAACAGGCGGAGCCCTACGGCTACATTCTCAAACCTTTCGAGGATCGGGACCTCAAAACCTCTATCGAGATGGCTTTGAGCAGGCACGGCTCCGACCTGGAAATCCGGCGGTTGAACAGGCTCTACGATGTCTTGAGCCAGGTAAACCAGACCATCGTGCGCGTCCAGTCCCCCGAGGAATTATTCCGGGCGGTGTGCCGTCTCCTCGTAGAGCGCGGGGAAGTCGACCTGGCATGGATCGGACGCTTCGATGCCGCTTCTTCCCGGATCGAACCGGTCGAGTATTTCGGAGAGGATCGCGAATTTTTAAGAAAAGCCCACTTCTATGCCGATGAGCGCCCGGACAGGTGGGGGACGCCGGGTAAGGCCGTCCGTGAGGCAATGCCGTCCGTATGCAATCAGTGCGGCGATACGGCCTGTCCCTATCCCCGGAACGTGAAGCCCGGGCAGTTTGCGTTCGAATCCTGCGGCTCCTTTCCTCTACGATTCAAAGGAAACGTTTGGGGAACTCTCAACATCGCCGTGTCCGATCCCGGCTATTTTCGCAGTCGAGAGATTCATCTTTTGGAAGAAACGGCGATGGATATCTCCTTTGCCCTCGACAAGATCGACGGGGATACCCGGCGAAAAGAAGTCGAAGAGCTGGCTCTACGGCAGAACAGTGTACTGTCCGGAATAAACCGGATCTTCCGGGAGGCTTTGAGCACACACGGAGAAGAAGAGCTGGGGGAAAAGTGCATTGCGGTCGCAGAAGAGCTTACCGAAAGCCAAATGGGGTTCATGGCGAAGCTCAGCGCGGAGGGGCGGCTAAAAGACATTGCGATGAGTGATGGCGCTGCGAGCGGCTGTAACGTGATCGACTCGGGCGGCCACCGACTGCGACTCACCGACACCGTGGTCCGTGGCATATACGGAAGAGTCATACTGGGCGGAAAGGCCTTTTACACAAACGACCCGCCGACTCATCCCGACCGTATAGGCTTTCCCCCCGGGCACCCGCCTGTTAAGACTTTCCTGGGGGCGCCTTTGAAGAGTGACGATCGGACCCTGGGCATGATCGCTGTGGGAAATCGTGAGGACGGGTATGGTTCACAACATATCCTGGCCCTCGAATCGATTGTGCCGGCCATTGTGGAATCTTTTTCCCGCAAGCAGGCGGAAAGGGAGCTGGCAAAAAGCAAGGCGCAGTTCCAGGCCATCTTCAACTCCATCTCCGACGCCATCGTATTTACGGACACCGACCGTAACATTCTTCTGGTAAACCCCGCCTTCACCGCAATGTTCGGCTACGAAGCCGAGGAGGCGCTGGGCAGATCTACCGAATCGTTCTACCCCGATAAAAGAGCCTGGGAACAGGCGGGGCGCAGCCACTTCCATCTGGGGGATTCGCTGGACGGCTCGCCCTTCGAGGCCGCCTTCCGGCACAAGAACGGCTTGCTTGTTCCCACCGAATCGGTGGCGGTGCAGGTGAAGGATGCCCGGGGAAAAATCGTCGGACTTCTCGGCATGCACCGGGATATTACCCAACGCAAGAAGATGGAGGAGGAACGGGCCTTCGTCGAGGCCCAGTTGCGGCAGGCCCAGAAGATGGAGGCACTGGGAACGCTTGCGGGAGGAATCGCCCATGATTTCAACAATATTCTGGGCATCATCATGGGGTACACGGAAATGGCGCTGCTGGAGATGGAGGGCAAAGTGAACGACGACCTCCAGGAAGTCCTCAAGGCCTCCCTGCGCGCCAGGGACCTTGTTTCACAGATCCTGGCCTTCAGCCGGCAGACCGATCAGGAAAAAAGACCGCTCCGGGTCGGCCCGATAGTGAAGGAGGCCGTCAAGATGCTTCGCGCTGCCCTGCCCTCGACCATCGAGATCAAATGGCAGGTGAATTCACGAGCTTCCGTACTGGGAGACTCCAGCCAGATTCACCAGGTGCTCATGAACCTTTGCACCAATGCGGCGCATGCGATGCAGGAGACAGGAGGGACGTTGGAGGTGAGAGTGGAGGACGTGCGCTGCGAAGCCGGGTCGATTCCGCCAAATTCGGGGCTGCGGCCGGGCGCCTATGTGCGGCTCACCGTGCAGGACAGCGGCCACGGGATCGACCCGTCGGTTCGCGAGCGCATATTCGATCCGTTTTTCACCACCAAGGGTCAGGGAGTCGGAACGGGCCTGGGACTTTCGGTCGTACACGGAATCGTGCACAGTTATGGGGGAATCGTACAGGTAGAAAGCCATCCCGGCCGTGGCGCTACCTTCAGCGTCTTTTTGCCGGTGAGTAACGAAATCGAACGAACGCTGGCTGCAAAGGGCGTCTCCCTTCCCGGGGGGACCGAACGGGTGCTCGTCGTTGACGACGAACCCGCATTGGCGAAGGCGATGGGCCTGATGTTGCAAAAGCTGGGCTACGAGGTTACCGTGAAAACAAGCGGAGCCGACGCACTCCAGGCGGTGCTCGGGCAGCCCGAAGACCAGCGGTTCGACCTGGTGATCACAGATCTCACCATGCCGCACGTAACCGGCCTGGAACTGGCCAGAGAACTCGTCAGGCTCGACCCTCACCCCGCAATACTTCTCTGCACCGGGTTCAGCGACAGGCTCGATCCGGAAACGGTCAAGCCCCTGGGCATTCAGGGCTTTCTCATGAAGCCCATGGAGTTGCAGCATCTTGCCGAAACCGTGCGCAAAATCCTGACGGCGTGTCGCCGCTGACGGATGGCCAAGCCCGTAGGCACGGCCGTTCGCAAATTGAGGGATCGCGGGGACGGCGGAACTGGGGGTGTGATGTGACTGACCTGTTGAAACTGGTGAAGCCGGAAATGACCGCTCCTACCGGCCAGGCCATCTGTGCGCGGCGACACGCCGCTGGTGGGCAGCGGCGAGCTCGGCGCTGCCCACCAGTCCACTGATTCGATGCTTACTCTCGATTGGCCTTCTTGATTCCCAGCGCGTCGGCGGCAAGGATCATTTTCATGATATTGGTGGCGCCTTCGAGGATCTTATAGACTTTCCCGTCTCTCAGGATGCGTGCCATGGGGTACTCGTTGGAGTAGCCGTAGGCGCTGAGGACGTCCAGACCCAGGTTTGGGACCTCATCGGCCGCGCGGGAGGCGTAGAACTTGGCGAGGCACGTCTCGCGCATGTTGTTGACCATTCCGCGGTCTTTCTGCATGGCGCATCGCCAGGTGAGGGCGCGTGCCGCCTCGGTTTCGGCAACCATGCGGGCGATGGTTTCCTGGACCATCTGGTATTCGGCGATGGGACGGCCGAACTGGCGACGCTCGTTGGCATACTTTACGGCCTCATCGAGGGCGGCCTGGCAGGTGCCCACAGCGCCCGCAGCCGCGGAGAGCCTGGTGCTGATGAGTTCCTTCATGAGGTATTCGAAGCCCTGGCCTTCCTCGCCCAGCCGGTGTGCGGCGGGAACCTTTACGTCTTCCATGATCACTTCCCCGGTCGGGCAGGCCCAAATCCCGAGTTTGTCCTTGATGGCGACCGTCGATACGCCCGGCGTGTTCATATCCATGACGAAAACGCTCATACCCTTGTGCTTTTTGGCCTTGTCGGTCATGGCGAACACCACGCACACATCGGCCACCGGCGACCAGGTGATCCACATCTTGCGCCCGTTGAGAATATAGTGGTCCCCGTCGCGCACCGCGGTCGTGGACATGGAGGCAGTATCCGAACCCGTGTCGGGCTCGGTAATACCGAAACAGCCGATCATTTTGGCCGACATCAGGGCGGGGATGTACTTTCTTTTGAGCTCCTCGCTGCCCCATTTGAGAATGGACATCGAGGTCCCCATGGTCTGCATATTGAACCCTACGCGAAGGGAGCCCGAGACCCTGCCGATCTCTTCGGTGACAATCGCGTGGGCGAGGTATCCCATTCCGTTTCCGCCGTACTCTTCGGGGACCGGGCAGCCGAAAAGACCCAGTTCGGCCATCTTCTCGACCAGATCGCGCTGCCAGCGGTGCGCTTTTTCATCCTCATCGACGTGGGGAGCGATTTCCTTATCGGCGAATTTGCGGACCGTGTCCCGCAGTATTATGAGTTCCTCGGAGAGTTCCACATCGTAACGATCACTGCTCATCTGGTTTGCTCCTTAAAAATTTCTCCTGTAGATTCAAATCCAGCACCCGGGCGGCATCGCCCCTGAAATGCAAGCTGCCGCACCCGCCGGAAAAAGGCACAAGGAGCCTGGACGGCGGAAGTCCGGATAATTCCATATACACATTCTTGTGTCCCCTAGCCAGAAAAAAGGGCGGGGGGCGTTATCCCCACGTGATCCGGGACTCCGCCCGCCCGCGAAGCAGGCGGGCAACTCGGCAGCGGCGACTCGCCGCCGATAGCCCCCGCGGTCTTATTTCTTGAACACGTAGGTCAGCCGGCCGTTTGCGGTTCGCGCCGACTCGGCCGTAAGCGTCATACCCACCGAGAGCTCCTCCTGGGGGACGGAGGCGTCGATGCGCCCGAAAACCTTGTAGGCGCCGTAATCGACTAGAGCGATCGTGTAGGGAACTTCCTCGGTAAATCCTGTCGGCGCATACTGCAGGGTCGAATAGCTCACGAGCTTGCCTTTGCCTGCTACTTCGAACCATTCCATTTTTGCGGAAAGGCAATCGCAACAGTGCGCACGGGGCGGGAAATAGTTTTTACCGCATTTTTCGCACCGGGTGCCCATCAGCTTGCCGTTTTCCAGGTAACCTATAAAATCGTTGACCCCGGTTACGGAGGCGAAGCTCACCGTTCCGAATTCAGCGAATCGCGTGTCGAGTTCATTTTTTGCCATGCTGTAAGCTCCCGTTATTCGACGCCGAGGATTGTGACGTTGCCGTAAAGACCCACACCGCCGATATTGTGAACGAGTCCGAAGACAGGCTCCTTCACCTGAATTTCTCCAGCCTCACCGCGAAGCTGCAGCACGACCGTGCGTACCTGCGAGCCGCCGGTTGCCCCGATCGGGTGCCCCTTGGAAAGAAGCCCCCCGTCGACGTTTACCGGGATTTTCCCGTCCTTGTAGGTCTCCTTGGCCCGGATCAGCTCTCTGCCTTCGCCCGGCTTGGCGAAACCCAGATTCTCATAGGCCATGAGTTCGGCGATCGTAAAGCAGTCGTGGACTTCGGCCACATTTATCTGGGCAGGGGTGATCCCGGCCATCTTATAGGCCTGCCTTCCGGCTTCCTCTGCCGCCGCAAGACCGCTCAGACTATCCCTGCCGGCCATGTTGACCGGGGCCGAGGCGGCACCCACGCCCTTGATCCAGACCGGTTTTTTGGAGAAAGCACGCGCTTTTTCCGCAGAGGCCACGATCAGACAGGAGGAGCCGTCCGCGTTTGCGCAGCAGTCGCCGGCGCGAAGCGGAGTCGCCACCGGGCCGGATAGGAAATTGGCCGGGTCCTGGAGCTGCTCGAGCGTAACCGGTTTTCGATAGACGGCAAGCGGGTTGAGTTGCCCGTAGGTGGCGGCCTTTACGCGGATGAGCGACAGATCTTCGGGGGTCGTCCCGTAGCGGGCCATGTGCGCACGGGCGTGCATGGCGTAATAGGCGGGCATCATGGTCCCGAAAGGGGACTCCCACTGGATGTCGGCCCCTCGGCCCATTCGCTCCTGCGATTCGACCGAGGTCAACTGGGACATGATCTGGAACCCGATGACCATCACCATTTCGTGGAGGCCCGAGGCGACCAGGGAGTAGGCGAGTCTTAATCCCGTGCTGCTCGACGAGCACAGGGTCTCGGCATAAAAGGTGGGCTGCGGGTTGAGCCCCAGATACTCGGCGATCACCCCGGCAGGCGACCTCTGCTTGTCGTACTCGGGCGCCGAACAGACCACCGTCGCGTCGATATCGGACCGGGATATCCCGGCATCCTGCATCGCTTCGCGGAAACTCTCAAACACCAACTCGCGGATCGATCCCGGGTAGGTGCGCACAAACGCACTCTGGCCGACCCCGATAATTGCAGCTTTGTTTTTCATATCCATCCTCCCGGAGTATTTCCCCCGGATCATTTGTCTTGAGGTTTTCCAAGCACTTCGGCATACATATCGTAATCCCACGACTTGCACTCCGCGATGTTCTGGCGGAATTTCAGGAAATCGACGACGTCTTTGCCGGTGATCTTCTTCGTATTGAAGGCGCCAAACCCCAGGAACGCTTCCCCGCTCATGTTCGCAGCAAGCCAATGACGATGGTCGTTCTTGGTGGTATCCCAGAAAAATTTCTTCTTCTGCCGGATGGAGTCGATGGATTTGATCAGGCAGCCCGGGAAAAGATTTGCAAACTTCCAGACGATGCTCTGGACTTCTTTATCGAGCAGTTCGAAATCGGCGTTGGCCTGGTGTTTTTTCAAAAACTCGCGGCCTTTGGCCAGTTCCTCGCCCGTTTTGGACTCCCCGTAGACGATCTCCCCGTCCTCCACGTATTTATCCCAGATAACGGTCGGGTTTCTCACCCATTTGCCGTCCACCTTGAGCACGGGCACGACTTTGGAGACAAGGTTTTTCATCTTCATCTTGTAGGCCGACCACATCTCGCAGGAGACGCAGTTCCACATGGCGTCTTCGGCCGAGAGGTACCAGGGCAGAAAATCCGAGGCGCCGCCAACGGGTGCCGAGCCGTGCTTGGGGCCGGCCTGGCCGAAGATGGCGAGATCCGAGGTCACCGCCAGATCGCACGCCATTCCGATCTCCTGCCCCCCGGCCACCCGCATGCCGTTTACCCGGCAGATCGTGGGCTTTTTGCACATGAAGATCGAATCAACCATGTGGTTGAAAAGCTCCATGTACTGGCCGTATTCGTCACACCGCATGCTGTAATATTCGCTGTACTCCTTGGTGTTGCCCCCCGTGCAGAAAGCGTAAGGACCCGTGCCGGTAAAAACCACACAAACGACACTCCTGTCCAGGGAGGCGTTTTCGAAGCCCGCGATGACGCCCTTTACCATTTCCGTCGTGTAGGAATTGTACTGGGCGGGATTGTTGAGCCGTATCCAGGCCGTATAAAGACCCTCCACCACTTTCCCGGAAGGGTCCGTAAGCGGACGTTTTTCGTAGACCACGCAAGGGGCGTCCGCATCGGTCCCCCAGTGCATGTCCGAATGCAACAGGTGGTTCTTGGCTCCATTCTGTCTTGGCATCCATTCGAGCGCCATACAATCTTCTCCTTAACCTGTATTGGTTTACCGCGCCCGGCTATTCTGCAAGGGCGCAACCCGGCACTGGCGGCACGCCAGCGCAATTCGGCCGAGGCGGCACGCCTCAAAAGTCGGGGACCAGGATGATTCGCCGGTCGGGGGGCGTTTTGTGGGCTTCCTCGAAAGCCTCCCGGATCCGGCTCATCGGTCGGGTCTGCACGAAGGGCTCCACCACAATCTTTCCGGTCACCACCATCTCGAGCACCTGCGGGTAATACTCGGGCAAACACCCCCACGTTCCGATGATCTCGGCATCGAAAGCCATGAGGCGGCTCATCATGTATTCCACCTTCTGCATCCCGAAGCCAATGATGATGAGCTTTCCCGCAAAGCTCAGAAGATTGAGCGCGGTTTCCTGGCCGGGCTTGCTTCCCGTGGCCTCGAAAATCTTCCAGCCATACCCGGGCAGCCCCAGCTTTTCTCGGATTTTTTTCACCTCGGCGGCGACCTCGGCCGGCCCCTTGCCCATGGCGTTTATCACAAAATCGGCGCCGTATTGGAGCATCTTCTGCAGCCGCTCCTCGACGATGTCGACGGCGATCACCACACCGGCCCCCAGACCCTTGGCGGTCTGGACCACGTATTGGCCGACCCCGCCGGCGCCGATCACGATAACGTTGTCTCCCACATCGAGTGAGGCCCGCTTTACCGCCTGAAACGGCGTCGTTACCGCATCGGCCACCACCGCCAACTGCTCGAGCGGAATGGACCGGCGATCCCGTATCTCACAAAGGTCTAGCGAAGGGACCGGGATGTGGCTGGCAAACCCGCCGTATATGCCGGTGCTGTTGCCCGGCATTTTTTGATCCAGGCACCGGTTTCCACGCCTGGTCTTGCACAGGTAGCACTGACGGCAGGGCATGACCGCAGGTACGATCACCTCTTTTCCCAACCACTTCTGATCGCCTGCCACAACGGTGCCCGAAATTTCGTGTCCGAGAATCAACGGAGGCTTTTGAACCGTGGGGACCCCGTCATAGAAGTAGCCAAGGTCGGTGTGGCAAACTCCACAGCCGGCAACCTCGACCAGCACCTCGCCGGGCTTAAGCTCCGGCACGGGAATTTCGGTAAGCTCCAGTCTTCCCGGGGTTACCTGTCCCGTCGCTTTATCCTTGACGGTCGGTTGGACCATCTGCCAGGCCTTGATTTTGTCAGGCGCTTTCGACATTGTACTCCTTCCCGAAACTCCTGCGGGGGCGCACGCCGCCGCGCGGAGGGTCACGTTATGGACAACTCAGAACAAACCCGCAACCAATATCCAATACCCGGCAACCAACTCGTCGCCAGGAGAGTTCCTGCTCAGGCCATGGGGCAAACAGCTATAATCCCGCTACAATGTAGCTTGGCTCCCGGAGCGTGTCAATAGATTTTTGCCCGGCTGCGGGCGGGCAATGTTGTATTGTTCTCCAAAAATTCAGTATGCCGAATTTGTGAAATTTCCAAAACGGCAGCGCGGCTTCAATAACTTGTTGCTTTTGACCGGCATTTTCGCTATGTTGCATGACACGAGCGAATGGATTCTTTTCCGAGCCGGAAAGTTTCCCATTGCAGCCTTCACAGCTCCAGATCGACGATTCTCCATCCAGCTGAGCTTCACCTTGAAAACCGAGATAAGACATGCCCCATGGGCAGGTCATTTATAGGGCGTACCCTCCTTGCATTGCGCGGGAGGTGTGAACGATGGCAATCGACAAGCTTTGATTCAGCATAGTGATCCCGATGAGCAAACGCGAACAGGGTTTGGAGCAAACCGGATACAAGGCGCCGGCCGTGCACAAGGCGTTCGCATTGCTGCGCGCGGTCGCCGAGGCGCCGGAAGGGTTGCGCCTGGTCGATCTTGCGGCGCGCGCGGGGTACAGTACGAGCAGCGCGCACGGTCTGGTGCATGCGCTCCTGCGGGAAAAAGCGCTCATCAAAGGAGAGGACCCCCACAGGTTTTTTCTCGGTCCGCTCGCAGCCGACCTGGCGTTTACCGACTGGAACTACATCAAGGTAAACCGTCTGGGGCAGCCCATAATCGAGTGCCTGCGAGACGGGGTCGAAGCGACGGTGTTTTTGGGGGTAAGGATTCGCGGACGCATCATGATCACGGCTGCCGCCGAGGCGAGAGAATCCTTCAAGATATCGGCGCCCGTGGGGACGACCATGCCTCTTTTTGCGGGAGCGGTGGGGAAAGTCTTTCTGGCCCAGGAGGACTATCCCGAGGGGGTGGGCCGTATTTTAGCGCAAAGGGAGCTTCCGCGGTTTACGCCCAATTCCATCACGGAGTCGGAGCGCTATCTGGCCGAACTGGAGCGGGTGCGCTCGCAGGGATATGCGATAGACGACGAGGAATACCTGTCGGGAATTCGGGCGGTCGCGGTAGCGCTAAAGAACCGCCGTGGGTTGCCCATGGCGGTATGGGTCGTGGGGATCGCAAGCAACATGGGTATGGAAAGGCTTGAGCGGATTGCGGAGATGACCGTGGGGGCGGCGCAGGAGCTCCGTACCCGGCTCGAAGGAATCGGCAGTCCGCATCCGGGGCCGTTGAACGGCGGCCGCGCCGACTCCGCCCCGCAGGAAAGGGCGGCCCCGGCTTCCGGCACCTAACCCTCTAAAACCCGTTGAAGGGGAACAGAGGAGAAAAAGAGATGCTTTCAGATCAGCCGTACTGGAACCCCGTACTGGAAACCCTGCCCCGGGAAAAGCTGCGCGCGTTGCAGCTCAGAAAATTTCAATCGATTTTTACGTGGACCTTCGAGCATTCCCGATTTCACCGCTCTCTGTATGAAAAAGCGGGCATTTCGCCTTCCGATATCAAAACGTTCGAGGATATCCGGCGTGTGCCCAAAGTGGAAAAGTCGCTGTTGCGAGGGGCACAGTGCAAGGACCCGTATCCGTATGGGGATGCCCTTTGTGTTCCGCTCGAGGAGGTGAGCAACTTTCGCCAGACGAGCGGCACGACCGGCCAGCCGGTCTATCAGGCCGATTCCTGGCAGGACTGGGAATGGTGGGCGGAGTGCTGGTCTTTCATCCTGTGGGCGCAGGGCTACCGGCCGAGCGATCGGGTGTTCATCCCCTTTGGCTACAACATCTTCGTGGCGTTTTGGGCGGGCCATTACGCGGCCGAAAAGATCGGGTGCGAGGTGGTTCCGGGAGGGGTACTCGACACCCAGGCGAGGATTTTAAAGGTTCAGGAGCTGCGGGCCACCGCCATGATGGGGACTCCGACCTACATGCTCGGGATGGCGGAGACGGCGAGGAGCAAGCTGTCCATTTCGCCCGAGACGCTGGGCATACGCAGGATCACCTGCGCGGGCGAACCCGGGGCAAGCGTGCCGGCCACCAAGAAACGACTGGAAGAGGCCTGGAATGCGAAGGTGTTCGACCATGCGGGGGCAACCGAAATCGGGGCATGGTCGTATGAATGCGTGGAGCAACCCGGCGGCCTGCATGTGAACGAAGGGATGTTTCTGGTCGAGATCGAAGATGTCGAAACGGGGGAACTTATTGAAGAACCGGGGCGCAGGGGCAAGATGGTCATCACCGCCTTCGATCGCATGGCGATGCCGTGTGTGCGGTTTGACTCCAAGGATGTGATCGAGTGGGAGGACACACCCTGTCCATGCGGGCGAACCTACCGGTTGATCAAGGGGGGGGTGGTCGGTCGGGTCGATGACATCACGAAGGTGAAGGGGGTTTTGCTGGCGCCCGTGGCGATAGAGGAGGTGGTGCGGGGGACCTCGGGGCTTGGCAGCGAGTATGAAGTGGTGGTGGTGAAGCAGGGAGATTCGGAGAAAATCACGCTGAAGGTGGAAGTGGCGCCCGGCCATGAGCACAGGGCCGGGGAGATCGAGTCCGAGTTGAGAGATCAGTTGCGGCTCAAAACCAATCTGGGCTATGCGATCGAATTTCACGACTACGGAACTCTTCCCCGCTACGAGGTTAAAGCGAGACGATTCAAGGATATGCGGGAAAAGGCCTGACCTTCGAAAAAAAGGAGACTCCACATGACGTACCGGATCGATATGGAACGGTTGGACGAGAAAATTCAGCAGCTGAAGCATGCGGCGCTGGAGCTGAGCGAAATGGGGGAGCAATTCCCGGCGATAAGGCGCAATGCCGCCCGCGTGCTTGCCGGCATCAGGATGATGGAGATAAATGTTTCCGATGTCGTGCGGCTGAAAGTCTGAGAGGAAGTGAGGGAGTCCGGCCGGGGTGGCTGCGCCGCCCGCGGGTCGGGATGTGTAGTTGGTTTCATACATTAAGGTCCGTTTTTTTCTTTTTTCTTTTTTACTCTTACCTAAACGTATTACAAGGAGGCGTAACGATGTCCAATCAACAAACTGCGCAGTCCGACGGGTACAAGTGGGTCATGCTGGCGATCTATTCGCTCATGTCCCTGGGGATCTGGACCAGTTGGTTCGCCCAGGCACCGCTGCTGCATGTCTACTGGGGAAAGGTCTTTCACATCGGCGAGGCGAAGGGCAACCTGCTCCTGTCTTTGCCGGGGCTGGTGGCCATCTTTGTTTCCCTGGTCAAAGGACGTTGGATCGACACCCACGGGGTTAGGAAAATGATGATCCTGTCGGGCACCCTGGCATGCATAGGCTTTGTGCCTCGTCCGCTCATCCCTGACAATTTCGCAGGCCAGGCCATTTTGACCGTGATTGCCGGCGCCGGCCTGTGCATCCTGACCGCCAGCCTGGCCCCCATGATGACCCAGTGGTTCGGCGCTCAAAAAGCGCATATATTCATCGGCATTGGTGCGGGCTCCTTTTTTGTGGGCGGCGGTTTGGGCATCCTCATTACGGCGTTGCTCTACGGTCCGCCGGTTACCGATGTTCCCACCGCGGTCGCGACGGCCAAACACGTGCTCACCGTCTGGAGCGTCGTCATGTTGGTCGTTACCGTTCTCTGGATTGTTCTTGCGAGGGATAAGGTCGCAGCGGGAGCGAAAAAGCCGTTGGCCTTCGGCGCTGAGCTAAAGAGCGTCATGCAGACGGGTTCGGCCTGGCTTGTGTTCATTTTCTCCATCTTCATCGGCGGCATCACCGTGTGCGCGATGGGGCTGTTGCCGGGGCAGATGATCGTTTTGCACGGACTCAAACCCCCGATGGCAGGCACCGTTGTGGGCCTGTATGCGATCGCAATGGGCGTTGGCATGGCCATTCTTCCCTCTTTTGCCGGCGCTGTAGGCAAAAAGAGGCTCACTGCAATTCTTGTCGCCATCACCTTAGCGGTTTGGGTTTTCTACATGTTCACCAAAAGCATGTCCATCCCCGCACTGTTTCTCTTTGCGGTGGTTTTCGGGTTTTTCTTCGAGGCCCCCTGGGCCACGGGGATGTCGCTGATGGTGAGTCTGGAGGGCGTTACCCCCTCCAACATGGGTCTGGCCTCGGGCGTTTATACCATGGCGACTAATATCGGAGTGTTTTGCCTCCCCCTGCTGATGGGCGGCCTTATCGACGCTTCCGGCGGGCCGTTTAAGCCCAGCGGCAACTGGGCCGGCATGTGGGCCGTTTTCGCAGGCCTGGCCATAGCTCTGGTGTCGATGGTCCTGGTTAGAGAAAAGGTCGTTGCGGCCGCTGGCGTCAAGGCCAAGACGGCGTAGGCACAGGAAGTCTTTCCATGCCTTGAAGGCTTTTAACAAATGAGGGGCGAAATGGCGCAAGCAGCGTCCTTTCGCCCCTTTATCATTACGCTCAATTGTGAGGAGGCAATCGATGAATTTAGCCCAGCACCTGGAGATGTCGGCATCTATTTTTCCGGATCGCCCCGCTGTCAGCAGTTCGGAAGGCCAGATCACCTATGCAATGCTCGAGGCCAAAGCCAGCCGGGTCGCTACGGCTCTCATCTCAATGGGAGTAGAACCAGGCGACCATATTGGTTTATGGGCTCCCAACTCCGCGGACTGGATCGCCTTTTACTTCGGGGTCCTCAAAGCCGGGGCGATCGCGGTCACACTTTCCTGGGCGCTTTCTCCCCGGGAATTGGCCCTGCTGCTCGGCCACAGCCGCCCCAAAATCCTTTTTACCCACGCCTCCAAGCTCGACGCCGTTCAGGCGGCCCGCGAGTCGGCCGGGGTGGAGAAAGTCATCTGCACCGACGGCGACCTCGATCTGGAGGGGTTCCTGGCGATGGGGTCGGAAAAATTCCGGGCACTCGACCGGGAGAGGCTCGACACCGCCGCGGTTCTCTACACGGGCGGCACCACGGGGATGCCCAAAGGGGTCATGCTGACCCACCAGGGCATCTCCTTTTCCAGCTGGGTAGTTAGCTATTGCGAACGTTCCACGCAAAACGACCGCGCGCTTTGCTTTTTGCCCTTCAACCACGTTTTTGGCCAGATCCATATCATGAATGCGACGATACTTGCCGGAGGGTGCCTGGAACTCTTGCCCACCTTCGATCTGGACCGGGTGCTTCAGCTCCTGGAAGCCGGGAGGATCAGCAAGTTTTTCGCCGTTCCGACTGTGTACGTGCGGCTTTTGGGCGTTGAAGACCTCGAAAAACGCAAGGGCGCTCTGCGCTACAGTTTTTCGGCCGCCGCCAGCATGCCCATGGAAGTGGTAAAGCAGTGGAAGGAGCGAACGGGAATTACGATCGCCGAATCCTTGGGAATGACCGAAGTGATGCCGATCAGCTACAATCACTTCTATAACCACAGGGTCGGCTCTGTCGGGCAAATCCTGCCGCAGGTGGAGGTCCAGGTGCGCGATATGGAGGGCAATCCGCTGCCCGACGGAGAGCGGGGGGAAATTTGCGCGCGGGGGCCAAACGTGATGAAGGGCTACCTGAACAACCCCGAGGCGACCGCTGCGGCCTTCTGGGAAGGTGGCTGGCTGCGCACCGAGGACATCGGCCTGTTCGACGAGGACCGCTATCTCTACATTGTCGATCGTCTGAAGGACCTGATCATAACGGGCGGGGAAAACGTCTACCCGCGCGAGGTCGAAGAGATGCTCTACACCCGGCCGGAGGTGGAGGAGTGCGCGTTGATCGGCCTGCCCGACCCCAATTGGGGAGAACGGGTGACGGCGGTAGTCAAGGTGCGCCAGGGGCAACAATTCAAGCCCGAAGCGATGAGCGCCTTTCTCAAGTCTTCGCTCGCGCCCTTCAAAGTGCCCAAGGAATTTATCGTTGTTGAAGACCTTCCCAAAAGCGCGACCGGGAAAATTCTGAAAAGGGAATTGCGGACGCAGTTTAATAAAAGCTAAAAGCAATACAGTAAAAAGTAAAAGATTAAGAAAATAAAAAGGGGAAAGCCAGGAGAAAAATGGCAGAGACACCAGCGAGCGGGGAATGGCAGCGGTCGGTTGAAGTACTCCGGAGAAGACTCGGCGGGGATGTCCCCGCATCGCGAAGAGTGCGTTTGCTGCGAATTGTGGTGCTCGCAGCGGTGCTGGCGATCGCTTTGCTGGTCGCCGGCGCGGACTGGATTCAAAAAGAGCTCTGGATGCGGCAACTGGGCTATGCAGACGTTTTCTGGACAATCATGTCTCTTAGATGGGAACTTTTCGGCGCAGCCTTCGTCGCGACGTTTCTCTATCTTTGGGCCAACCTGCGCGTTGCGATAAAAAACGGCGAGATTTTACATTCGGCCGGCCTGGCCAATGAATTTTCGGCCGGAGGCGAAGAGCTTGCCGGGTGTCACCTGCGCACCTCGCGCCACTCTTGACTGCGCTTGCGGGAGCGGCGGCCCTGATGCTCGCCTTTATCTACTAAGGGCAATGGGATACGTTTCTGCGCTTTCGCTACGGGGGCCCTTTCGGATTTGCCGACCCGCTCTTTGGCGCGGACTCGGGGTTCTTCGTTTTCCGGCTCCCGTTCTACGAGCTTTTGCAGGGCAGCCTCACCATGCTGACGCTCGTTGGGTTTGTGGGCGCGCTGGCCTTCTACGTCCACTACGGGCTGATGCGGTTTGCCCGCGCCGGCAGGATGTCCAACAAGGCCGTCCCGCATCTGTGCCTCCTGCTCTTCGCCCTTGTCGCCTCCTGGGGGTGGGGGTTTTACCTGGACCACTACGAACTGGTCTACTCCACACTGGGAGTCGTCTACGGCGCAGGCTACACGGCCGATCACGCGACCCGGATCGCCTACTGGATTATGACGGGGGCCTCGGCGGCACTATGCGCCCTGCTTGCCGTAAGCGTTTTGCGGATGCGATTCAAG
>JBMFWU010000081.1:0-23109 GCA_049964955.1 Syntrophobacteraceae bacterium
GGTTTAGTGACTTTGCTGACGATTCGCGCTAATTAAATGAACATCTGGTCGCATTATAGATATCCACTAAGCTCTTGTAAAGAGGGATACCGTAAAATCTTTCGAGAACTTCTAACCATGTATGACACAAGTGTTTATTCTTGTAGTATGGGTAAAACTACGAATAAGCTTCTCTACAGCGATCTGGCTCATATACGGGTTTGGGGCAGGGGTCGTGAGGACTTCCTTCGGCGGTGATGCGGAGAAAAACCGTTAAAAAGAGACACTCTTTTCGCTTCTCGCCTCAAAATCTCCTGTGCACAGGCTCTCAGGGCTTCCGTGTAAGCTGCCGCACGAGCGCCCCAACCCTTGCGGCTTCGCTCACATGTCCCCGCTTGCGGCACCCGTCGCAATAGATTCGGCGCTTCTCTTCGAGGACCCTTTCGGCTGCGGCTCTGTCAGCGGGGCTAAGCAGTCCCGAGCGAATCGATTTGACGATCGCCTCGATACGGTACCTGTCAAGGCTTGGAACGGTTGCCGATAGCTGGTCCGCGTGGCCGCCGCGCTTTATGATGAGGGGGCGCTCCACCAAACCGATGGGGACGCGGCAGCCGATTCTGAGCCACAGATCGTAGTCTTCACAGGCGGGGAGAGACTCGTCGAAAAGGCCGGCAAGATCGAAGAGGCTGCGGTGGACGACCACGGCCGAAGGGCTTACCAGGCACCTTTCAAGAAGGAGAGGAAAACAGTTGCCGCTCGGTTTTTTGTGATATTTTCGAGGATTTATCCGTTTTCCGCTCCGCATCCAGATCTCTTCGGTCTGGCAGAGCAGGATCTCCGGGTGAGCACCGAAAAACTTCATCTGTTCGCAGAGTTTCCCCGGAAGCCACAGATCGTCGGAGTCAAGAAATGCGATCCATTCGCCCCGCGAGAGCGAAATGCCGAGATTTCTCGCAGCGCTCACCCCCGAATGATCGCAGCGCACGTACCGTATCCTGCCGGTTTCTTTGGCGAGCGCTTCACGCGTTTCATCCGTCGAGCCGTCGTCGACCACTATGATCTCGACCGGCTCGCGCACCCCTCTTTGATCGCAAACGGAGCGCACCGCCTCACAAACGAAGTTTGCCCGATTATAGGTGGGAATTATTACGCTGATCATGTCCCCTCAATCGATGCCCCGATCAAGCGTATTGACACAGGGGCTTAAATCCACTACTCAGACGAACCGTGTTTTATATCCCTATTACTCAATTCTTTGCTGGAGAATCAATGCATTCCAAAAAACTTCTGTCACGGCGAAATTTTTTTATCCTGGCCGGAGCGGCCGGCGCCGGCCTCATGGAGGGCTGCTCCAAATCGCCCCGCTCTCAGGTGGAATATTCCGGTACCGCTATCGAAATTCTCGAACGTCAGCACGGTCTGAACCGGCGCGCTCTGGCCATATTGCACAAGATAAAGAATGGAATCAACGCCCAGATGGCAATCTCCCCCGAAGTAGCGGGAGGGGCCGTTGAAATCATCCGGGCTTTCATGATCGACTGTCACCAGGCGATGGAGGAAAAATACGTTTTCCCTGTCTTTGGCGCTTCACAGCAAACCGCAGAGCTCATCGCGGTGCTCCGCAAGCAACATGCTGCAGCCTCGCAGTTGACCGGGATTCTCAAGCCGCTTTGCGCGGATTTTTCTCAAAACGACCAGGCAAACCGACGCAAGGCGGTAACCATGATTCACCTGCTGACCTATATGTCGGATGCGCACGAATCGTGGGAAGATACAGTCCTCTTTCCGCGCTTGCGCGCTGACATTTCCAAAACATCCTATGACGGTCTCACCGCGCAACTCGAGGCAGCCGAAACGCAATTTTTCGGCCCCCGCGGCTATCAGGAAACGATCCAAAAAATCGCCGCTCTTGAGCAAAGCCTTGGGATCGCAAACCTGGCTTCCTTTACCCCTCGGCCGGAGGATTTGAGCTAAGAGAGCCGGAAGCCTCTCTTGAAGCATAGAGCAGCATGTGTTCCCGAAACTGCCCGAACCAGGGAGAGCGGCCTGCTCCCGAGAGCCTGGCCAGGCTCTCCCTGAAAAGCTCCGAGGCCTCCTCCACGCTCAACCCCTCTGTCACTTCGTAATCGTAGGCGACCGAGACGGGGTCTCTTTGCGGCCGGTCCATTATGCTTTTTATGCCGTAGCGATCCGGCATTAGAAAGACCTTGGAGCCTTCGAGCAAAATGAAGCGGGAGCGGGAAAGCGCATGAATCGACTCCCGGCAGGAATCGAGAAAATCGAGAGTGCTCAGCCACTCGGCTTTCGTCTCCGTTGGAAAGCCCAGCAGCACGAACAGCATGTTCCATATCCCGGCCTTCCGGGCGGCGTGAAGAATCGATTCGACCTCCCGCGCTTTGGTTCCCTTCCCCATGAGATCGAGCACGCGCTGGCTCGCCGATTCGACTCCCCACAGCAAAAGGCGCAGCCCCGCCCTGTGGGCCCTCTCGAATACGGGGGGCGAAAATCCGGAAGGCCTGGCATAGGCGGAAAAGCGTACCCGCACATTCTTTCCGATCAGTTCCCGCGCTATGGCATCGAGCCTGCGGGGAGCCAGCATCTCATCGACCAGGCAGAAATGACTCGCCCCATATTTTTCCTGGAGCCTCGCAATTTTTCCCGCGGCAACTTCGGCATGCTCCTCGCGATAGTGCAGATAGGTTTTTTGATGCGTGCAAAACGCACAACGCCTCCAGGGGCATCCGCGCGAAGAAAGGTAGGGCAAAACGGGCGAAGGCGAGTGGTAGCGCCCCGGAACCGTATCGGAAAAATCGGGAAGAGGAAGCGCATCGAGATCCACGACCCCGCGCGCGGGGTTTCCGATTATCCTTCCCTCTTTTCGATACACAAGACCCGGCACGTCCTCATGGGGACAAAGGGCGGATTCGACCAGCGCCTTTACGCCTTCTTCCCCCTCGCCCACTACGAGATAATCGACCAGACTGCCGGTATCGACGCTTCCCTGCCCGTCGTTTCCCGAAACGGGGATGGCGCCGAGAAGACGCCCCGGGTCGGGCATTACGGAAAACGTAGCGCCGCCCAGCGCAATTTGGGGACCGCCCCGGTCTTTTAAAAATTTCGCGAGTGCCAGGGCGAAAAAAAGCTGCTGACTGAAAAGAATGGAAAAACCCGCCAGATCGGGTTCAAACGCCTCGACGGGCGCGAGCAACTCCTCGAAAAACCTGGTGGCCAGGGCGGGCACGGGGAGACGCAGAAGAATCTTCCGCGCAAAACTGTCGAAAAGCCCGTTGAGGACAGTGCCAAAACCGGTATAGACGCGTGCGTGCTCGTCGTATAAATCCTGGTCGAAAAAGGCCCCGGCCTCTTCTCCCCGAAAAAATCCCACTGCAGCCTTCACCTTTTGCGCAGTCGTTTCCCGATCCATTTCCCGAAGGCTCATGCGCAGCAGCCCCTCGCTTTGCCAACGGCACGCCTGCTCGAAGTGGGCGAGATTCAAATCGAAATTGCGCACCGTCACTCTCTCCCCGCCACAGGCTTCGAGCCATCCCTTAAGACTCGCGATCCCGAGCGGGGGGCCTGTCGGCAAAACCGCCGGTGGAAACAGCAGTGCGATGCGCAGCGGACGCCCCCCTTGCGTCTTTTCTCCAAAGCTGATTGGACCGGACTCCTTCATGTCACTTCACCCGAAACAAAAAAATAGTCTGCCGCGCAGTTCTCTTTTTTTATACGCAAAACGACTTACTTTGAACATGGCGATTTGTAACGAATTTCGGAATTTTAGACATCGGCGAAAAAATGTGGAGCAGGAGGGGGGAAGAGTTGACACGAAAAACTAGCAGTCTTAGCTTGTGGCTGCTAACGAGGAAACTCACAAGACTCACATACTACAAGGAGGTTGATCATGGCCATTTTCAGGTACCCCAACTGGCGCTGGCCCGAGCTTCCGGGAGCGCTTGAAGACTTTGACCGTGCACGCAAGCAGATGGACCGGCTCATGTCCATATTTTCCGGCGGAAGCGAGACCAGGGGCTCATCGGGCGTTTTTCCCCCTCTCGTCGTAACCGAGGACGAGAATACAATTTATGTGGAAGCGGAAATTCCGGGCATCAAAGCCGAAGACCTCGACATTTCGGTTGTCGGAAGGACCCTCACGCTTAGCGGGGAGCGCAAGCCCGAAGAGGCGGAAAACGTCAGCTATCACCGCAGGGAGCGCAAGTGGGGCAGTTTCCGAAAGGCGCTCACTCTGCCCGAAGACGTAAATACGGAAGCCGTGCGGGCCGAATGCAAAGACGGGCTGCTAAAACTTGTCATGCCCAAACCAGAACACGTGAAACCCCGAAAAATAACCATCCAGGGCTGATAGCCAGGCTGAACAGGAGGTTGACCATGGCTGAGACGGATTTGCAGATAGAGGAAAAAAAGGCTGTACAGGCGGCCGGGGAAAGCACCCGGGACGTTCCGGTGTTTGTCCCCGCCGTAGACATCTATGAATCGGAAAATGCCCTTACCCTGGTGGCGGATATGCCGGGGGTGCCGATCGATAAAATCGACATAGACCTGGATTCCGACCAGCTCACGATACGGGGGGCGGTCCCTCAGCAGGAGGAAAAGGGCAAGGTGATTTTCAGGGAATTCACCGTTGGAGATTACTACAGGCAGTTTACCCTCTCGAGCGACATCGATCGCAGCAAGATTCAGGCATCGATCAAGGATGGGGTGTTAAAGCTTGTGCTGCCGAAAGCCGAGGCGGCAAAACCACGGAAGATAACCGTACAGTCAACGTAACGGCAAAAAAAACCGCTCGTATCTTTCCCCCGGTCGATGCGACCGGGGGAAAAGAGTTTCACGCTTGCAGAAGCGCGATGATTCTTTCTTTAAGCACGTCCTTATCGTCTTGGGTTAAAATTGCCTGCGGCGCTCCAACCCGATTCAATCGCCCATCGAATCTCTGCGCCAAATGTTGCAGAACGTCTCCGAAACTTATTTTTTCGCCGTCGGCCAATTCCACCTGGACATCGGTCAGGTCCGCATCGAGCGGTTGGGTCGCCTGCGCTTCGCTATCGTCCCGCTCGGAAGTCTCGCTTGGCTGCGCGCTCCCGGAGGTCTGTAGCTCAGCGGGTGCGCTATTGCTAAAAGCCTCGTAAATCCGGGCGTACCGTGCGCCGCTTTCCTCTTTTCCGGACATTGCGTCAAGCTCGGCGAGCAGCTTGAAGATAATGGAATTTTTTTCGATTTCTTCGACCGCGCCTGCAAGGACCCGCTCAGACTCCTCCACATCTCCGATTTCCAGGAGCGCCCGTCCGAAGAGCATGCGCGCCACCAGGTGCTCGGGATGCAGCAGCAGGCCTTTTCTGCACACCTCCGCCGCCTCCTCCCATTCACCCGCAGCGCCCAGTTCTTCAGCAAGTCTGGCAAATACCCGTGAGCTTGGATCCAGTTCGAGAATCTCTTTATATTTTTTTATGCTATCGGCTGAATCAGCCATTTCCGTCCTCCCTATAAAAAACACGCCTCACAATCGCGAGCGATTATGCCAGCATTACAAAAATTCCTCAACCCAACTCAATCTCAGCCTTCTAAAAATCCCCGCCTCGGGTCTCGACTTCCACCCTCAGCCTGTTTGCCTCGATGTGGGCAAGCCGCAGCGGTTCGGGGACCCTGTAGCGGTGAAGGCAACCCGAGACGAGCCTTTTCGAAGAGGCAATGTCGGCGAGGTGTCCGGGGGAGATATAAATGGGCTTTACGCCCTGTCGCGAGCGAAAAACGATCCCGACCTGCTCCTCGCCCAGGAAAAGCGGTTTACTCGCCCCCTTTTGCAGGGCAGGCTCCTCGTGCGTACCGCACAGCCTGCTCTTTGCACATCCCACCGTCGGGATATCGAGGCAGAGCCCCAAATGAGCGGCAAACCCGAGCTTTCGCGGGTGCGCGATTCCCTGTCCGTCGCACAGGAGCACGTCCGGCTTTCGGTTGAGTTTCCCGCAGGCTTCGAGAAGCGGCGGGACCTCCCGAAAGGATAAAAGACCGGGGACATAGGGAAAAGAGGCCTTGCAGACGTGGTGGGCCGACTCGACCGGCTCGAGGTCGGGCCACCGAAACGTAAGGATGACCGCAATCAAAACATCGCTGTGTCTTGAAAAGGATATATCCGAAGCGCCGATGATTTTCAGTTTGGCCGGCAGAGGTTTACAGATGACCCGATGGGCCAGAGTCTTTTGCAGGCTCACGGCCTCTTTGGGAGATAGCGCCCAGCTGTGCTGTTCCATGAATCAAATCCGCGAATCAAATCCACAGCAGAGGCCGCAACCGCGACAGGCAAAAGCGCGTGGGCTTTCGCCCCCTGCACCCCCACGCCGCTACGCGGCTCCCGGGGGGTGCGGGGGAAGCCTTCCCCCGCGCTTTTGCCTCTGCGCCCTCTGCGGTGCCCCCCCTGCTCTACGCGCAGCGCGAAAACCCGCAGGAGCGGCACACGATGCATCCGCCCTCGTGTTCGACCGCCCCTCCGCAATCGGGACAGGCGCCCATCTGGTCGGCCAGGGCCGAGCTTATCTGCGCGTGCGAGTGATGGTTTAGGACCTTTGCGATTCCATCGGCACAGGAAACGACCTGCTCGCCGTTTCCCCAGGTGGGGGAAGGACACCGGATGCCCACGAGCTGCTTGATGATCGACTCCACCTTGACGCCGGCGCGAAGGGCAAGGGATATCAGCCTGCTGGTCGCTTCGATCTGCGAGTAGGCGCAGCCTCCGGCTTTGCCCATTTGGGCGAAGACTTCGCAAAACCCGTATTCGTCGGAGTTTATCGTGACGTAGAGCTTCCCGCAGCCGGTGTTTACACGTTCGGTCAACCCCTGAGTCATATCCGGGCGCGGGCGCGGCTCGACCTGCGGGTATTGGGGTTTTCGCTGGATATTGAGCACCTGGGTCTCACGGCTGCCGTCGCGATAAATCGTAAGGCCCTTGCATCCCAGCTTGAAGGCTGTGATGTAGGCCTGGTGGACCTCTTCGGTGGTGGCCGAAAACGGGAAATTGATCGTTTTAGAGACCGCGTTGTCCGTATGTTTCTGGAAGGCAGCCTGGATGCGGATGTGCCACAGCGGGTCGACGTCGTGGGAAACCACGAAAACACGGCGCACGTCCTCCGGAATTTCGGCAAAATCCTTAAGGCTTCCCCTCTGCGCAATGCGTTTCATGAGGTCTTCGGAATAAAATCCGCGCTCCTGCGCCACCTTGCGAAACAACGGGTGTGTCTCCACGAGCTCTTCGCCGTCGAGCACCTTGCGCACGAAACTGATTGCAAAAAGCGGTTCGATTCCGCTCGAACAGCCCGCAATGATGCTGATCGTCCCTGTGGGGGCGATGGTCGTCGTCGTGGCATGCCTCATGAAAGGCGTCTGGGCCGAATCGTAGAGCGAACCCGAATAGTTGGGGAAATTGCCCCGTGTTTTGCCAAGATGAGCGGAGGCCGCCTTGGACTCTTTCTGGATGAAGCGCATCACCGCTTCGGCCGTTTCGACCGCTTCCTCTGAATTGTACGGAATGCCAAGGGCAATGAGCAGATCGGCAAACCCCATGATCCCCAGGCCGATCTTGCGGTTGGCCTTCGTTACTTCCTCGATTTTTGCAAGCGGGTACTTGTTGGCCTCGATGACATTGTCCAGGAAATGGACCACATCCCGGATAACTCCCTTTAGCCGCTCATAGTCGATCTGCCCGTCTGCATGCATTTCGGCAAGATTTATGGAGCCCAGATTGCACGATTCGTACGGGAGCAGGGGTTGTTCGCCGCACGGGTTGGTGCTCTCGATCATGCCCACTTTGGGAGTGGGATTGTCCCGGTTCATGGCGTCAATGAAAATGATGCCGGGCTCCCCGTTTTTCCAGGCCGCATTGACGATTTCTTCGAACACTTCCCGCGCCGAGAGCCTCTCGACTTCGTCTCCGGTGCGCGGATTTCGCAGCGAATATTGGGTCCCGTTTTCGACCGCCCGCATGAAATCATCGGTAACGGCGACCGAGATATTGAAATTGGTCATCCGCATGTTGTCGGTCTTGCACGAGATGAAGCGAAGGATATCGGGGTGGTCGATGCGCAGGATGCCCATATTGGCCCCCCGCCGCGTTCCGCCCTGCTTTATGGTCTCCGTTGCCACATCGAAGACGGACATGAACGAAACCGGCCCGCTTGCCACTCCCTGGGTAGAGAGGACCTTGTCGCTTTCCGGACGGATCCTGGAGAAGGAAAATCCCGTCCCCCCTCCGCTTTTGTGGATCATCGCGGCATGCTTAATCGCTTCAAAAATACTGTCGATGGAATCTTCGACGGGAAGGACAAAGCAGGCGGAAAGCTGCCCCAACTGGCGACCGGCATTCATGAGGGTAGGAGAATTTGGCATGAAGTCGAGAGAGGTCATGAGGTCGTAGAACTTGCGGGCCGTCTCCCGGACCTTGTCGGGTCCCTCGTAGAGGGCATCGGGCTGAGCAATGGCGAGCGCCACCCTCCGGAAAAGATCCTCGGGGTTCTCCACCGGGTCCCCCGCGGCATCCTTTATGAGGTAACGCTTCTTTAATACGATCTGTGCGTTGGGAGTAAGTGTTAGAGCCATATGCCCCGCTCCCGCGGAATCCTTGGACCCCGCGTTGTAATCTTCGCCACCATAGGAGGGCTCTGCGAAAGCCTCCAGATTCTCCATGATTATATCCCTCTTCGTACGTTTTTGGTATGCTTTACAGGAAGGAAAAACAAATCCCCATTTGGCAACTTCATACCCAAAAAGCGGACCAAACGTCAAACAGGAAAATGGGTGGATTGGATGCAATTTTCCGGAATCGGACCGGATTATCTCTCAAAACCTGTTTATCGCCTCAAAAAGGGATATCTCTTTTCTTAGCTCGTTTCCGTCCGGAAACCCTGGAACGCGCGAACCCTAAGTCGGGGGACTCAGGGGGATTTTTTTGCGCCGACGAATGCAGCCTTTTCCCTATCCATGCAATCTTTTATTGTTCTGATTGACACCTTGGACCGCTTGTTGTTAAAATTTTCATTTCTCCTGTCAGGTAAGCTATGACTAACCGGCTCATTTGGGGTCCGCCCGCGGGGGCTGTCGTTGCTCTTCCTGCCACGGGCAGGCTACTCGAGGATCGTTTATGAAACTCAAAGGCGCGCAGATATTTTTCGAATGCCTGAAAAAAGAGGGCGTAGAGGTAGTGTTCGGATTTCCGGGCGGCGCCGTTTTGGACCTCTATCATGAAATGGCCGCACACGCACACGACATCCGCCATATCCTGGTCCGCCACGAGCAGGGGGCCGCGCACATGGCCGACGGCTATGCACGGGCCTCGGGCCGCGTCGGGGTGTGCCTGGTCACCTCCGGACCCGGGGCGACCAACACGGTCACAGGCATTGCCACCGCCTATATGGACTCCATACCGATGGTCATCTTCACCGGGCAGGTGCCGACTCCTCTTATCGGAGACGATGCATTCCAGGAAGTTGACATCATAGGCATAACGCGTCCCTGCACCAAGCACAGCTACCTGGTGCGCGACGTAAACGATCTGGCGCGGGTAATCAAGGAAGCCTTCTACCTCGCGCGCACCGGGCGACCGGGGCCGGTTCTGGTAGATCTTCCCAAAGACGTGATCCAGGCGCAGGCGGATTTCAAGTATCCTCAAAAAGTTCACCTGCCCGGCTACAGGCCGACCGTGGAGGCCCATGCTGGACAGGTCCGGAAGGCGTGCGAGTTCATCGCCAGGGCCAAGGCCCCGGTCATCTTCGCCGGGGGGGGCATCGTGATTTCGGGCTCCTCCGAAGAACTCACCCGACTTGCCCGACTCATCCAGGCGCCCGTTACCTGCTCTCTTCTGGGACTGGGGGGCTATCCGGCAACAGTACCCGCGCCCGAGGGCGGAAGGCGGGCCGATCCCCTGTGGCTTGGGATGCCCGGGATGCACGGCACCTATCAGGCGAACATGGCCTTATCGCACGCGGACCTGATCCTTGCCGTGGGCGTTCGCTTCGATGACAGGGTGACCGGAAAAATCAGCACCTTCGCCCCGAAGGCCAAAATCGTTCATATCGATATAGACCCTACCAGCATCAGCAAAAACATCGACGTAGACATTCCCATTGTGGGGGACTGCCGGAATGCGCTGTTGCAGTTCCTGGAGGTGTTCGAAAAAGAGCCGCTCCCGGGACTCGAGGATTCCAGGGCCGCGTGGCTCGACCAGATCTCCCGGTGGGAAAAGGAACATCCTCTTACCTACAGTCCGTCCCAGGAGTTGATAAAGCCCCAGTTCGTCATTGAAAAACTCCACGAGATAGCGGGGGAAAACGCCATCATCACCACCGAGGTCGGGCAGCACCAGATGTGGACGGCCCAGTTCTACAAATTCGACCGACCCAGGACGCTCCTTACTTCAGGGGGCCTCGGAACGATGGGCTTCGGGTTTCCGGCGGCCCTTGGCGCTCAGGCGGCCTTTCCCCATAGACTCGTCGTAGACATAGCCGGGGACGGAAGCATCCAGATGAATGTCCAGGAGCTTTGCACGGCTGTCTGTAACAATCTGCCGGTAAAAGTCGTCATCATAAACAATACTTACCTGGGACTGCCGCGCCAGTGGCAGGAGATGTTCTACAACAAAAATTACACGGGGTCCTGCATCGAAGGGGCGCCCGACTTTGTGAAGCTTGCCGAAGCTTACGGGGCGGTGGGGCTGCGGGCCGAGCGGCCCGACCAGGTCGAACCGGTCCTGCGGCAGGGTCTATCGATAGCGGCCCCCGTTTTCATGGATTTTCTGGTAGCGCGGGAGGAAAACGTCTACCCGATCGTACCGCCGGGCAAGAGCATCACCGAGATGCTTCTTACGCAGCTCTAACGCTAAGGATTTTCCGATGATAGTCACCGATGACAAACGATACACGATAGGCATTCTGGTCCAGAATGTTCCGGGAGTCCTGGCGAGAATCGTGGGGCTTTTCAGCGGCCGAGGATACAACATCGAAACGGTAACGGCCGCCGAAACCAACGAAAAGGGGCTGACGCGCATTACACTGGTTACGACCGGCGATGAGCGCGTGCTCTCCCAGATAGTCAAACAGCTCAACAAGCTCGTTAACGTTATCAGGGTGTTCGACTTTTCCGAAATGGAATTCGTCGATCGCGAGATGGCGCTTATCAAGGTCCGTGCCGAGCAGCAGACGCGGGCCGAGGTACTTCGGATAGTGGATATTTTTCGTGCCAAGGTGGTGGACGTCACCCCTCATTTCTATACGCTCGAGGTTACCGGAAACGAGGGCAAAATTGCCGCCATAGTGGAGCTTTTGGATCAGATCGGGATAGTGGAGATTGCGCGAACGGGCAAAGCGGCCCTTGCACGCAGCAAGAAATAACGGAACGAATCCAAACGAGGAGACCAAATCAATGCGGATCTTTTACGACACAGACGCCAACATGGATACTTTGCGCGGCAAGAAAATCGCCATCATCGGATATGGAAGCCAGGGGCATGCACAGGCTCAGAACCTGCGTGATTCCGGACTGCAGGTGGTAGTGGGGGCAAAGAGCGGCGGACCCGGCTATGAGAAGGCCGTCGAGGACGGCTTTACCCCCGTTTCTGCACGTGAAGCCGCCGAGCAGGCCGACGTCATCCAGCTTCTCACCCCCGACCACGGCCAGGCGGCCCTCTACCGCAACGATATCGCCCCCTCGATGGGTGCCGGCAAGACCCTTCTTTTTTCACACGGCTTCAACATCCACTACGGCCAGATTTTACCCCCGGCGCCTATCGACGTCGTGATGGTTGCTCCCAAGGGGCCCGGACATCTGGTACGGAGCGAATATGTGCGGGGCGCCGGAGTCCCGGCCCTTGTAGCCGTCCATCAGGATGCTTCGGGAAACGCCCTCCAGACCGCACTCGCCTATGCGGCCGGCATCGGCGCAACCCGCGCCGGCGTCATTGAAACCTCGTTCAAGGAAGAAACCGAAACGGATCTATTCGGCGAGCAGGCCGTGCTTTGCGGCGGGGTCTCCGAACTCATAAAAGCAGGCTTCGATACGCTCGTTGCGGCGGGCTACCAGCCGGAGATCGCTTTTTTTGAATGCATGCACGAAATGAAACTCATCGTGGACCTCATCTACCGGGGCGGCCTCTCCTATATGAGATACTCCATCAGCGATACGGCGGAGTACGGGGATTTTTCGAGCGGAAAACGGGTGATTACCGACCAGACCCGCGCGGAGATGAAAAAGATTCTCGAAGAGATACAGTCGGGGAGTTTTGCACGCGAGTGGATCCTGGAAAACCAGGCGGGACGCCCCTCGTTCCAGGCCATACGAAATCGGGAAAAATCTCTTCTCATCGAACAGATTGGCGCAAAGCTGCGCGCCATGATGCCTTTTCTCGATGCAGTGAAAATGATCTAAAAAGAAGGAGCGCACATTGTCTGTCGGGGATTTCAGGGAAAAACGACAACATATCCCTATTGCGAGGGAGGGGCTCCCGTTTATCCTCGCTGCAATGTTTTCCACCCTGATCGCTGCGGTGCTCGGCTGGGCTGTGGTTTCCATCCTGTTCCTGGCCCTCACCTTTCTGATCGGTCATTTTTTCCGGGACCCCGAAAGGGTTTACTCGGCAGGGGAAAACGAAATCGTCTCCCCTGCCGACGGACACATCATTTCTGTAAAGAAGGTGCCGTCGGTAAGGTTTCTGGATAAACCCGCCCTCAAGATCAGCATCTTCATGTCGATCCTGGACGTTCATGTCAACCGGGTCCCGATTTCCGGCTCGCTCGAAGGCCTCCACTACAGGAAGGGGCGCTTCCTGGCGGCCAACCACGCGCAGGCGAGCGAGGAAAATGAACAGAACTGGCTCTGGATAAAATCCAACGCGGGCCTCGACGTTGTGATCACTCAGGTCGCAGGGCTCATCGCCCGCCGCATCGTCTGCTGGCCCAAAATCGGGGACCGACTGGTGCAGGCCGAACGGTTCGGCATGATCCGGTTCGGATCGCGAATGGACGTCTATGTGCCGGAAAACAGCGAGGTCCTGGTATTCCAGGGCAATCATGTCTACGCGGGAGAAACAGTCCTATGCAGATTGAACCCGTAAAGAAAAGGCGCCCGCGCCGCAAGAAGTGGCGCAGGGAAAACGATGCTTTTCGCGTCACGCACATCTGGCCCAATCTCTTTACTACGGCCAACCTTTTCAGCGGTTTTTTCGGAATCGTCAAATCGATCGGCGGCAATTTCGAACTGGCGGCCATCGCGATCCTTGCGTCGTGCATCTTTGATATTCTCGACGGCAAGGTCGCCAGGATAACCGGAGGGACAAGCCGTTTCGGGGTGGAATACGACTCGCTTGCCGACCTCGTGGCGTTCGGCGTGTCGCCGGGGTTGCTGATCTATCTCATGGCCCTTAAACCTTACGGGCGGGTGGGCTGGCTTGCGGCCTTCGTCTTCGTGGCCTGCGGCGCTCTGCGCCTCGCCCGGTTCAACGTCCAGGTGTCTACGTCGAGCAAGAAATATTTCACGGGGTTGCCCATCCCCGGTGGTGCGACCATGATCGCCACCACGGTCCTTTTTTTGACGCACTTGGAAATAGCCCCCCGTGGACCGGTCATCGGGATGGCACTGCTGGTGATGACCTTTTTGCTCGGTTCACTCATGATCAGCACAATGCCCTTCAACAGCTTTAAGGATGCCGAATCCATAAAGGGCCACCCGCCGTTCATCCTGTTCGGCCTGATAATCTTCGTCTGTGTCATCGCGGCAGATCCCCCGCGCATGCTTTTCCTCACCCTGGCGCTCTACACCCTGTCGGGTCCGGTGAGATGGGTGGTGTGGAAAATCACGGGGAAAGGCAAAATGGCGCCCCACGCCGAACCGCAGGCAGACCAACCAGGGCCCGAAATCGTTGAAGAGGTGCGAAAGCCCGTTGCCGAACTCGTTAAACCCGGCAAAGACAACCTGAAATGAAGGTAAACGATATGCAGAAAACTATCAGTGAAAAGATCCTGGCCGATCACGCCGGAAAATCCGAGGTTTTCCCCGATGAACTCGTGGAAGTGCGGGTCGATTTCGCGCATGGAAACGATATAACGGCCCCCCTCGCTATCGAGGCTTTCAGAAGGTCCGGGGCCAAGAAGGTTTTCGACCGCGAACGCATCTGCCTGATTCCCGATCACTTCGTGCCCAACAAGGATATCGCCTCGGCCGTGCAGGCGAAGATGCTGCGGGAGTTTTCGAAAGAGTTCGACCTGCGCTACTATTTCGAGGTCGGGCGCATGGGAGTCGAGCATGCTCTTCTGCCCGAGCAGGGGCTGGTTTTACCCGGAGACGTCCTGATCGGGGCCGACAGCCACACGTGCACCTACGGCGCGCTCGGAGCTTTTGCAACAGGGGTCGGGAGCACCGATCTTGCCGCGGCAATGATCACCGGCAAGGTATGGTTCAAGACGCCTCATTCCATGAAGTTTATAATTCACGGGAAGCTGCGCCCATGGGTCGGAGGAAAGGACATCATCCTCTACACCATCGGGCAGATAGGAGTCGACGGGGCCCGCTACCGCGCCATGGAGTTCGAAGGCGAAGTAATCGATTCTCTCCCCATGGCGGACCGGTTTGCGATGTGCAACATGGCCATCGAGGCGGGGGCAAAAGTCGGCATTGTGGCCCCCGATGCGATTACCGAACAGTATGTGAGCGCCAGGGCAAAAAGGCCCTACAAATTCTACCGCAGTGACCCGGGAGCGACTTACGAAGCGGTATACGAGTGGGACCTATCGAAACTCGAGCCCGTTGTGGCCATGCCCCATTCGCCCCAAAACGTCAAACAGGTCACGGAACTTCCCGAGACCCCGGTCGACCAGGTAGTGATCGGCTCGTGCACCAACGGCCGGCTCGAGGATTTGCGTGTTGCCGCCAAGATCTTAAAGGGCAAAAAGGTTGCTCCGGGGGTACGGTGCCTGGTGATCCCGGCAACGCAGCTGGTATACATGGAAGCCATGGAAGAGGGACTGCTCGAAATCTTCCTGGAGGCCGAAGCGGCCGTCAGCACCCCGACCTGCGGCCCCTGCCTCGGCGGCCACATGGGGATTCTCGCCCCCGGCGAGGTGGCGGTGGCCACGACCAACCGCAACTTCCTGGGCCGAATGGGACACATAGACAGCAAGGTGTATCTCAGCAATCCGGCGGTTGCGGCCGCTTCTGCCGTCCTCGGACGCATAGCACACCCTGAAGAGGTCATAAGCTGATGAAAATCACAGGAAAAACCTGGAAATTCGGAGACGATGTCGATACCGATGCAATTATCCCCGCGCGCTACCTGAACACGACCGATCCAGCCGCGCTGGCCTCCCACTGCATGGAGGACGCAGACCCCCACTTCGCCTCCCGGGTGAAGCCCGGTGAGATCATCGTGGCCGGGAAAAACTTTGGCTGCGGCTCCTCCCGAGAACACGCCCCGATAGCCATAAAGGCCGCCGGAGTCAGCTGCGTTCTCGCTCGGAGCTTTGCCAGGATCTTCTACCGCAATGCTCTCAATATGGGGCTCCCCATCCTCGAGTGCCCCGAAGGCGCCGACCGCATCCAGACCGGAGACGAACTGGCGATCGATCTCGATTCGGGCCTCATCGAAAATCTCACGAGGAAGGAAAAATACACGGCCCAGCCCATCCCTGAATTCATGCAGAAACTGATCAAGGCCGGGGGGCTAATGGAATATGTCAAGGAACAGATGGCAACACAGGGGTAAGTTTTTAGTTGCTGGTTTTTGGTTGGTACTTTCTTGAATTCTTCAATTGAATAAAGGGTTTCTAATGGCGAAAAATTATCGCATTGCGGTTATTCCGGGAGATGGAACGGGCCCCGAGGTCGTACGGGAGGCCGTCAAGGCATTGGACGCAGCCTCGAAAAAATCGGGATTTACCACCGAAAAGGTTCACTTCGATCTCGGAGGCGAACGCTACCTCAAGACCGGAGAAATCCTGCCGGAGGGGACCCTCGAAGAACTCCAAAAGTTTGACGCCATACTCCTTGGCGCTATCGGCCACCCCGATGTCAAGCCGGGAATACTGGAAAAAGGGCTGCTTCTTGAACTGCGCTTCAAGCTCGATCAGTACGTGAACCTCCGGCCGGTGGTCCTCTACCAGGGGGTGGAGACGCCTCTTAAGGACAAGGGTCCCGAGGAGGTCAATTTCGTCGTAGTGCGCGAAAATACCGAAGGGCTCTATTCGGGCGCGGGAGGCTTTTTGAAAAAAGGCACTCCGCAGGAAGTGGCCGTGCAGGAATCGATAAACACGAGGCTCGGCGCCGAGCGCTGCATTAGATTCGCCTTCGAGTACTGCCGGAAGCGCAATTACCGCAAAAAGCTTACCCTTTGCGGCAAGACAAACGTTTTGACCTACGCCTTCGACCTCTGGCAGCGCGCGTTTAACGATGTCGCCAAAGAATATCCCGACATCCAGACCGACTATGCCCATGTCGATGCCATCTGCATGTGGATGATCAAAAACCCCGAGTGGTTCGACGTGATCGTAACCGATAACATGTTCGGGGATATCATTACCGATCTCGGCGCCATGATTCAGGGCGGAATGGGAATCGCGGCAGGTGGAAACATCAACCCGGCCGGAGTGTCCATGTTCGAACCCATCGGAGGGTCGGCCCCCAAATACACGGGCCAAAACATCATCAACCCGATCGCGGCAATCGCCGCCGCCCAGATGATGCTCGAACACCTGGGGGAGACCGCAGCCGCAGGACTTATCGAAAATGCGATCAAAAAAGTGGTGGCTCAAGACCTCAAGAGCATGAGCGCCGGCCACATGGGCTACTCGACCACCGAGGTAGGCGATCTGGTTGTGAAGCATATCGCCGGATGAAAGATAACTAACAACTAACAACCAGCAACTAATCATTGAGGTCCCGAAATGGAACAAAATGGATTGAAGGTCGCGGTCGTTGGCGCCACCGGGGCGGTTGGCAACCTGATGATCAAAGTTTTGGAGGAGCGGACGTTTCCGGTGGGCAGCCTCAAGCTTCTCGCCTCGGCGCGTTCGGTTGGCAAATCCCTCACCTTTCGCGGCAAGGAAGTCCCGGTGGAAGAACTGGTCCCGGGTTCCTTCGAGGGGGTCAAGCTCGCCCTTTTTTCCGCCGGAGGCTCCATCAGCCGTGAATTCGGACCTATAGCCGCAAAGGCCGGCGCCGTCGTGGTAGACAACTCCAACGCCTTCCGCATGGACCCCAAGGTCCCTCTGGTCGTGCCCGAGGTGAACCCGCAGGCCGCCCTGGCGCACTCCGGAATCATCGCAAACCCGAACTGCTCGACAATTCAGATGGTTGTGGCCCTGAAACCCATCTACGACGCAGCCGGGATCCGGCGGATCGTTGTCACCACGTTTCAGGCCGTTTCCGGTACGGGCAAAAGAGCGATCGAAGAACTGCGAAACCAGGTTGCCGATATTGCCGCGGGCCGCCAAACGATTCACATGATCTATCCTCACCAGATTGCATTCAACTGTTTTCCGCATATCGGCCCATTTCTCGAAAACGGCTTCAGCGAAGAAGAGATGAAAATGGTGAACGAGACCCGGAAAATATTTGACGATCCGCGGATCAATGTTTGCGCGACCACGGTCAGGATCCCGGTCATCTACGGCCATTCGGAATCGGTAAATATAGAGACCGAAAAACCCATTTCGCCCGAAGAAGTGCGGCGGTTGCTCGAAAACGCCCCCGGAGTCAGGGTGGTGGACGATCCGTCAAAAGCGAGCTATCCCGTTCCGCTCGACGCGGCGGGAAAGGACGAAACCCTGGTGGGCAGAATTCGCATCGATCCTTCGGTGGAAAACGGTCTGGCGATGTGGGTGGTGGCGGACAACATCCGTAAAGGCGCCGCCACCAATGCGGTTCAAATCGCGGAGATCCTTCTCAACCACAACCGGCTGTAGCTCGAAAGATGCGCATCATTGCGGGCGCCTTTGGCGGGCGGCGGCTCCATTCGCCGAAAAGCAACAGGATTCGCCCCACCCTCGACAGGGTACGCGAGGCGGTCTTCAGCATGATCGCCGAACATGTGCCGGAGGCCCGGGTGCTCGATCTTTTCGCAGGGACCGGGGCCGCGGGTCTTGAAGCGCTTAGCCGCGGCGCCCGGTCCTGCTGTTTTGTCGATAGCGGCGAGGAAGCCCTGCGCCTGATACGCGACAATATACTTTTGTGCGGCGCCGGGGAGAGTTCCCGAGTCCTTTCCGGGACCGTCGCCTCGGCGCTCCATCGCTTCGAGCAGGAAAAGGAATTCTTCGACCTCATCTTTTTGGACCCGCCCTACGGGAAAGGATATGTGGAGAAAACGCTCGAAGATCTCGGCCCCATCGCCGACGCCGGGGCGCTGGTCATTGTCGAACGGCCCGCAAAAGAGGTCCCGACGCCCATTTTTGACCCGATATGGCAAAAGGATCGCGAGCGCAGATACGGCGACACACTGATCGAAATCTATTCGCGGATGTAGCTCATTCGCTCAAGTCCGAGCAGGAGGAGAATTTGCCCACTATAGCGGTATACCCGGGGTCTTTCGACCCCATTACCAACGGTCACATCGATCTTCTGGAGCGCGCCCTCAAGATATTCGATGAGGTTATCATCGCGGTTGCGGTAAACCCCGGCAAAGAGCCCGTGTTTACCGCCGAGGAACGCTTCGAAATGATAAAGGAGTCCATGGCCGACCATCCGCAGAGGCATCGGGTGAAGGTGGACCTTCTTAAGGGGCTGCTGGTCGACTACGTCCAATCCATTTCGGCAACCACCATAGTCAGGGGGCTCAGAGCGGTCAGCGATTTTGAATACGAGTTCCAGATGGCGCTCATGAACCGAAAGTTGAACACCGAAATCGAAACCGCATTCATCATGACCGGCATGCGCTGGATATACATCAGCTCGCGAATCATAAAGGAAGTGGTGCGCTCGGGGGGCGACGTCTCCGGCCTGGTCCCCGACGGAGTCGCGGCCAAACTCGTGGAAAGACTCTCCAAAAAATAGGAGCAGGAAGCGCGGAACGGGAATTGAAGACGGCTCACCAAGCCATTTCACCGCGTGGCGTTCGTTGTGCCTCTGTTTCGGATAACCTCCTGGAGAGTGCTCAGGATGTCATCACACTGAGCGGTGATAAGACGTTTTTTCCCCAATGAGAGTTTAAGAGACTTAATGTTCGTATTTTCGCGTGAAAGGGCGATAATTTTTTTTGTTATCTTTCCCAACTCGACAGTATCGGCCGTTGCGTCCTTCACGGCGCCCCGCCCGCTGCCGTTTATGGAACTGGTGAGCTCCTTCAGGGAACTGGCGAGGATTTGCTCATTGCCCTCGATTTTCTTTTCAATTCCGGCCATCTGTTCACCGGTTTCCGCGTCGATGTGAGCAGAGTAGAGATCATGAATCTTGAGACCGGCGACAATGGCCTGGTAGGCCAGCCTGACTGTCCTGACATTCCTGCTCTCAGGGCCGCCGGAATCGATGAGGCTGGTCAGATTTCGTTCCAGATCTCTCACGACTGCAGCCCCTTTGGTAAGGGCAAGACTGGTTGCATGAAGATTCGTATTCTGCACGGCCAGGCCGAGAATGAGTCGATCGAGATTTTCAGACTTTTTCCAGCATCTGTCAAACTCGCCCATACGGGTCGTTTCCCCGGTTGAATCATCTTTCTCGATAAGACGACCAAGTTCCCTGCGAGTCTTGTCTACGTTCGTTGCGGCAACGCGCGCCTGGTCGGCAAATCGCTGCGATTCCTCGTCGGTTGGAGCCAGAACGGCGCTTTTCTCCGCTTCAGCCGCCCTCAGAAGATTCAGTCTCATGGACGACACCATATCATTTTCGCGCACTGCCGTTTCATATACTCCAACCCGTCCGCCGCGCTGCTTCACCACCAGGAAGATCAAGGCGAAAACAAGGAGCAGTGCGATAAACCAGGGCAAAACGGTTTTGACTTTCATTGGCTCCTGCTCTTTGCCCATTTTCCGGTGAAATCCTCCAGGCCGCGCGATCCGGCAAGAATCAAGTGCGTTACAAAGATGGTCGAGGCCGCTATAACTCGACCTGCACGCCGATTTCCACCACCCGGTTGGGGGGAAGACCGAAATAGGTCATAGGGGTCTGGGCATTGCGTGACATGAAACAGAACAAAGACTTTCGCCAGTGGCTCATTTTTGAAGAGCCGGTGGTAAGCAGCGTTTCTCTTCCCAGGAAAAAAGTCGTTTCGAAAAGTTCGGTATGCAGCCCCATGCGGGAAACCCGTTTCATTATATCGGGCACATTGGGGGTCTCCATGAAGCCATAGAAGGCCAGCACACGGTAGAATCCATGGCCCAGTTCCTCGAACCTCACACGCTCTTTTTTCGCAACTGTTGGAACCTCGGCCGACCGTATGGACAAAATGATCACCTTCTCGTGAAGCACATGCGCATGGCGAAGATAGTGCAACAGAGCGGCGGGCACCCCGACAGGAGAAACAGTCATGAAAACCGCCGTTCCCTGCACCCGATAGGGATCGTGCGATTCGATATCCTTCATGAAAATCTCCATGGGTAATCCGGCGCTCAACATCTTGTTGGAAAGTTCAGCCCGTCCATCCCGCCAGGTGGCCATGGCTATTGTAATCGCCAGCGCAATCGCAAGAGTGAACCAACCCCCATCCAGAATTTTGAAAAGATTTGCCGTGAAGTAAGAAATGTCGAAAGTCAGAAAAACTGCGACAATCGGCAGCGCTTTCCAAAGGGGCCAACGCCAGACCCGCCTGGCGACGAAGAAATAGAGTATGGAGGTGATTCCCATTGTGGCTGTAACGGCTATGCCGTAAGCGCCCGCAAGCCTGCTCGATTCCCGGAACACCAGCACCAGCCCGACGCAGGCCACCATGAGGGCGTAATTGACCTTCTCGATGAAAATCTGCCCTTGTGTCTCCGCGGAGGTATGGACCACGTGCACGCGAGGAAAGAACCCCATCTGCACCGCCTGCTGGGTAAGCGAGAAGACTCCTGTTATCATCGCCTGCGAGGCGATCACGGTCGCTATGGTGGCGAGAACAACCATCGGGTAGAGAAGCGCGTGCGGCACGAGCCCGTAAAATGGATTGAAAACCAGCGCCGGATGTCCCAAAATAAGCGCTCCCTGCCCGAAATAGTTGAGGAGGAGCGACGGACACGCTACCGCCAGCCAGGACATCCTGATGGCGTCTCGCCCGAAATGGCCCAGGTCGGCGTAGAGCGCCTCGCCTCCCGTTATGCACAAAACGACCGAACCCAGTACAATCATTCCGTGGATTCTGTTGACGAGAAAGAATTTGATTGCGTAGACCGGATTGACCGCTGTGAGGATATGGGGGTTTTCCAGAATGGCGAGGAGCCCCAGCGCCCCTATCGCAGCAAACCACACCATCATGGCAGGACCGAAGACCTTGCCGATTTTGGCGGTCCCCCTGCGCTGGACGGAAAACAGAACGAAGAGGACCAGGCACGTCAAGGGAAGCACGAAGGGAGCCGCCGCCTCGGTGGCCACCTGCAGCCCCTCCATGGCGGAGAGTACGGAGATGGCCGGGGTAATGATTCCATCCCCATAGAGCAGGGCCGCCCCGAGGATTCCGGCCAGCACGATTGCCGCGTACATCCGAGGCAACTGCTTAGTCTTATCCATCGGAATGAGGGCCAGCAAGGCATAAATGCCTCCTTCCCCCTTGTTGTCCGCCCGCAGGATGAAAACCACGTATTTGACGGTGACTACCATGGTGAGGGACCAGAACACTAAAGAGAGCACGCCCAGGATGTTCAACTCGCTCGGAGCGATGGCGTGCAGTCCGTGGAAACATTCCTTTATGGCATAAAGAGGGCTTGTTCCTATGTCGCCATAGACGACGCCAAGCGCTCCCAGCGCAAGTGCCAGCTTGCCTGCTCGACGGGCGAGATGCGCAGGAGTCGATTCGGATGTCGCCCTTTCATTCTCCGGCGCGCCGGAATTCTCGATCGATTCCACAATAGGCCTACAACTCTTTCCAGACCGGGACTCGAAGCCAAGTCCCCCTTTGAAAAAGGGGGATTCAGGGGGATTTTCCAATACTAATCAACAACTACCCAGAACCTGCTCCAGCGCTACCTTAAGAGCCTCCAGATCATAGGGTTTTTTCAAAACATAGCTAAAACCCGAATCGGCGCAACTGGTCATAATCGCCTCCTTGGAATAGCCGCTCGAAACGATCGCCCGCACCTTGGAATCGAGGTATCGTATTTTCCCGATGGCCTCTTTTCCGTCCATCCCCACCTTTACGGCCAGGTCGAGAATCACCGCATCATAGCTGCGGCCGGTATCCATGGCCTGGAAATAGAGTTCGACCGCCTCGCGGCCTTCCTGCGCGGTATCGACTTCAAAGCCAAGGTGTTCGAGCATTGTCTGGATCAACTCGCGCGGCATCTCCTCGTCTTCCATCACAAGTATCCGTTTCCTGGGAGGGGTGAAATAGGGACGGCCGGAGCGCAGCGCCCCGCACTCGCCTTCCGCGGCCGGGATAAAGACGCTGACGGTTGTTCCCCTGCCCGGAATCGATTCCACCTTTATGGTTCCGTTATGTTTTTTTATGACCGAATGCGCAATGGCGAGCCCGAAGCCCATTCCTTTCTGGCTTCCGCGATACTTGGTGGAAAAATAGGGGTCGAATATGTTGGGCATATTTTCTTCCGGAATCCCGATGCCTTCATCGGCAACAGACACTTTTACATAGCGGCCGTCACCAAGATCCATCCCCCCGATCCCCGCCCCGTCGATTTGCACATTTTCGGTGGCGATCGAAATAAGCCCCCCCTTGGACATGGCTTCCACCGCATTTTCGATGAGTCCTGTAAACACCTGGCGCATCTGGTTCTCATCGGCCTCGACATCCCAGGATGGTTGCTCCGCCCCCTTGAGTTCCCAGCTTGTCAACGTACCTCTCAACACCAGCTCGGCAATACCTGCAACCAGTTCGCGCAACGAGAGGCGGCTTTTGACCGGCCCGCCTCCGGAAGAAAACGTTATGAACTTCTGGGTCAGGTCCTTGGCGCGAAGGCATGCCTTTTCCGCTTCCACAAGATGGCGCCGCGCGAGGTGTTCCCCCTCGATTTT
>JBMFWU010000082.1:0-22773 GCA_049964955.1 Syntrophobacteraceae bacterium
GCAACCTGTCACAATAATTTTGTCCTGAAAAGATGCGGTTCCCCGAGCGCTTACGACTGGCGTGCATGGAGGCGGTCTCTGAGTTCTTTGTAGTTCAATCTGAGGGTTCTGGCGATTCGGAAGGCGGAATAGGTTTGAGACAGGGCCATAGCCACCGCCCACAAACTGTCGGGAATGCGCTCCCTTTTCTTGCGGGAGCTCCTCCATTGTTCAAATGACACACAGGCAGACTGCAGGTCGTCCTGCAGGACCAGTTCCTTCTTGGGGTTCATCGGCTTCTCCTTTCATACTCACGAGTTCAGCCGATCATAGACCCTTTTCTAGCTCCTTTCATGCAGGCTTGCCGGAAACTCACAGTTGTTTCACAAGTTGATCCCAGCGGGGCCTACAGGCAAACGGGGCCGACCCCGTAATCCGGAGAAGTCCGTAGATAAGGATCTGGATTACGCTACGGTTCATAAGACCCGTGAGGGTGGGCGAGTGATCAAGGTCGAACGCAGGGTGGTTCACGGCACGGAGCAGAGTGTTGGTGCCCGTTTGGCTAATTCGCCCAGTTGCACGATCAATACCGCTTACATCGAACGGTCTAATTTGGACTGGCGTCTTTGGGACGCCCATCTTGCACGCAAAACGCCGACTGTTGCCCGATCAATGCGATGGCTAAAGGCCAAGTTCGCCATTTGCGTTGCCTGCTACAATTTCATCCGGGCCCACGAGACGCTCAGTCGTGGCAAGGACCGTGTTTTTCGGCCGATTACGCCGGCCATGGCTGCGAATGTAGCAGACCGCCCGTGGACGTTTTGCCAGCTATTGGCCTACCCAACTATATGTCAATGAACTGGGGACAAGACCAAAATTTTGGCATACGGTATTTTACTGTACATTATTCGAAATAGCCAAGTAGCAGATTCCCCTCTTTTTCAAAGGGGGACTTGGGTTCGAACCACCTGTCACGTCCCCAAGTCTCCAGATGGAAACTGGCTCGTGTCCCGGGATAATGAAGTGGCGGGCGCGAAGGGGTTCGGGTGCAGCGGCACAGGGGAGGGGAATTAGCCTCTATCCTCAAGGCCGTGCCATATCCGTAAAATAATGATGAGGTCCCCTTCTAATCGGTAGCGCATGATATAGCCGCGCTTCCCGAAGGGAACAAAAAGCTCGCGGTCCTGCCGCCCCTCAAGCCTTTTCCCGGCTCCAGGATGAGCGAGCAGAAGATTTGCGGCCTTCTTCAGGCTCTCGGCGGCCCGGCTGGCCGCCTCCGGATTATGGCGAGCGAGGAACTGTCGCAAGCGGACAACATCGTCGCGGGAAGCTGGAGACCATATCAGGGTAGGCATTCATTCTCCGGGGGTGGACCTTCACTATCCGTTCCCCATGCATCGAACCATGCCGTCATCGCATCATTGCTGACAAATTGACCTGTGGACTGATATTCCCGCCATGCTTCGTCAGCGTCTCGGTTGCGGGCCTCGATCGCTTCCTGCTTGTCGAGATATTCCAGAATGGCCTCTTTCATAAGCCAGTGTGCAGAGCGTCGCTTGATGGCCCCAAGGGATTTCAAGCGTGCGCAGGTTTCTTCGTCAAGTTTCACTCCCATCGTCGTCACGGGACTACCTCGCTAAGGTTGTCTTTGTTGCAACTTTTTCATAGTTTAAACAACCTTCAGCCGCAGTGCAATCCTTAAACCCGGCGCAACACGTCGGGGGAGACGTCATGCATCGCATGGTCGGCCGTTTATCCTCATGCAATCAGTGTTTACAAATTGCAGAGTTGGTGGTCGCCCCCCTTACGTTCTGTAGGAAGCGTTTATTTTGATGTAGTCAAATGAAAGGTCGCAGGTCCAGGCGGTAAAGGAGCTGTTTCCCTCGCCAAGATCAAGGCGGAGGTGAATTTCTTTTTGAGCGAAGATGCGGGAGGCTTCCTCTTCGACCTTATCTCCGCCGATCGGGACGCCGTTTTGGAAGACGCAAAGGTCTGCAAAAAAAAGGCTTACGCGCTCGGGAACAAGGGGCACACCGGACCTTCCCGCCGCGCAAACGATTCTTCCCCAGTTTGCGTCTGCGCCGAAAAAGGCGGTCTTTACCAGGGGTGAATTGGCAACGGTGAAGGCGACCTGGCGGGCGCTCAGGCGGTCCGTTGCGCCGCTCACCTCGATTTCGATCAGTTTGGTCGCCCCTTCGCCGTCCATTACGGCCTGAATCGCCAGGTCGCGCAGGACCGATCGGAGCGCATCGCCGAAGATCCGGCTCTGCTCACTGCTCGTATCGGTGAGGGGGCTGTTTCCGGCTGCCCCGCCGGCAAAGACGATGAGGGAATCGTTTGTGCTCGTGTCCCCGTCAACCGTTATGCAGTTAAAAGAATCTTCCACCCCGGCACTGGTCCAATGCTGCAGAACCTCGGGGGCTACGGCTGCGTCCGTACAGACGAATACGAGAAGAGTCGCCATGTCCGGGGCTATCATCCCGGAGCCTTTGGCTATGCCGCCCACCGTGACCGTTTTGCCCGGTTCCAGCTCGACGCGCACACTTGCCATCTTCTCGACCGTATCCGTCGTCATGATGGCCCTCGCCGCATCCAACCATCCGTCAGGCCGAAGCGATCCGATAAGCCCCGGCATACTGCGGGCAACGGGAGCTACCTCCAACTGCCGTCCGATTACACCGGTCGAGCAAACGAGCACAGAATCTTCAGGAGATCCCAGTCCTTCGGCGGCGAGCCGGGCCATTTGGGTCGCCCGGATTCTTCCCTCTTCGCCCGTACACGCGTTGGCAATCCCGGCATTGGCGAGGATGGCCCTTGCCTTTCCACCTTCGATACGCTCGCGGCACAGCTCCACAGGAGCAGCGCAAAAGCGGTTGCGCGTAAAGACCCCGGCGGCCGTACACCCCTCCGGGTCCTCACAGCTGATGAGCGCAAGGTCGGGCCTTCCAGTGTAGCGCATGCCCGATTCGGCCGCCCCGGCCACAAACCCCGGAATCTCAAATGGGCCCCTATTTACCATGACATTTTTTGAATTTCTTGCCGCTTCCACAGGGACATGGGTCATTTCTTCCAACCTTTGCATTTTTTCTAACGGCCTGCTGTTTGGCGGGTTCTTCGGGCGGCCCGAAATACATGGGCTGGTCTTCCTGTTCGGCCCGCATCTCCTGCAACTGGTCTTCGCGTTGAATCTGGATGTGATAGAGCTTCTGGAGCGTTTCTTCCTTGATGCGCTCAATCATCTCCTGGAACATCGCGTGGCCTTCCCGCTTGTAGGCCACGACCGGGTCCTGCTGTCCGTAGCCGCGAAGGCCGATGCCCTCCTTGAGATAATCCATGTTGAGCAGGTGATCCTTCCACAGCGTGTCCACGGTCTGCAGAAGAATGAAGTTTTCGAGGTCGCGCATGATCGGCTCGCTGAATTCGCTCTCCCTTTCTTCATAGCGCTTCTCGACCAACTCGAAAAGATACTGCCTCAATTCCTCGGGATTCATGTCCCCCAGCGCCTCGGGGGTAAGATCGGGCTGCACGCCGAAGATACGCGTCATCTCGTTTTTGATTGCATCGAGATTCCAGTCTTCGGCGTAGGTCTTCTCCGCCGTATTGGCCTGGACAATCGCATCGAGAGCATCTTCGATCATATCGAAAATTTCGGGCCTGAGATTATCGCCCTGAAGCGCCTCGCGCCTTTGCCGGTAAATGATCTCGCGCTGCTGGTTCATCACATCGTCGTATTCGATGATGTTTTTGCGGATGCTGAAGTTGTGATCTTCCACGCGGCTCTGGGCATTTTCGATCGCCTTGCTGATAAGACCGTGCTCGATGGGTTCGTCTTCAGCCATGCCGATCCGCTGCATGAGACCCGAGAGCCGGTCGGCGGCAAAAATGCGCATCAGGTCGTCTTCAAGCGAGAGGTAAAACCGTGAGGACCCGGGGTCACCCTGGCGTCCCGCGCGGCCCCTCAGCTGGTTATCTATGCGCCGGGACTCGTGACGCTCGGTGCCGATGATATGCAGCCCCCCCATGTCCACCACCCCTGGCCCGAGCACGATATCCGTCCCGCGGCCGGCCATGTTCGTCGAGATGGTGACCGTACCCGGCTGACCGGCCTGGGCCACGATCTCGGCCTCCTTTTCGTGCTGCTTGGCGTTCAACACCTGATGCGGCACACCGGAGCGTTTGAGCATTTCACTCAATTTTTCGGACTTCGAAATGCTGATCGTTCCCACCAGCACCGGCCTCTTTATCTGATAAAGCTCCTTGATCTCCCTGGCTACGGCCTTGAACTTCTCGGATTCGGTGCGGTAGATGCAATCGGGGTTGTCCTTGCGGATCATTTTCATGTGCGTGGGGACCACCACGACGTCCAATTTGTAAATCTTTGCAAATTCGGCAGCTTCGGTCTCGGCGGTTCCCGTCATGCCGGCAAGTTTATTGTACATGCGAAAATAGTTTTGAAAAGTGATGGAAGCCAGGGTCTGGTTTTCATTTTCGACCTTTACCCCCTCCTTGGCCTCCAGGGCCTGGTGAAGCCCTTCGCTGTACCTCCTGCCGGGCATGAGGCGCCCCGTGAACTCATCGACAATGACCACCTCGCCGTCTTTTACGATGTAGTCGACATCGCGTTTAAAGAGAACATGGGCCTTGAGCGCCTGCTGCACGTGGTGGTTTATGGTCATATTCGCAGGGTCGTAGAGGTTTTCGACCCCGAGCAGCTTCTCCACCCGGAGAACGCCCTCCTCGGTGAGCGAAACGGTACGGCTCTTTTCTTCCTTGGTATAGTGCTCCTCTTCGCGAAGAGGTGGAATGATCCGGTTTACCCGGTAGTAGAGCTCGGTTGATTTTTCCGCCGGCCCCGATATGATGAGCGGCGTTCGCGCCTCATCGATAAGAATGCTGTCCACTTCGTCGACGATCGCGTAGTGCAGATCGCGCTGAACGAGTTCCTCCTTGCGGAACTTCATGTTGTCGCGCAGATAATCGAAGCCGAACTCGTTATTGGTCCCATAGGTTATGTCTGCGCCGTAGGCCTGCTGCCTTTCGTGATCGTCCAGCCCATGCACGATACACCCGACGCTCAGGCCGAGAAAGTTGTACAGCTTCCCCATCCATTCGCTATCGCGCTTGGCAAGGTAGTCGTTGACCGTTACCAGGTGAACCCCCTTGCCGCTGAGGGCATTGAGGTAGACAGGCATCGTGGCCACCAGGGTCTTGCCTTCCCCCGTTTTCATCTCGGCGATCTTACCCTGATGCAAAACGATGCCCCCTATCAACTGAACGTCGAAAGGACGCATCCCCAGGGCGCGAACCGAACCCTCCCGCGCGACCGCAAAAGCCTCCGGAAGAATATCGTCGAGTTCCTCCCCCTTTTCCAGGCGCTGGCGGAACTCAGCTGTCTTCGCCCTCAGTTCCTCGTCGCTCAGCTTTTGTATCTGCGGCTCAAAAGAGTTGATTTCCGCTACAATCGGCATGAGCTTCTTGAGGGTGCGCTCGTTCTGGCTTCCGAATATTTTTTTAAGAACTTCCAATATTTCCATTTAAGGATTCCCCTCCGAAACGGACGGCGATAATCGGAATCAAAAACGAGAGGCACGCCGGCGTGCCTCCGGTTTATTATAATCAGGTCGGCCATTTGCTGCCACAGCTCGTCCTCTCCGGAACGGACCGGTCAAGGACTTTGACGCAGACTACCATATTTTCAGGCAATATCCAACAGAAGCGCCGATTCGTCACAGTTGGGGAACTTGGGGCAGTGCACACAATCGGCCCACACTTTTTGAGGAAACATGTTCTTATCGACCGGCCGAAACCCCAGATGTCCGAAAAACTCCACTTGGTAGGTAAGGGTAAAGAGTTTCAAAATGCCCAGAGATTTCGCCTCCGCCATGCACGACTCCACCAGCACTCGCCCTATGCCGCGCCGCTGATGCGTCTTGAGAACGGCCAGGGAGCGAATCTCCGCCAGATCTTCCCAGAAAATATGAAGGCCGCAGCACCCCACCACCCGGCCCGTTTCGTCTTCAAAGACCACCAGATCCCGCAGAGTGGAATAGAGTTCGCTAAGGGCGCGGGGCAGAAGCGTCCCCTCCGCCGCAAAGTCCTGCAGTATTTTATGAATTTCGACTACATCCGTTATTCTGGCCTTGCGGATCATTCCCAACGTTTTCAGGTCCTTCTTGAGCTCATTTTTTCAAGAATGTTTCCACGCGAAGCCGCGAAATAAATAAGTCCGAGCCTCTTGCAAAAAGTTGCGAAGACTGGGGTGCAGGGCAGATTCCCCCCTTTTGTAAAAGGGGGGAAGGGGGGATTTTAATTCTCTGCACCCGCCTAAGTGTTCGAAATCCCCCTCGATCCCCCTTTAAAAAGGGGGAAGAAAAATCAGCCCCTCGTGCCTGCCATCGGCAGTTTTGCAAGAGAGTCTCCTTACAATGGCTCCGAGAGCTTGCTTCATCCCCTGCCTTTGGCCTGGAGATAATCCGACAGGATCAAGGCATGATCGAACGCCAGCTTTTCAGGCAGCTTGTGGAAGGGGAAAATCTTGAGATTTTTCGCATCGTCCCCCGCTTTCGGCACGCCTTTTCCACGGGCTGTAAACACAACGCTCACCGTGTGCCCCCTCGGGTCTCTTCGGGGATCTGAGTAGGCGTGAAACTGCCTGAGCTCCTCCAGTTCCAATCCCGTCTCTTCTCCGGCCTCCCGGATCGCAGCGGCCTCCAGGCTTTCCCCGTAATCGACGAAACCGCCAGGAATGGCCCAGCCCAAGGGCGGATTTTTGCGCGCGATCAAAACGATCCCCTCTCCCGGCATCTCGATGAGTATATCCACGGTCAAAAGCGGGTTTCGATACAACCGCACCACCGCCCCGCATTGGGGACACCGCTGTTCGCCACTCTCCGTCTCGCTCATAAGGGAAACCTCAGGATCCATTCCCGAACCCCCTCCCCGGCGATTCGGGAACCGCATGCGCAGGAGAACCGATCAGTGCAAAATCTCGAAAAGAGTACTGATCGAGTCTTCGTTGTGGATATTGCGAATGGCCTGCGCGAAAAGCCTCGCAGACGATACGCACCGGATCTTGCCGTTGCAGATCCCTTCCTTTAGCGGCAGGGTGTCGGTAACGATAAGATTTTTGAGAGCGCTGTTCTGAATGCGCTCGACCGCAGGCCCGGAGAGCACCGCATGGGTTGCTGCGGCGAATACTTCCTTGGCGCCTCTGTCCAGCAGGGTCTTGGTCGCTTCCACGAGCGTTCCGGCCGTATCGACCATATCGTCCAAAATGACGGCAGTCTTCCCGTCCACCTCGCCTATGATGTTCAAGGCTTCGGCCTTGTTGACATCGCTGCGGCGCTTGTCAATCATCGCCAGTCCCGATTTTAACATCTTTGCATAGGCGCGAGCGCGGGGCACGCCCCCGGCATCGGGGGACACGATCACTAGGTCCTCGTGAAAATGCTCCTTGATGTAGGGGAACAAAATGGAGGAGGCATATAGATTGTCGACCGGGACGTTGAAAAAGCCCTGAATTTGCCCGGCATGAAGGTCCATGGTGACGATGCGGTCGGCGCCGACCCGGGTGATGAGGTCGGCGACCAGGCGGGCCGTGATCGGGACCCTGGGCTTATTCTTCCTGTCCTGGCGCGCGTAGCAATAGTAGGGCATAACGGCCGTGACGCGGTGGGCCGAGGAGCGTTTGCACGCATCGATCATCACCAGCAGCTCCATCAGGTTATCATTAACCGGAGCCGCGCCCGTTTGAATGACAAAGACATCGGCGCCTCGTACATTCTCGCCGATTTCCATCCTGATTTCCCCGTCGCTGAACTTTCCGGCAAACGATTTGCCCAGTGGGATCTCCAGGATTTCACAAATGTTTTTCACCAGCGCGGGATTGCTGTTGCCCGCAAAAACCTTCATTCCGTAGACTGCCATTCCTACCACCTCACGATTGTTTCAAAACCTTTTCCCCACCAGGCGCCCGGCGGGTCAAATGCTGTCGATATCTTCCTCTGTGATGCAATATCCTTCATGCCCGGCCCAGTAGAGGAACCGGTGGCAATGAGGGCACTGCATGATGTCTTCGTCACGCTGGAGTTCTATGAATTTTTGCGGAGGAATATTCATGTGGCAAACGTTGCAAACACCGTTTTCCACAGCCGAGACGGCGATTCCGGCCTGTTTGGTGAAAAGAAAATCGGTTTTTTTCAAAAGATCGGGCTTTACGCGCTCGCGCACCATCTGGCGAATGGACTCCAGACGGTCGAGCCGGGCCTTCAAATCACCGCCCTCCTGCTGCAAAACGGCCCGCTGCTCCTCCACAACGCTGCGCCTCTCATTCAGGTCCTTTTCCAGTTCGGCGACCTCTTTAGCGAGCAGCTCGATTTTATCCATAAGCTCCAGGGCGCTCTCCTCATTTTGGGAGACATCCTTTTTGGTTTCCTCGATCTCCTTGAGGATCGCCTGGTACTCCTTGTTGGTCTTCACTTCGTTCAGCCGCGTTTTCTGACGCCCCACACGAGCCCGCAGCTCCTCCATCTGCTGTTCGATCTCACGGTGCGCTTTTTTCGCATTGTCGCATTCATCTTTTTTGGCAAGAAACTGCCCTTCGAAAGAGTCGAATTCTTTTTCCAATTCGGCGATGCGGCGCGGGCCTTCCTCGTAGCTGCGAATCAACTGGTTTCTTTTGTCTTCGATTTTCTGATACTCGATCAGACACTTGAGTTGGTCAAGCAATTCAATCCCTCCTGACAACGTCAGTTCATAAGCCGTTCCTATTTTTGAATCCATCCGGTCAGGCAACACAGCCGAGCGGATCAGTCTCCGAGGTGGAGACAAAAACTTCGAGGTCTTTTGCTTCGGATCGGGCACGGGAGCGCAAAAAATCGCTCAAAGGCCCCAAAACAGGCCTCTCCGAGGCAAAATGGCCTATATCAATGACCACGATACCCGCTTCTTCGGCAAACCGGGCGTCGTGATATTTCAAATCCCCCGTAATATACGCCTCTGCACCCGAGGCAACCACTTTTGTAAGAAGACTTCCCCCGCTTCCGGAGCAAACGGCGACCCTTCGTACTCTCTTTTCCCGGTCGCCCGCAATGCGCACGGAAGCTCCCCCCAGAGCAGTCCCGAGAAAGGCGGCAAGCGAGCACGCGGTGGTCTCTTTTCGCAAAAGCCCAATAAGCCCCATCCCCCAGTACCTGGAGTCCTCCAGAAAGGAGGACTCGGCCTCCAGCGGCCCCGTCACCTCGAGGTCGAGCATCTCCACGAGTTGGGCGTTTGTGCCGCTGCGGGCCGCATCGAGGTTGGTGTGCGCCACGATAATGTTGATGCCGGAACGTAGCGCGAGCCCAACGATCGATCCGGGAAAGCAATCGGTGCGGATGGAATTTACGGGACGAAGAAGCAGGGGATGGTGGGTTACGACACACTGGCACCCCAGGTTCCCGGCCTCGGTCAACACCGCAGACAAGGGATCGAGAGCCACGAGGAGCCGGGAAACCTCAGATTCGGGCTCTCCCACCTGCAGGCCGCAGTTGTCCCAGGCCTCGGCAAAGCGAAAAGGCGCCCACGAATCGATCCACCCCAGAATATCCTTTATCCGGACCACGCTAAGCACTCCAAGATAAATGAAGAGGGGTGCTCCAGCCGGAACACCCCTCTTCATTTATTTTTTCTTATCTCGACCCTGCTTCACCGCTCTTGCGGCCCAGGGTTTTTTCCTGTCGCCGACAAATCCTCCCAAAGAGGAGTCCCCCATCTCCTGAGTGATCCGTCTGATGCCAGTTGCCATTCGGGATAACCTGTGGTGGGCCCACCTGGCCTCGAACCAGGGACCTGCCGGTTATGAGCCGGATGCTCTACCAAACTGAGCTATGGGCCCGAACTATAACGACCGACCAGTTAATATAAGTTCGAAAACACGAAGCTGTCAAGCAAAAGGTGACCTCCGCTAGGTTTCGATGAAACTCTTGAGTTCCTTGCGCCGGCTGGGATGGCGGAGCTTGCGCAACGCCTTGGCTTCAATCTGCCGGATGCGCTCCCGGGTAACCGTAAAATCCTGGCCGACTTCTTCGAGCGTGTGGTCGGCCTTTTCGCCGATGCCGAAGCGCATGCGCAGGACTTTTTCCTCTCTGGGGGTAAGGGTGGCCAGGGCCTTGCGGGTCTGCTCGCTCAAGTTGAGGTTTATGACCGCATCCACCGGCGAGGCCACGCGTTTATCCTCTATAAAGTCGCCCAGATGGCTGTCCTCCTCTTCGCCTATCGGCGTCTCCAGGCTTATGGGCTCCTTGGCTATCTTCAAAACCTTGCGCACCTTATCGACCGGGAACTCCATCTTCTCGGCGATTTCCTCGGGCACCGGCTCCCGGCCGAGTTCCTGGACCAGGTAGCGGGAGGTGCGGATGAGCTTGTTGATCGTCTCGATCATGTGGACGGGGATGCGGATGGTTCTGGCCTGGTCGGCAATGGCCCGGGTAATGGCCTGCCGTATCCACCAGGTGGCGTAGGTACTGAACTTGTAGCCGCGCTGGTATTCGAATTTATCCACGGCCTTCATCAGTCCGATATTGCCTTCCTGAATGAGATCAAGGAACTGGAGGCCGCGATTGGTGTACTTTTTGGCGATACTAACCACCAGTCTCAGGTTGGCCTCGATGAGCTCGCTTTTGGCCACCTTGGAGCGCAGGGTCCCGTCTTTTACACGGTTTAGCAGCTGTCGCAGAGTGGAGGAATCCATCTTCGCCTCGGCCTCCAGCTGCGCAATGCGCTCCTTGGCCTCCCCGGCCGCAGCAAAAAGCCTGTCGACGTCCTCCCTGCACATGTTGCAGGCAGCCGCCAGAGCGTCCCTGTTTTCCTGCCGGCCGATATCGGCCAGCTTCTGCCCCTGACGGTCGCACTTTACGCCCAACCGGTGCATGCATTTCCTGAGGCTGCTTTCGGCGCCCTCAATAGCCGCGAGATGACCGTGCAGCTTTTCGACAACGTCATCGATATGGCGGCGGCCAAGCTGCATCCCCTTGAGGAGGCTCACGATCTGTTCTTTGTTTTGCTGCACGCGGCTTTTTAGCTCCAGTTCCCTTTCCGGCTCGACTCCTTGAGCCAAAAGAGTCTCCTGGAGGGTCTCGTTTTCTTCGTGCAGCCGCTGGACTTCATCGAGGACGGAGATCATGCGGCTTTTATGGGCGACTTCCTCCTCCTCGTTGATCTCCTCCTCCATTTCAGCGACTGCTTCATCGAGGCCGTAGATTTCTTTCTGGAGCCTGTCTCTCAGGCACATCATCTGCTTTATGCCGATCGAAGATTCCATGATGGCGTTAAAGATCTCGCGTTCTCCCGCCTCGATCCGTTTGGCGATTTCGACCTCTCCGTCTCTTGTGAGCAGGGAAACCTGCCCCATTTCCTTGAGGTACATCTTCACCGGATCGGTCACCCGGTTGGCCGTATCGGCCTCGAGCTGCAGTTCGTCTTCCTCTTCTTCGACGATCCCTTCGGAATCGGAGACCGAATCGCGCACCACCCGCACCTGTTGGTCGGAATCGACGATCGCGATATCCATTTCATCGAAAATCATCATCATCTCGTCGAGCTTGTCGGCAGAAACGATTTCTTCCGGAAGGGCTTCGTTTACTTCATCGAGCGTAAGAAAGCCCTTCTCCTTGCCAGCAGCAATCAAGCGGTTCAGATCATCCAGTTCCGGTTTGCCCAGCGCGGGATCGCGCCTCTGCTTGGCGTCCTTTTCGGCCATCCCCTGACTCCTAACGTTAAAGATCACCTGTATTGGTTTTGACCATTTCTGATCTCTCGAAGAAGGCTGGCGACCCGGTCTCGGTCACCCGTTCTTTCCGCCTCCCGCAAGGACCTCTCCAATTCCTTTTTTTGCTTTTTGGCCGCCCTTTTGGCCATGGCCTCCAGCCAGTCGCGCAGGTGCATTTCCGGCGCCTCCAACTCGTAGGGCTCCAGAAGATAGCGCGTGTAGAGCTCGTGCAGGTCCGATTCCCTCAGCAAGTCGAAAAGTGTGGAGGGGGTTTGGCCCTCCATGCTGCAAAAGCCCTCCCGACAAAGCAAAGCCGCCATTTCGGCAAGCCTTTCCTGTTCGAAACAACCGAGCACATCGGAGTCGCGCACACACTGAACCAGGGAAGGATGCTTGATCATGAGCCTCAGCACCTTTTCCTCCAGGGACTCGACCTGGGGCTGTTTTTGATAGACGCACGCTTTTCCGTAAACCCGCCTCGGTTCGGGAGTCTCCGCCCCCTTTTGGTGCAAAAGCTGCTCTTCGGCCACCTTTTCGGAAATCGAAAGGCGGTCGGCAATAATGCGAAGATATTCGGCCTTGAGAAGCGGCTGGCGCACACTTTGAAAAACGGGCTGAAGCTCTGCGAAGACACGCATCTTCCCTGCCGAACTGCCGTCCCAGGAGGAAACGGCCCTGCGCACCGCATGGGCCCCAAGCTCTTCCCGATGCTCGATGAGGTGCTCGAGTTGGGGCAGACCAAATTTTTTTAAAAAGTCGTCCGGGTCGAGTCCTTCGGGAAACCGGATACAGCTCACCGAAAGCTCCTCGGCCAAAAAAAGGGGCAGGCCGCGCAACATGGCCTTTTGCCCCGCATCGTCTCCGTCGTAAGCCAAAACGACTTCATCGCTCATCCGGCCAAGCAGCCGCACCTGCTGAGGCGTAAGGGCCGTTCCCAGAGTAGCCGCGACCCGGTAGAACCCATGGGCATGGAAGGCCAAGAGGTCCATATATCCTTCCACCAGCAGCACCTGCCGAACCTTTCCGCACGCCTGCCGCGCCACCGAATACTGATAGAGCATCTTGCCCTTGTGGTACACGGGGGTTTCGGGACTGTTCAGATATTTCGGCTCGTTACCGTCCCCCCCGGGCAAAATCCTCCCGCCGAACGCAACGATCTGATCCCGCTCATCCCGTATCGGAAAAATCAGCCGGTTTCTGAAGCGGTCGTACAATTTGGAGGCATCGTTTGCGCTCTGCCCCAAAAGCCCCGCCTTTACGGCCAGGGATGGTTCGATTCCGTTTTTCCTCAAGTGCATGAGAAGCCGGTCTTTTCCCGCAGGCGCATAGCCGAGCTTTTGCGACTCGACGACTTCTTCGGGCAGTCCGCGTGCAGCGATATATTCGCGCGCTCCCAGCCCCCCGGCCGAAACGTGGAGTTCCAGGTAAAAAAACTCCGCGGCACACTCGACAGCCTCAAGTATCCGCCTGCGCTCCTCCCGGCTCGCCTCGAACACCTCATCGCGCACCTGGTCGTTTTGCGGCAGCGCGATATTGTAGCGGTCGGCCAGATATTTCACCGCATCCGAGAACGAAAAGTTCCGGTGCTTCATTACGAAACTCAGTACATCGCCCCCCGATTGGCACCCAAAGCAATAGTAGAGCTGATTTTCCGCATCCACCTGGAAAGAGGGAGTCTTCTCCTGGTGAAACGGACACAACCCCATATGACGATTGCCCGACCTGCGCAGATGCACCGCACGGCCAATCTCTTCGACTATGTCCACCGACTGCTTTATGAGAGAGGCAACTGCAGAACCAGTCAACTCGGCAAGCCTCCCACGGAAGAAAGAAAAAAAACGGCTACAGGAAAAATCCAAAGGTGAAAATCACGGATATTTAGCCCCTGGCCGCCCCAAAATCAAGTCCTTTTTGGCTGCGGCGCCGGCGGCGTGCCGCCGCGGCCGAGTTGCCCCGCTTGCAAAATAGCCGCGGGGCAGGGCGCCGAGCCGCATCGGGGTCCGTTCGGAAACCCCGCAACGCGTCAAATGAGGTCTAACCCAGTCCCCCTTTAGCAAAGGGGGATTAGGGGGATTTCCTGACAAGCTGTTGGGATATTAGGGCAAATCCCCCCTGCCCCCCTTTTTCAAAGGGGGGAAATTCGGGCGCCGAGCCGGCGCGGCCGGGATGCCCGCTTAGCGGCGGAGCCGCTGGCGGGCAAGGCAAAAAGCTAAAAAAAGCCTTGAAATCGCAGTTTGGCGCTTCGGCCAACCGGCCGAAGCGCCGAGCGTTCGTCCTCACGCGCCTGCGCGTGAGGACGAACCCCGTGGGGGTGCGGGGGGCACAGCTCCCCGCGCTTTTGCTCTTTGCACTTTCGCTCTTCGCTCTTCTGCTCTTTACTTCTCGACTGGCACGCCGCCGATCATCCCAGCTTTTGCCGGACGAGATCGTTTACGATTTTTCCGTCGGCACGGCCGGCGATTTCGGGCATGAGCAGTTTCATCACCCGCCCCATGTCTTTCATGGAAGTGGCCCCGGATTTGGCTACGGCATCTTCGACCAATTTTTCGAGTTCTTGGGAGGAGAGTTGGGGGGGGAGAAAAGTTTCGAGGACCCGGATTTCGTCTTCCTCTTTGGCGGCAAGGTCTGCCCTGCCCCCGGTCCTGAACTGTTCGGAGGAGTCGCGTCGCTGTTTGACGAGGTTGGAGATTACCTGGTGGATTTCGGTTTCGACGGGTTGGCGCTTGAGTTCTTTTTCTTTTATCTTGAGTGCTGTCAGAAGCATCCGCAGGGCGTCCTTGGCGGTTTCGTTCCTGTCACGGATGGCGGCTTTCAGCGCTTCGTCCACTTTTTTTTGCAGTTCCATGGTTCACCTCTTCCGGGCCAAAGCGATTGCTTCTTTTATGTCGAGGGTCCCCTCGTAGATGGCCCGGCCGGTAATTACCCCGAGCAACCCAAGGGTCTGGAGATCCAGGAGTGCTTCGATGTCGTGCAGGTTCGAGACTCCCCCGGAAGCGATTACGGGCATTCCGGTCGTCTCCATGAGCCTGCGGGTCGCCTCTATATTTACCCCGGTCTGCATACCGTCTCTATGGATATCGGTATAAATGACCGCGGCGAGTTTCAGGCCTTTAAAGCGCATGACGAGATCGACGGCATCGGTGGGAGTCGATTCCTTCCACCCCTCCACGGCGACTTTCCCGTCTCGTGCGTCCAGGCCGAGGGCGATTTTATCAGGATAACGCGTGCAGGCTTTCTCCACTGTTTCCGGTTCCCGCAGGGCGGCGGTGCCGAGGATGACGCGCGCCACCCCCCCCGAAATGTACCGGTCGATGGTGTCAAGGGTCCTCACCCCCCCGCCCACCTCGACGGGGATGGACACCGAACGGGCAATTTCAAGGACGACCGCATCGTTTACCGGCTTTTTGGCAAACGCCCCGTCAAGATCGACCAGGTGCAGCCACTCGGCGCCCTCTTTTTCCCAGTGGCGGGCCATTGCGACCGGGTCTTTTCCGTAGACCGTTGCGCGCTCCATGTCTCCCTGCATCAGGCGGACACATTGTCCCTCCTTTAGGTCAATCGCGGGAAAAATAATCATCGGGTGTATCGCTTTGCAGTAATGAAAATTTTGAAGAGCTCCTCACCGGAGGCAACGTGCCAGCCGGCTTCGCGAGCCTGTTTTTCGCTGTATCGAACAGTTTTGTTCGCCCCTTCCGCATGCAGATCGTCCACCAACAGGAAGGGGACCGGATCGGTCGAGTGGGTGCGGATCGATACGGGAGTAAAGTGATCGCATGCGACGAGCAGGCGGACTTTTGGAAATTTTTTCACCCCCGCCAGTACCGGCCCAACGATGCGCTCATCGAAGTATTCTATGGCCAGGATTTTTCTTTCCAGGTCCCCGGTGTGGGAGATTTCATCGGGAGCTTCGAGATGGAGGAAGACGAAATTTCCCCTTTCCAGGGCGGTAAGAGCGGCGGCGACCTTGCCTTCGTAATTTGTGTCTATAAATCCGGTAACGCCTTCGACCTGCACCGGGTCAAGGCCCGCATAGACCCCGAGGCCTTTAAGAAGGTCTACGGCCGACACCATCGCCCCGCGCAGGCCGAACCTGTCAAGCCCCGGCATCTCGGGCGCCTTTCCCTGTCCCCACAGCCAGACTGCATTGGCAGGCGCCTTCCCCTCGTTTTTTCTCCGCAGGTTTACGGGGTGGTTTTCGAGGATGCGAGCGGCCTTCTCGCAGAAAGGGCCAAGGACCGGGTGATCGCGCAGGATATCGTAGGTGGCTATGGGCCGCCCCGAGATGTCATGGGGAGGGACCGTGGCCAAATCCGCCTGTCCTCCCTTCCAGACGAGAAGCTGGCGGAAGCCGACGCCGGCATAGAGTTTGAGATCGGGGGGCACGGCGGTCTGAAGGGCAGCGACCAGTTCGTGGGCCTCCGGGGTTGTGATATGGCCGGCCGAATAATCGGCCATGATCGTTTCGCAGGCCTCTCCCTTTTCGAGGCACACGAGGTTGCAGCGGAAGGCGACCTCGTCGGGCGCCAGTCGAATGGACATGCTCGCGGCTTCAAGGGGCGCTCTTCCCGTGTGGTAGACTGCCGGGTCATAGCCCAGAAGGCTCATATTGGCCACATCGCTCCCCGGCTCCATCCCCCGGGGAATGGTCTGCACGGTCCCAAGCGAGCCGATCCGGGCAAGCCTGTCCAGGTTCGGGGTGCGCGCCGCCTCAAGGGGCGTCAGCCCCCCGAGCTTTTCCACGGGATAGTCTCCCATCCCGTCGCCGATAAGGATAATGAATTTGTCTTCCATTTAATGGTTCTCGATGCGTATCAGTGTCGCGGGGCCGAGCACGACCTCGAGTTTGTCGATTTCGTCCAGGGCTTTTCTCACGCTGCTCTCAAGCGCCTCATGGGTGATCATGACGATAGGCACCGAATCCGCATGGCGCCCCTTCTGGATGACCGCGGCTATGCTTATGCCGTTTGCGCCCAGCACGCCCGAAACTTTGGAGAGCACACTCGGTTTGTCCAGGGCCGAAAGTCGGATGTAGTAGGAGGTGTAGACATCCGAAATGGGCTTGATCTCAATTTTTTGGACCCTTTCGGGCAGAAAGGCAAGCGGGGGAATTCTTTCCGGGATCCCCCCCAGGATGTCGCGGGCAACATCGATGATATCGCTTACCACGGCACTTCCCGTAGGCATCATGCCGGCCCCCATGCCGTAGAGCATCACATCCCCCACGGCATTGCCCTCTATATGGACGGCGTTATAGGCGCCGTTTACGCTTGCAAGCACGTGGTCTTTGGCGATAAGGGTCGGGTGAACCCGCATTTCGAGCCGTCCGTCGGTATTGCGGGCGATGGCCAGAAGCTTCAACCGGTAGCCGAACTCCTCCGCGTATTGAATGTCGAGCGGATCGATGCCCGAAATTCCCTCGATGTGGACCCGGTCGAACTGGATCGGGGTGCCGAAGGCTATCGCGCCGGCAATGGCGAGCTTGTGCGCCGTATCGATCCCCTCGACATCGAGGGTCGGATCGGCCTCGGCGTATCCCAGCGCCTGCGCCTCTTTAAGCGCCTCGGCAAAGGAGAGCCCGTTGTCGGTCATCCGGGTGAGAATATAGTTGGCGGTGCCGTTCAGGATTCCGAAAATCGTGGTGATGCGGTTGGAAGCGAGCCCCTCGCGCAGGGATTTGATGAGCGGAATCCCGCCGCCCACGGAAGCTTCAAAACAGAGGCAAAGGCCTTTTTCGCGCGCGAGTCCGAACAGTTCGTTTCCGTCGTGGGCGAGCAGCGCCTTGTTGGCGGTAACGACGTGCTTTCCGTGTTCCAGGGCCGAGCGGATGACCGTTTTGGCAGCCTTCAACCCGCCGATAAGTTCGACCACGATGTGAATGTCGGGGTCGCGCAGAATGTCTTCCACATTGGTCGTGAGCATTTCCCTCGGGACCGAAACCGGCCTTTCGCGCTCCAGATCGAGGTCGGCCACGCGCAGAAGCTCCACGGGAACGCCCAGCCTGCTCTCTATCACGGCGGCGTTTTTGCGAAGCACCTCAATAACACCGCACCCTACGGTCCCCCAGCCGGCGAGACCAACACCAATTTTTGCCATTATGGTCCTCTCAATGAAAAGCGGAAGCGGGAAGCGGGGAGCGGGAAGCAGGAAGAAAAACGGGTTGCTTCCCGATTCTTTCTTCCTGCTTCTAGCTTCCAGCTTCCGCTTTCGCGGTTATTTCGTCTTTCTTCTCGCTTCCCGCTTCCGCCTCTACGCTTCTATCTTCCTGCTTCCTGCTTCCCGCTTCCCGCTCCCGCCTCCATCTTCCCGTTTCCGTTTTTCTGCAATGCCTTCCGAAGCCCCCGGATGGCCTGGCGGGTGCGCATTTCATTTTCTACCAGGGCAAAGCGCACGTACTCGTCGCCGTATTCCCCGAACCCAAGCCCGGGAGAGACGGCCACCTTGGCCTCTTCGATCAGGTATTTGGAAAAATTTACCGAACCCCTCGCGCGGAATTGCTCCGGGATGCGTGCCCAGACAAACATTGTCCCTTTGGGCTTATCGGTTTTCCACCCGATGCGCTCCAGGCCTTCGCAAAGAATGTCCCGACGAGACTTATAGACCGAGACGATTTCCTTTACGCACGCCTGATCGCTTTTGAGGGCAACCGTTGCGGCAATCTGAATCGGTTGGAACACGCCGTAGTCGAGGTAGCTCTTTATGCGCGTCAAAGCGCCCACCATTTCGGCGTTGCCGACGCAAAAGCCCACTCTCCAGCCGGCCATGCTGTAGCTTTTGGACATGGAGAAAAACTCCACGCCGACCTCTTTGGCCCCTTTGGCCTGGAGAAAACTCGGGGCGGTGTAGCCGTCGAAGGTCAAATCGGCATAGGCGAGATCATGGATCACCATGATCTTGTGTTCGCGGGCAAAATCGACGATCTTGTTGAAAAATTCCAAATCGACGACGGTAGTCGTCGGGTTGTGGGGAAAAGAGATCACCAGCAGCTTGGGCTTTGGCCACGTCTGCTTTATGGCGACCTGCAGATCGTCGAGAAAATTTCTGTCCGGCCCGATGGGGATCGACCGCACATCGCCCCCGGCGATTATTGCCGAGAAAGGATGGATGGGATAGGTGGGGTTGGGGGCGAAGACGACGTCGCCGGGGCTGATCAGAACCAGCACCAGGTGGGACATTCCTTCCTTTACCCCTATTGTGACAACCGCTTCCCTGTCCGGGTCTATCTCGACGTCATAATTTCTTTTGTACCACTCGGAGACCGCCTCGCGCAGGCGGGTAATGCCGCGGGAGGCCGAATAGCGGTGATTGTGCTTCTTTCTTGCGGCCTCGACGAGCTTTTCGATCACGTGGTCGGGGGCCGGCAGATCGGGATTTCCCATCCCGAGGTCTATGATATCCTCGCCCGCCCACCGTTTCTGCATCTTAAGAGCGTTTACCTCGGCAAACACGTAGGGAGGCAGGCGATTCATTCGGCTTTTTTCGGCAAGGTTGAACCCCATGACAGTATCTCCGGTCAAGGCTTTAGATTCGCGGCAGGATAATATTTTCGCTCCCGAAAAGTCAAACAATGTTTTAATAAAAACGCCGCCTTGAGACTTGTGCGCGACAAGGCGCTTCTGTTAGAGTACATAGGCGGAGTATTCATTTTACTAAATGCCGGAGCGCAAAGACAAGCCTATGAAACAGGTCATCCTGGGAACAGCGGGCCACATCGATCACGGAAAGACTTCCCTCATCAGGGCACTTACCGGAATCGACACGGACCGTCTGAAGGAAGAGAAGCTGCGGGGGATCACGATCGAACTGGGGTTTGCGCACATGGACATGCCGGGCGGCGAGCGCCTGGGGATAGTCGATGTGCCGGGCCACGAAAAGTTTGTCAAACACATGGTCGCGGGGGCAACGGGCATCGACCTGGTGGCGCTCGTGATTGCGGCAGACGAAGGCGTGATGCCTCAAACCCGCGAACACATGGAGATCTGCGAACTGCTCCGGGTGAAAAAGGGGATCGTAGTGCTCACCAAGACCGACCTGGTCGAGGACCCCGACTGGGTGGAGATGGTGCGCGAAGACATCGTCGAGTTTTTAAAGGGGACGTTTCTTGAGGGAAGCGAGATCGTCCCGGTTTCGGCAGCGACGGGCGAAGGGATCGGGGAGCTCAAAAAGTCTCTTGCCAGGCTCTTTTCCGAGGTCGAACCCAAAAGCGCCGACGGCCCGTTCCGGCTGCCGGTCGACCGGGTATTTACGATGCGCGGATTCGGAACGGTCATAACCGGGACGAGCATCTCCGGGCGACTGCGGGTGGGAGACCCGGTGGTCATTTACCCCGAGGGGCTCAAAAGCAAGGTGCGCGGCATCCAGGTGCACGGAGGCGACGTGGAGGAAGTGCTGCCGGGCCAGAGAACGGCGGTAAACCTTCAGGGCATGGAACGAGCGCTGATCGAGCGGGGAAACGTTCTGGCTTCGGCCGGATCGCTCTACCCCTCGCACATGGTGGACGTAGAGCTCGAACTTTTGCAAAGCGCCCCACGGCCGCTAAAGCACCGGGCAAAGATACGCTTTCACTCGGGCACCGCCGAACACCTGGCGACCCTCGTCCTGCTCGACCGCGAGGAACTGAAACCCGGCGAGAAAACCTTCGCGCAGGTGCGACTCGACCAGCCGACAGGGGTGTTGCGCGGCGACCGGTTCGTTCTGCGCTCCTACTCGCCGGTGCAAACAATCGGCGGCGGATCGGTCCTAAACCCCATTCCCCGCAAACACAAGGGAGCAGCCAAGCGCGAGGCGGCAGCCGCGCTCGAAAAGCTTTTCAACAGCCCGGACCCCGATATCATTCTGTGGCACCTGCACGACGCGGGCTGGGCGGGGCTCGATGAGGCCGAACTGCGCATCCGGGCGAACCTGCCTCTCAAGTTTCTCGACAAGACCCTCCAGCAGTTCATGAGTGCCGGCAAAGTGGTGATCTACGACAAGGACAACCGGCGGCTGATCGACCCGGGAGCGCTCGAAGAAATGAAAACGGGCGTAACCGACCTTCTGGCCGATTATCACGCCCGAAATCCGCTCAAGGCCGGCATGGCCAAGGAGGAAATCCCCGCCCTTCTTGCCAAGCCCATCGACGCAAGGCTCTATAATTTCGTTCTTCGTCATCTGGCCGAGGAGGGAAAGATCGCCCTCGAAATGGAATGGGTGCGCCTTACGACGCACAAAGTCGCCCTCACCAAAGACGAGGAGACCATACAGGAAAAGATCGAAAAGACTTTTCGCGACGCGGGCCTGCAGCCGCCTTTTTTCCGCGATGTCGAGCCCACCCTTCCCGGGACTCCCAAACAGCGCCAGGAAGTGCTCCAGTGGATGCTCACCAAAGGCGTGCTGGTAAAGACCAAAGAAGAGATCTATTTTCACGCCGCAGCCATGGCCGAACTCCAGGCAAGGCTCACGGCCTGGCTGAAGGAGCACGGCGAAATCACCACCCCGCAGTTTAAGGAAATGACCGGAGCAAGCCGCAAATACACCATCCCGCTCATCGAATACTTCGACGCGCAGAAGGTGACCATACGCGTCGGAGAAGTGAGAAAGCTCAGGGGATAGAAGCTCAGAACACCCATCTCCAGCCGGCAATCAGCAAATAAGACATCTTGAGCTGGGGGCCGGTAAGCCACTGGTAAACGGGAACACCTCCTTCGAGGACCAGGCTGTTTCCCTTGAGCGGTCCATTTGTGATGCTCCAGGTCAAACCGGGAAGAATGAGCAGGCGATCCCCTCCAAAGTCATTGGGATCGGTCGCCGGGGCCTGCAGGGGGTTGAGCTCGGGATCGGCGCCGGAAATCTGGCCGCTGGACTGCCAGTCAAGGCGCAAAGACCCTGCCAGACCTTTGAAAAACTGGTAGCCGACCCAACTGCTCAGTTCATAGGAATCCCCCCATCGGTACCCGTCCCAATTCGTTCCGAGATGAATGATCCCGGAGGCCTGCGCTCCCCAGAGAAGGCTTTCGCATTTGCCCATATAGGTCAGAGTCGGATACAGATCCACGGTGCCGGTTCCCAACTGAACCGGATAGGGAAGCTTGACGTCGATCTTACCCGGCAGATTGCCCCTCTCATTTATAGAGCCGGTCGGAGCGCTGAGTCCCCCATAGAATGTCCACAGATCCTTCGGCCCCTGATGTATACGGTATATCCCGCCCACCTGCACGTCGCCCAACCCGTCCGTATTCATGGTGACTACCTGGCGCGCGCGCGTCTCGACGGTCAAACTCCGGACACTGTACGGGATAAGGGCCACGACTGACAGGTTATCGGTCAACCCTCGTACGAGACTGAACGTATAAAAGTCGATCCCCAGGCTCTGGGGCGCTGCCAGGTATTTTTCCCACACCTGCTCCTTGCTCACATTGTCGGTACCGTTGAGGATACCGCTGGCGGAATAATGGCCGTACGTAAAGCCGGCCACCCATTTCCCCGTCGGTATCACACAAGGGCAGTGTGTGCCACAGGGCGCACAAAACGCCGCAGCCGGCGCACTCGGAATTGCTGTGGCCGCCAACCTCCCCATCATGGCCCCGAGATTTCCGTCATACGCCATTGCCGTAAGAGCGTTCGAGGAATCCGAAGAAGACATGGGTTGATTTTGATCGGCGGCGTGACCCGGACCAGCCGATAAAATGACGACAACAAACGATACTACAGCCCAAAAACGCATACCTCTCCCCCCCCTTTTTTGCATTGCGTCAGCCTCCCCATGGTTCTTTCGAATTTCAGATATTTTTCAAAAACCCGGGCAAAACATCATTATCCATTCTCGACAAGAATAATACATATCTCATTAAGGCATAGATAACGAAACAGAAAGCCAATAATCCCACAAAATAAACTATATACATAGGGTTAACAATCGGCACTTGAAAATTTCGCTTACTTAAAAAAGCATTAACTGTTATACATGCATTTGCGCTGATAACAAAAGGGAAGGTGAATGCGGAGCATGCGGCATTGAACAGCAATTCCCGGAATTGGCTGAGTTGACAACTCGGTCAGTAGCAAAAACTCGT
>JBMFWU010000083.1:0-22770 GCA_049964955.1 Syntrophobacteraceae bacterium
TGGAGCACGAATCAATTCATCATGCCGGCTTGGCTCAATCGCCCCCCTTTGGCAAAGGGGGGTTGGGGGGATTTCGAGTCTTTTCGTACAACACTGACAAGACTCCGTCCAGATTTTTAAGAACATCCAGATCCGAAAACCTGAGCACCGACAGCCCCAAATCTGCAAGAGTTTTGTCTCAGATCAGATCTTTTTCCTTGCCCTCCGATGTATAGTGTTGTCCGCCATCAAGTTCAACGACCAACTTTGCACTCGGACAATAGAAATCGACTATATAGCTTCCTATGGACTTTTGACGGTAAAAAATTCGCCCATTGAGCTGCTTTCGCCGCACCCTGAACCAGAGGGCCTGTTCCGCATCGGTCATTGTCTTGCGCAATTCTCGTGCGAGTGGTTTGAGGGTGCTTTTGTAGGCGAGCATTGTAAGATCCCCCTTGTATATTGGAGGGTTCTTTGCGAATGGCGGAGCCTGAATGAAATCCCCCCCGGCCCCCCTTTTTCAAAGGGGGGAGATGGACCGCGCGCAACCGAAGGGAATGAGCTATACACACCGGAAAAAACAATCCATGCCTCCCGGCTAGCCCCGATCGCCCCCCTTTGGCAAAGGGGGGTTGGGGGGATTTTCTTGTCGCAGGCCGTCCCGTAAGACGCGGGTCGCCTCCGCGTCGATCTTCCCGGCCGAAGCATCCAGTACCACCCCATAGGCTTCCCGGGCGCGCTCCGGGCTCACATAGCCGTCGAGCACATCGGCGGCCACCGATTCCACATCGCGCTCCAGGGGCGGGCCGTAGCCTCCGCCTCCGGCCGCATCCAGGATCACCTCGTCGCCCGGTTGCAGCCGGGTAAGGCCGTAGGGGTTTCCGGGTTTTCCGTTCACCAGGAATTTCGCCTTTGCTCCCGCCATCCCTCCGAAAAGCCCCTCGGGCGGATAGCGGTACCTTCCCGCCTGGATGCCCAGGTTGACCGCAGAAGGCGCGCGGGAGTCCTGCGGGACCCGAAAGACAAGCCTTCGCCCCAAGCCTCCCTTGAATTTTCCCGGACCGCCGGAATCTGTGGAAAGCTCCCGCTTTTCAATGAGAAGCGGCGTGTCGCTTTCAAAGATTTCCACGGGTGTATTGGCCCCATTGGCGGGGAAGATGTAGACGTACTCTCCGTCGCTTCGAGCGCTCGCCCCCATGCCCCCGCCCCCGATTATGACCGAGTGGAACGGACGGCCGTCGTTTCGCCTGCCGTAGAATACATTCATCGATGCCGGCGTGCCCCCGCTGCCCGCGAGAGTCCGGTGGGGCAGCACTTCGGCCATGGCCCGATAGATGATTTCGGTTAAAAAATGGCCGATTTGCATGCGGGCGGCTACCGCTGCCGGGAATCGGCAGTTGACCACGCTCCCTTCGGGGGCTTTCAGGGTAACGGGTGCCGCGCACCCGTCGTTATTGGGAATATCGGGGTCGAACATGCTCTTCATGGCCATAAAGACATAGGCGTAGGAGAAGTTGTAGACGACGTTTCCTCCCCAGTCGACCTGGGGGGAAGAACCGTCGAGGTCGACTTCGATCGAATCCCCCTGCACCCGGACGGCCGCCTTGATCACCACATCGTCTTTTCCCTCCATCTGCTCGACGATCCCCTCGGCCCTGTAGAGGCCGTCGGGCACCGCAGCTATGGCCTCCCGCATGCTCCGCTCGGTACGACCGAGAATTTCCTCGGCCAGCTCATCGAGCGTATCGAGATCGTTTTCCTCCATGAGCAGCCGGATTTTTTCCGAACAGATGTGGTTTGCGGCTATCTGGGAGCGGATGTCTCCGATCACCTCGTAGGGCGTGCGCACATTCCACCGGATCATCTCCATGACGGCTTCATTGAGAACTCCCCGGTCGTAGAGCTTGACGAAAGGAATGAACAAACCGTCTTCGAAGACGTCGTGGTTATCGGAGGAAACCCGGCCGCCGATGTCCGAGTGATGAAACACACAGGCGGTGAAGGCGACCAGTCGCTCGCGGTGGAAGACGGGGCTCATCACGCATATATCGTTCAAATGACCGGCCAGTGCCCAGGGGTCGTTGGTGATAAAGACGTCTCCCGGCCGGTAGCTCTCCTGTGGAAGTGCCGCCGCGAGCTTCTTTATTCCCAGGGCCATCGCCCCCGACTGGCCGGGAGTTGCGAAGGTGCCCTGGGCCAGTTCCCTTCCATACTGATCGGTAAACATGCAGGTATAATCGTGGGCATCGCGCAAAAGGCTGGAGAAAGCCGTGCGGGCGACCGAGCCATCCGCCTCGTCGACGATGGAAATCAGGCGTCTCCAGAGTATTTCAATGGTTACCGGGTCGAATCTGTCACCCATTCCGTTCCTCTCCCCTCATCGCACCCTTCGGGGCCGCAATGTCGATCCATAAAAATCCGAGTCTATCGACGGAAACAGCGGCGTCTTCCCCCACGATAACAGTGGACTCCCGCTCCTCGATGATCGCCGGGCCGCTGAACTCGGCCCCTTCAAACAATTTGTAGCGATCATAGACGGTGTGAGGGATAAACTCTTTCGCAACTCCCGAATAGGCTGGCCGCTGCCCCTTGACCGCGTCGGAAAGAGAAGTCTTTCGCCGACTCAGCTCGGGAAACTTCAAAACCCGCTCGGGAAGCGTCGCCCGCACCTTGAAGTTTATGAACTCCACACCGCTGTCGGCATAGGTCCTGCCGTAGAGCTTCGAGTAGGTCTCATCGAAAAGCCTTCTCACCTCTTCGCGTTCGACCCGGGTCATGTCGTTTTGCCGGAGCGCGATTTCGGTCTCCGAGCCCTGGCCCACAAACCGCATATCCACAGATCTTTCGAAGCGGATCGCATCGGTTGCCCCCATTTTTTCGACCCGCAGCGCCCCTTCGGCCTCCATATCTGTAAAGATTTTTTCCACCTCGGAAAAATCGGCCTCCAGGAGATTCACCTTGTGGCTGCGCACCAGGTCGAAGGAACGGGGGGCGGTGAAAAATCCAAGGGCCGAACCGACCCCGGCATTGGGCGGAACGATAAGGCGAGCGGCCCCGAGCTTTTTGGCCAGCCCGTAGGCGTGCACCGGTCCCGCCCCGCCGAAGGCGGTAACGGTCACAAGCCGCGGGTTTCCCCCCTTCTCTGCGATGTGGGTCTTGGCGGCCGCGGCCATAGTTTCGTTTATCATGTCGTGGATGCCCCAGACCGCCTGAAGATAGGAGATGCCCAGGGGGGCGGCTATCTTTTCCTCTATGCCGCGCTTCGCCCCCTCCTTATCCAGGCGCATCTCTCCGCCCAGAAAGTAGTTCTCGTCGAGGTAGCCCAGCAGGAGATCGGCGTCGGTCACCGCGGGGTTTCCCCCGCCCCGCCCGTAGCAGATCGGCCCGGGAACGGCGCCCGAGCTTTCGGGCCCTACCTGCAGGGTCCCCATTTTGCTCACCTTGGCGATGCTGCCACCTCCCGCGCCGATTTCCATGAGGTCCACCACCGGCACCTGGATGGCCAGCCCGCTTCCCTTCATGAACCGCTGCACGCGGCCGACCTCAAAGGTGGGCACAACGCCCGCCACCCCTCCCTGAATGAGGCAGGATTTGGCCGTCGTCCCGCCCATATCGAAGCAGAACATCTCGGGGATCCGGAACATTTTACTGAAATACTGCCCGGAGATCACCGCGGCCGTAGGTCCCGATTCGATGATCCGCACGGGGAATTCGGCGGCCGTATCCACCGAGGTGACGCCCCCGCTGGAGAGCATGATAAAGAGCTTCGCCCGCACCCCGATCGATTCGAGGCGCCCGGCAAGCTTCGAGAGGTATTTGCCCGTAAGGGGCTTTACATAGGCGTTGGTAGCCGTGGTGCTCGTCCGCTCGTACTCCCGGATCTGGGGCAGGACTTCGTAGGAAATGGAGACCGAAAGCCCGGGTGCCTCTTCTTCGATGATCCTTTTGAGCAACCGTTCGTGATCCGGGTTTTCAAACGAATTGAGGAGGCAGACGGCAATGGATTCGACTTCCATTGCGAGAAGCTCCTTCACCACTTCTCGGGCCTCCTCCGCGTCCAGGGCCTTCAGCACCGACCCGTCGCTTCGAACGCGCTCATCGACTTCGAGGCGAAGTCGCCTCGGGATGAGCGGTTTGGGAAATTCGGCAAAAATATCGTAAGGCGCATACCGGATCTCCCGGCCAAGCTCCAGGACGTCCCGGAAGCCTTTGGTGGTGATGAGCCCCGTTCTTGCGCCCTTGCGTTCGATAATGGAATTGATGACAAGGGTCGTTCCGTGGATCACCTCGTCGAGTTTTTCGATACACCCGGGGATCTTCTTTTCCAGTTCGACAATACCCTGCTCCACGGCATCCGAAGGGTCTCCCGGAGTCGTAAGGCATTTGTTTACGTAAATCTCACCCGTGTGGTCGTCGATGAGGACAAAATCCGTGAATGTCCCCCCGATATCGCACCCCAAACGGTAACACTTCCCCGACATTGAGACCTCCAGGTTGATCGTATTAAAAATCGTCCGCTGAAAATTCTAGAAGATGCCGGGTTCGACATGCTCCCCGAAAACCTCGCGGAAGACATTGGCCATTTCGCCCACCGTGGCGTAACATCTGCACGCCTCGACCAGGGCGGGCATGACATTGGTCTTTTCCCGGGCCGATTTTTCCACTGCCTTAAGAGCTTCCCTCACCCCTTTGTTGTCCCTTGTCCTGCGCACTTCGGCCAGCCTCTCCACCTGTTCTTTGGCCCACTGCTCGTTGTACTGGTGGAGTTCGACCTCCATGTCGACGCCCTCGGTGTACTTATTCACTCCGACCTTGGTCACCAGCCCCTTCTGGAGCTTCTTTTCCCACTCATAGGCCTGCTTGGAAACCTCCGCCTGCACCTCGCCCGAGGAGACCCCCCGCACCATGCCGCCCATTTTTTCCACCTCGGCCATCTCTTCGAGGATTTTTCCTTCCATCTCTTTGGTCAGAGTCTCCATGAAATAGGAACCGGCCAGAGGATCGACCGTATCACGGAGGCCGATTTCGTCCATGAGAATCTGAAAGGTGCGAAGCGACAAAAGTGCCGCCCGCTCGGTGGGGATGGTGTAGGCTTCGTCAAAAGAGCAAAGGGCCGTGGTCTGCGCCCCCGAAAGGGCGGCCGCCATGGCGTAGTACGCCCCGCGCATGATGTTGTTTTCCGGCTGCTGTTTGGTCATCCCGGAGCCGCCCCCGCCGAATATTCCCCGAAGAAAGAGCGCCTTCTCATCGTTTACGCCATAGCGCTCCCGAAGGAGTTTGGCCCACAGCTTTCGCGCCGCGCGAAATTTCGCCACCGTCTCCCAGAGATTGCCGTAAATATTGAGATTGAACGAAAAACGCCCCACAAATTCTTCCGCCTTGTAGCCCCGCGCCACGACGTTATCGATGTAGGCGAAGGCGATCAGGAAGGCGTAGGAGATTTCCTGGGCGGGAGTACAGCCCGACTCCCGGATATGATAGCCGCACACCGACACCGGATTGCAGCGGGGCAATTCCTTCATGGAATATTCGATCGTATCGCCAATCAGGCGTACCGCGGGTTCGACCGGATAGATCCAGGCGCCTCGCCCGATCATCTCCTTTAAAATATCGTTTTGCGGCGTGGCCGAGATCTGCGTTTTTTGATAGCCGAACTTTTCGGCCACCGCCTGGTACATGGCGAGCATGATGCTTGCCACCGCATTGATGGTGAGACCGGAGCCGATCCGGTCCAGGGGAATGTCTTTAAAGGCGATTTCAAAATCGCGCAACGAATCGACGGCCATTCCCACTCGCCCGACTTCGCCTTCCGCCATGGGATCGTCGGAGTCGTAGCCCATCTGGGTCGGTAAATCGAAGGCCACGTTCAGCCCGGTCTGGCCGTGGGAAATCATGAGCTTGAAGCGCTCGTTGGTCTGCTCGGGCGTCCCGAACCCCGTGTACTGGCGTGTCGTCCAGTTGCGGCTCCGGTATCCGAGCGGGTGTATGGAGCGGGTGAAGGGAAATCGACCGGGGTCCCCCAGGTCCTCTTCGTAGGAAAATCCCACCCGCTCGAGATCTGCGGGCGTATACACCGGCTTTATCTCTATGCCGGACTGCAGCACTACTTTCTCGATGGCGTCTTTTGCGTTCTTCGTATAATCGGCTACTCCCATAACGACCTCTTCTCCGTACGGTATCTAGCGCCTCTTCCCGGCGACCCCGCTTTTGATGGACTCGACTATGGCCTCGAAGGACGTCCCCCCGGGGAAGATGCCCCCGATGCCCATCTCCTGCAAGGCGGCCACGTCCTGGCGCGGAATGACGCCTCCCACCACCACCAGCACCTCGTCGAGGGACTCGGCCCGGACCATTTCCATCAGTTTGCGGCAGATGGGGAGGTGGGCGCCCGACATGATCGAAAGGCCGATCACGTCGACGCTTTCCTGGACGGCCTGGCTCACGATGTTCGCTATTCTTTGATGCAGGCCGGTGTAGATCACCTCCATCCCCGCATCCCGCAAAGCGTGCGCCACGACCTTGGCGCCGCGGTCATGGCCGTCCAGCCCCGGCTTGGCCAAAAGAACGCGTATTTTTCTCTCCGTCACGGCGATTGCCTCCTACGGGTCATTTAGAGTCCAACCCATTTTGCTATGTTGGTCTGAAGAATTTCGTGCGACCCGCCGCCGTAGAGTAAAAAGCGGTTATCGCGATAATACCTCTGCGGCGTGTACTCCATGGAATAGCCGTAGGCGCCGAAGATGCGGGTCGCATGATCGGCGGCCCGGCAGGCGGCCTCCGTGGCAAAGTACTTGGCCATGGAGGCCTCCGTCATGCAGGGAATTTTTTCGTCGATCATCCGGGCCGCCTTGTAGGTCAAAAGACGGGAAGCCTCCAGGTCCGTCGCCATGTTGGCGACTTTTGCCTGGATGAGCTGGTAGTTGCCGATGGTTTTTCCGAACTGGGCGCGCTCGTTCGCGTAGCGGATGGAATCGCCCAGGGCCGCCCGCTGGAGCCCCACGGCCAGGGCGGCCGTCATGGTGCGGATTTCCGCCAGAATGGACATGAGGTTATTCAAACCCTGCCCCTCACCGCCAAGCATGTGCTCATGCGGGATGAGGCAGTCCTTCAAGGCGACCTCGCAAAGCGCCGTGCTTCTCGTCCCCAAAACTTCGAAGGGTTTTCCGCAGGAAAGCCCCGGGGTGTCCCGCGGGACCAGGAAAAAATTAAGCCCCCGGAATTTTTTCGCCGGATCGGTCTGGCACAGGATCGTGTAGAAATCGGCAACCGGTCCGCTCGTAACCCAGGTCTTCATGCCGTTTAGCACATACCCGTCCCCGGTTCGAACGGCGAGTGTGGACACGTTTCCAAGGTCCGAGCCCGCCTCGGGCTCGGTCAGGCAGAAACAACCGACCTTTTCCCCTCTCATGGCCGGATGAAAATACCTCTCCCGCAGTTCCTCGGAGCCGAAATGAAACAGGAAGTTGGTCCCCATGAGCGATTGCATGGCCGTAATAGCCGCAAGACTCATCAAGCCGCGCGCAAGCTCTTCCACAATAATGCAAAAAAGGGTGCAGTTTCCCCCGGCCCCGCCCTTCTCCTTCGGATACCGAATCCCGAACACCCCCATGGCGGCCAGCTGCCCGAAAAGCTCGCGGGGAAACTCCCCCTTCTCGTCAATCTCCTTGGCCCTCGGGATGAGTTCCCTGTCCACAAACCGGGCCATCGTGTCTCTGATCAATTCTTCGGGATTCGACCTGATCATCAATTCCTCCGCGAACACTGAGGGGAAAAAGAGCGAAAAGCGCGGGGGAGTGTCTCCCCCGCCCCCCCCGGGATTCGGTTCTCACGCGCGTGCGCGTGAGAACCGAGCGGCCGGCGACGAAAGCGCCAAATGAGCCGCGCAGCGGCGTGGGGGTACAAGGGGGCGATAGCCCCCGCGTCTTTAAGGTTCCTCTAGCGCGACCCACCCGCCTTCAACTGGGCAATGATCTCCGGGACCACCTCGCGCAGGTCTCCGACGATCCCCCAGTCCGCGACCTGGAAGATCGGCGCGCGGGGGTCTTTGTTGATCGCTACAATGTAGCGGGAGTCGGCCATTCCGGCCCGGTGCTGAATCGCTCCGGAAATACCGCAGGCGATGTAGAGCTCGGGCCGCACCGACTGTCCCGTCTGGCCCACCTGCAGATCGGGAGTTATCCAGCCTTCTTCGACGGCCACCCGAGTGCCGGCCACCGCCCCGTTTACGAGCGTTGCCAGTTCTTCAAGAAGCCCGAACCCTTCGGCATCCCCCACGCCCCGGCCGCCGGCGACAATCGCTTTCGCTTCGCCAAGCTTTACCGCATCCTTTTTTTCGACCACTCTTTCCAGCACCCGCGTGCCGATCGACTCTTCCCGGATGAAAACCTTCGTTTCGATCACCTGCCCGCTGTTTCCAACGAGTTCACAGGCCTCCATGACCCCGGGGCGCACGGTAGCCATCTGGGGGCGCGCATAGCGGCCGGCGATGGTCGCCATCACGTTTCCGCCGAAGGCGGGTCTTGTCTGCAGAAGGATTTTTTCCTCGGGGTCTATGCTCAGTTCGGTGCAGTCGGCGGTCAAGCCCACCCCTATGCGGCGGGAGATTCTGGGCGCAAGGTCCCGGCCCACGTGCGTAGCCCCCAGGAGCAGTATGTTGGGGCGGTGCTCCCCGAGGAGCTTTTCCAGAACGTCGGTGTAGGCAATGGTGCGGTAGTCCCTGAGACTTTCGTGCTCGGCCAGAAAAACGGTCTGCGCTCCGTAGCGGATAAGCTCATCGCAAAGATGGGACACTTTGTCTCCCGGGAGCACCGCGCACACTTCCTGGCCGAGTTCGCCCGCGAGCCGGCGCGCCTTACCCAAAAGCTCCAGGGTTACGGGGGAAAGTGTTCCTCCCCGCTGCTCGGCAAAGACCCAGATCCCTTTTCTGTCGCTGAAATCGGGCGTCTCGCGCGGCTCTATGTCGGAGCGCAGCGCCCCCTGTTTGCAAACACTGAGGCAAGCTCCGCAAAACGTGCAGCGGTCCAGCACCGAAGCCTTTTCGTCCCGAAACTCAAGCGCTCCGTAGGGGCATGCCTTGAGGCAGCGTTTGCAGCCGTTGCACAGATCGGTCTCAACCCAAACACTCATCGGAGACCTCCTTGTGCGGGATCAACAGGTTTTCGGCGAGTTTTGCGATCAGCGCGCGGGCTACCGTCCGGGTATCTCCTTCGAGCATCTCGCCCTGCCGTTTGGCCTTCGGGGCAAAGGTCTTCATGACGTGGGTAAGAGAGCCCTCCCAGCCCACCTCCCTGGTCTTTATCCCGATATCGGCTCCGTTCCAGACTTCAATGGGCGCCCGCTCGGAACAGGCCTCGATCAATCCGCTCACCCGGGGGTACCGAGGGTTCATCTCCCCGAGCACCGTCACAAGCGCGGGTAAAGACGCCTGCACTCGTTCAAAACCATCTTCCACACGTTTTCTGACCACTATGGCGCCCGCTTCGACTGCATCGATCGCATAGACACAGGTGACCTGGGGAATCTTCAAATATTCCGCGACCTGGGGGCCGATCTGGGCGGTATCCCCATCGATCGCCTGCCGACCACACATTATGAGATCGAACTCGCCGATTTTGGCGATCGCCTTCCCCAGGGTGAAGGAGGTGGCATAGCTGTCGGCGCCGGCAAACGCCCGGTCGCTCAGAAGAATTCCCTGGTCGGCGCCCATGCCCAGCGCCTCCGAGATGACGTCGACGGCTTGGGAAGGGCCCATGGAAAGGGCGATCACCTTTCCTCCATGCGACTCTTTCAGCCGGATGGCCGCCTCGAAGGCATGCCGGTCATCGGGGTTCATTACACTTTTGACCCCTTCGCGCAAAAGGCTCCCGGTCTTGGGGTCCAGTTTGACTTCCGTTGTGTCGGGTACCTGCTTTACCAGGACGATTGTGTTCATGACTCTTCGTCTCTTTTCGCGGAATATGTCAGCCTCGCCATCAGGCGGCTCACCCGCCGGGGTTTTCAATGCGTGAGAATAGCACGTGAATTCGGCAGAAGGAATTTCAGCGGTGAAGATCGTTCCAGGGGTAGCGGAAAACCCGCATGGCGACTTCATTTTAAAATACAGTTTGGAGCAGTTGTCAAGCAGCGATCATAAGGGGGCAGGGCTATTCTGCTCTAGCTCCATACTTTGTGAAATCGAACAATTAGGGCTGATTTCCGTCAGCACCCGGATAGGTCGCTGCCTTTGCGGTCTCAGCCTTCTCCGCGTTAAAACCCGAATCTACCGCAGAGTCGCGGAGAGCGCAGAGGAATACGAATTCAAAGGACAAAAAAAGAAGTACCTTCGGAATTTTGTCTATATGGGAGTTCACAGCGCTGAGCGCAGAGGGGGGCCGAGGGCGCTAAGTTGGATTTGACTCTGCGCTCTCTGCGACTCTGCGGTGGATTTTTTCGCTTTTCGGCTATATAACGAATCTACCCTGCATAGAGGGGGGGAAGACCCGCGCGGAGCGAGCCGATCGGGGCCCCGGCGGAAGAGGGATACCCCTTCATCCGGAAAACGCCCCTCCAGGGGGCGTTTTCGTCTCAGACAAAGGAGTATTGCGCCTATAGTGCGCTGTCAACCATATGTTTTACCGTGAGCACCGGGCAGGGAGCGTGCAAAATGACGTAGCGGGCGTTGGAACCGAAAAGCACCTTGCCTACCGTCGAGGTCTTTTTCACTCCCACCACGACTTCGTTGATTTTCTGCTCGGCGGCGAACTTGACAAGATCCTCGCCGGGGCTCAGACCTCGGATGAGAAGATGGGTTTCCACAGGGACCCCGGCTTTTTCCATGGATTCCTTAACGGATTTAAGTTTCTCCGAGGCCTTCTCGATTTCATCCGTCTCGGTTTCATGGCCCCCCACAAGAGAGGTCACCACATAGAGCCTGGCATTGAAAGCAAGAGCGTGCCGCTGCGCCAAATCCACGGCCGCATCGGCGGCGGCAGACCCGTCATAGCCTACCATGATCTTCATTCATTCTCCTTATTTGTACCGGACCAAATTCCTTAGCAAAAGTCGACACGTTCAACCAACTATCAAGAATTTATAGTAAAGGCAAATCGTTTTTGCAAGCGGAAATCCTGTTGAATTTCCCCCCCAGGTGGGCGTAATATCCTGACAGGTTGAAATTCTCAACATATCGCTTCGATGGAGGGTTCGCTTTATGCACCACCTGGAGAAGCTTATCGAGCGTATCATAGACCGCATAAACGTCAATTTGAGAAAGCCCGCGTTTGATGTCGGTCCCTATATCCGCCACCTCATAGCTCCGGATCAGTTCGCCCGTTTTTACGGATTCTACGGGCTTACCGAACACCACCCGATCCATTTTCTTTTCACTCATTCGAGCATCGCCGGGAGCTATTTTCTGGGCAAGTGCATCGTCGATCATTCCGTTTTGTACAAAACCGACGTTCGAGGCGATGAGTTAAAGAGCGAAGGAGATTTTCTGGAATGCGAAGGCTTGCAGATTCCCCTGCACGCTGACGAGGTAATCCACATAAAAGACTGCTACCTCATCAAAACCCTGGTTCACCATTATTCGCATGATCCTGAGAGCCCGGAAGAATTCTTCATTCGGAATTCGGCATCCATGCATTATGCCAATATTCACGGGTCTCCCATAGAGGGCTGCTTCCTCGGCCCGTTTGCCACAGTCGACCTCACCAGGCTGCACGACTGCGTGATAGGCGCTCACGCCTACGTTCAGGCAGGGGAGCTTGCTCATCGCTTTATCGAACCGGGGCAAATCCGGGTCGAGATCCGGGATTGCTTCAACTTTTTGTACCGTTTCCCCCAAGAGGTGCTCGAAAAGTACATCTCCTTTGAGCCAGGCTCCCCGCCCCGGGGAGTCTTCATGGATTTTGTGGATGAGCACAAGGCCGGCTTCGAAACCATCTTCAAGGTGGTACAGTCTTCTCTCCCGATTCCGGTACCCCGAGGGGCATCTCTTAGCCGGTATGCCGTCGTCAGGGGAAACACCGAGATAGGGGAAAACGTGCTCGTCTCGCAAAGAGCCTACCTGGAAAACTCCCGGGTCGGGAAAGGCTCCAATGCGCAGGAAAATTGCTATATCGTCAATTCCCATCTGGAGGGCCTGAACATCACGGCCCATGGGGGAAAGGTGATTCACACGAGACTTGGCGAAAAGGTCTTTGTCGGTTTCAACTCCTTTCTTCGGGGAACTCGGGATCGCGAACTGCGCATCGGGGCACGAAGCATTGTCATGCCCCACACGATAATCGATCTGGAAGAGCCTCTGGATATCCCCGAAGGCAGGCTTGTGTGGGGCTATGTCACGAACCGTCGAGACCTTGAAAGTCACAGCCTGCCGCTCGAAGAGCTTGCCGGGACAAACGGCCGGCTGGAACTGGGCCTTATGAGCTTTGAAGGAAGCGGGCTCAAAATGGTGGAAGCCTTCACCCAACGCATCGACCACATTCTTGAGGCAAACGGGGCCTATTTTGACGGAACCGCACGACACGGGCATGCACAGAAGGTGCGGCATATTTCGTTTAACATTCTCCAGCCCTACCCTGGAGGCCTCTTCAGGGGACTTTGCCCAAGGGTCGATATTCGCCGGTAGCACTCAACTCTCGGAGATTCTCCTTTGGAGAGCATCTTCCTCGGCCGGCCAGGTCGCCCTCACACGGGTGCCCTTTGCTACAACAGATTCCATGTGGAGTCTGCCGCCGGAGATCTCGGCCCTTTCTTTCATACCGATCAGCCCCAGGCTTCTGGCGGTGGTAGATTTGAGAACGCGGTCCAGTTCCATCCCCTTTCCGTCATCGCTTATTTCGAGTTCGATGTTTCCGTTAGTCAGGGAGACCCGGACGTCTATCCATTCGGCCCCGCTGTGCTTACAGGAATTGTTCAGCGCCTCCTGGACGATACGGAACATGGCGGTCTTCAAAGCTTCGGGGATATCTTCCTCCCGGATCGCGGTCTCGAGTTCTATGTGTACTTTCGTATAGACCGACAGAAGCTGCCGGCGATACCATTCCAGGGCGGCTAAAAGCCCACGGTCGGCAAGTACTGTGGGTTTCAGCCCCATGTAAATCATTCGGGTCTCATCGATGGAACGCTGTAAAACGGGAATGAATGCGTCGAGCAGCCGCATTCCCTCCTCGGCCTTCCCCGCCCGCACAACGGCTCCAATATGTTCGATCCGAAACTTGAGAGCGGCCAGGGTTTGCCCGATACTGTCGTGCAGATCCGAGGCGAGCCTTTTGCTTTCGTTTTCCTGGACTTCGATCAGTTGGGAAGGAACCAGCCGCAGCTTCCGGTTGGCGTCCTCCAGGGAGGCGGTTCGCTCCCGGACGCGCTTTTCGAGTTCGTCCTCCATCTGTTTGTGTTTGGTAATGTCCTGGGCCAGGATTGCTATATCGCCCCCCATCCGGACCACCGCCACCCGAAACCAGGTCGGCCTCGGGAGTCGTTCGCCCTGATAGAGACCTTCCAGAATGCGGGTTTCACCGGTCTCGGCCACATGGAGGTATGCTTCGAAAAAAAGAGAGGCTCGGTGGGAGGGAAAAACATCCAGGAGCCTTCGGCCCACCACCCGCTTCGGATCGGCGCCCCGCATGCGCGCGATCGCCGGATTCTCATAGACCCAGGTAAAATCGATCACGCTCCCCGTATCGTCCCGGACGGGCCTCAAAATGGTGAACCCGTCGGGCGAAAGCTCCTGAGCAACCCGAAAGCGCTCCTCGCTTTCCCGCAGGGCCTCCTCCGCGTGCTTACGCAGCGTGATGTCGCTCGCCGCGCCAAACCACTCGACAATTTTTCCGCCCGCATCCAGGAGCGGAATCGCCCGTGCAAACCTCCACCCGAAGCTGCCGTCCGCACGCCGAAATCGATACTCATGTTCAAAGACACTCTTTTTGCGGATAGCTTCATTGATTTTTAAAAGCATTCCCGGCTGATCGTCGGGGTGTACGCAGCTCTTCAGCCAGTAGTTGCCCGCGCTCTCGGCGTCGATAAGGGAATCCTGTCCAAAGAGGCGTCGTATCTCTTTCCAGTCCGGGCTTATCTGATAAATGGCGTCAGAACTGGCCTGACCCAGCACGCGGAACCGCTCCTCACTCCTTTGCAACTCCTCTACCATCTGAGCCCGGTCGATTATGTCCGCCGTCTGGCGCGCCAGCATGTCGAGCAGTCGCAGCGTGCACTCATCCAGCCGCTTTTTCGCCCGGTAATGCGTCGAAAACACACCGACCAGCTTTCCCGACCGGCTCAGAAGCGGAGTACACTGGACCGTTCTCACCCCGGCCTTCAGCAAAATCTCCGGCGCCGGGGTCCCGATCAGCATCGGGCTTTCCTGAACATCCTGGATGATGGTGCGCTTCCGGCGCTTTAGCACCGTACAGCAACCCCCCCGGCCCTTGCAGACCGCATTCCATGACTCGGTCCACCACTGGGGAAACCCTTGCTGGGCCGCGAGTCGAAGGGTAGACGTCTCTTTGTCGAACAGCTGAATGGCTCCGAAATCAGCCTCGGAAATGGTGATCGCAGCTTCCACTATCTCTCCCAGGATCGGCTCCAGGACGCCTGCTGTCGCAAAAATGGAACCGATCTTTTGCAGGCGCGTCATGGCCTTCAGTTCCACCCGCAACTGCTCCTCTTTTTCCAGCAGTTTTTCCTCGATCCGCTTTCGCCAGGTGATATCGACAAAAATCAGGCGCCACGCCTTCACCTTCCGTTCTTCGTCCAGTTCGGGGGAAAGCTCGAGCAAAACATTCGCTTTCGCTCCATCCTTCCTGATCGTTCGTACCATACAGGTTCTCTTTGCGCCATTTGCCGCGCTCCTCATGCAGTTCCAGAATTTTTCCTGGTCTGAAGGATCGATGAGTGCACTGAAGGGTAGATTGGGCGGAAGATGCGAAAAAAAACCGAGCTTTTCCCGTGCAGCGATATTTGCCTCAGAAATCAAACCATCCCGCGTAAGGTAGAGGTATCCCGCGGGAGCATGCCGATAGAGGTCGGCATACCTTTTTTTCGATTCCTGCAACTCGATTCTTTCGACTCGAAGCGCTTCGTTCCGCGCCTCCAAATCAAGCTGATACGCTTCGATTTCCCCGATCAACCGAGTCAAATCCGAACCCGAAGCGGGTTGGCCGCCATCCTCGTCTTGTCCGATGACTTCTTCGACCCTGCAGCGAAGTTCTTCGAGCTTGTCCTTACCTTGCGCGTTGTCCATTGCGCTGCTCCCGGCGTTGTCCATTGCGCTGCTCCCGGCAGGTCTCGCTCCGGCGAGATCGATTGAAACAGAAGGCAGTCCTGCCCCGGCGGGGGGCTACAGTGGGCTGATTCTTCCTATTATATAATCGTGATTAAGGGGAAAAGGGATACCGGCCGGAATTTTTTCGATCGGATCGAAAAAGCAGTTGTCCCCCGGCGCCATTCCGGCACCGGGGGACACTCTGGCTTTTCGGACTATCTCTTAGAAGCCGACGGCGCCCATATGCACAGGGGCTGTCGGGCCGGGAACGTGCTGGTTTACACTACAATTGGGTTGGCTGAAGTAGGGTCCGCACAAATTGGCCGCGCGCGTGTTCATGAATGCACCGCTTACCAGCGTCATGGCGAAGGCTAATGCGAATATCAGTTTCTTGCTCATATCTATCTCCTTTTGGAAGCCAGTCGGTCGCGATTTTTAAGATTCACTTTCTTGTTTCGTCTCTCAAAACTTTGTTAGGTGCAACATAAATCCCATCCGGCAGTTGTCAATCGCCCGGATGGAAGAATTTGCATGACCCGCAGGAAATAAAAGACAAGAAGCTGTATCTATTGCAGTGAAAAGCCGCTCCATGGGCCGCGTTGCTCGGAATCAAAAAGAGTTGACCCATCCCGAGCAGCTGTATATACATGCTGCTGTTTGCGCCTGGTCACTTTTGATTCGAGGAGTTCCTGAGGCCCAGCGGCTTGAGATCCACCCAGTTCTCCAGGCTCTTGGCGGCCCGGGTGGCCGGTGCCCGTAACAGTGACAAAATTGCGGAAAGGAGCAGCATAATGGCGATGACATCCATGAAGCCCGAAGAAGCCGTGCAGAGCTGGCTAAAGGAATATGGAGCAAACGGGGTCTCCCCTGCCCATTTTCTTTGTGACAGGCACGCCTCCATTCCGGAAAAAATCGCGCTCTTCTATGAAGATGCTACCGGGCAAACCCTCAAACTCACATTTTGGGAACTCCGGGACCTTTCCGCAAAAATGGCGGGGCTTCTCCAAAGTCTCGGCATCCGAAAAGGCGACCGCGTCGCGGTACTTCTCCCCAAGACCCCGGAACTACTGGTGACCGCCCTTGCGGTCTGGCGGCTGGGGGCGGTGTACGTGCCTCTTTTCACTGCGTTTGGCCCTGACGCCATCGATCTTCGGGCCGGGGACAGCGGCGCGAAGGTAGTGGTGACCAATGCGACGCACAGGCCGAAGCTCAAGGAAGCCGCCTGCTGCCGTGAGGGCAAGATTCAGATCATCACCGTTACGGAGGCAAACGGCGCGCTGGAGCCGGGGGATCACTCTTTTTGGAGCGAGCTCGAAGCGGCAGCGCCTGTCGAAACGCCCGTCCCGGTAAACGGCGACGATATGATGATCATGCTCTACACTTCCGGCACAACGGGCAGCCCCAAGGGCGTCGAGGTCCCCGTAAAAGCCCTGGCTGCCTTTCATGCCTACATGGAGTTCGGCCTCGACATCCGCGAAGACGACATGTACTGGAATATGGCCGACCCCGGCTGGGCGTACGGGCTTTACTACAATGCCATAGGGCCGCTTCTGGTCGGGAAATCGACTCTATTTTTCAATGCGCCCTTCGGCGCCCCCGAAATCTTTCGCGTACTCAGTAAATACCGCGTGACCAACTTTGCATCCGCTCCGACCGCATACCGTGCGCTCAAAGCCGAATCGGAAAAAGTCGCGGGCAAATTTTCCCTGCACCTTCGTGTAGCTTCGAGCGCAGGGGAGCCCCTCAACCCGGAAGTGATCGAGTGGAGTAAGAAAGTTTTGGGGGTCGCCATTTACGACCATTACGGCCAGACCGAACTCGGGATGTCGGCAAACAACCACCATCGCTCAGACCTTGAGCGGCCCATCCGGATGGGTTCCATGGGACATTCCATGCCGGGCTTTCGCATGACCGTGGTGGACCAGGAGGGTAGGGAAGTCGAGCCGGGGCGGGAAGGCATCTTTGCCGTCGATGTGCAAAATTCTCCCCTCTTCTGGTTCCGCGGCTACTGGAACGACGAAGCAAGGACCGCCGAAAAATTCGTCGCAAACCGGCGCTACTGCCTCGCAGGCGACAGCGTCAGCATGGACCCGGACGGGTACTTCTATTTCAGCGGCAGGACCGACGACATCATTCTTTGCGCAGGCTACCGGATCGGCCCCTTCGAAGTCGAAAGCGCGCTTCTCAAGCATCCGGCGGTGGCGGAAGCGGCGGTGGTGGGAAAACCCGATGCGCTGCGTCTTGAAACCATCAAAGCCTTCGTCGCCCTGAAGCCCGGAAGGATCGGCACGGACGAACTCGCCGAGGAACTCAAAACATTCGTCAAAACGCACCTTTCCGCCCATCAGTATCCCCGCGAAGTGGAGTTTGTGGACCAGCTGCCCAAAACGCCCAGTGGCAAGGTGCAACGATTTTTGCTGCGCAAACGGGATTGAGGGATGCGCGGGGGCTATCGCCCCCGCCCCCACGCCTCCTTCGCCGGTTCAGCGAACCATAAGTCCCATGAACCCTATCCGTCCTATTGGTCCTGTCAGCCTCTCCGGTTATCTGTCCCAACTCTCAAAACAAAATGCCACGCTTTTTAACCTGCCAGACATGGGACCTGTCCAGATTTAAATCGAGGAGGACGCTTCTGTGTTGGACAACATATATTGACTGATCTTGCATATTGACTTATACTAAAAATTTCTCCGGGCGTTGACCCGGGGCCCTGGATTCCAAAGCGGCCCGACCATCCCAGGCGGTGGCACGGGGCGAAAGAACGATATGCAGATTGACGGATAGGCCACCCTGATCAAGAAGGACTAGAATGGATATTTTTGTAGGCAATCTTTCGTTTGACACGACGGAACAGGAACTTTTGACTGAGTTCAAGGCGTTTGGTGAAGTTGGTTCCGTAAAAATAATTACGGATCCTGAAACTTCCAAATCCCGTGGATTTGCCTTCGTGAGAATGCCGGTGCAAGAACAGGCGAACGCTGCCATCACCGGTTTGAACGGAAAAGTAATAAACGGCTTTGCTCTCAAGGTGAACGAAGCACGCCCCAGGGGATCGGGTCCCAGCCCGAAACCGAGCGGCGCAAGCGGCTACCCGACCGGCCCCCGGAGAGAACCAAATTCGGGATTCGCAAACCGGTCGCCATCTTTCCGTGTGGATGAGAGAAACAAAGACATGGAGATTTACGATACCAAGGGAGGCCCGGGCCGCAAGGGCGGCGGAAGAAAGGAACGGCGTGGCCACAACGATTCGGCCGGCCGGCCGGGCGGCAAGAAGTGGCATTAGAATTGTACTTGGTGGATTAGGAGAATCAGATAGCCAACGTTTGGGAGCAGGTTAGGTCCCTCAGGCGCCCCCCTTTAGATTCGAATCCCCTGCAAAGAGCAGGATTTTTCCCGGACAATCGGCAACAGACGACGCGTTGGGAGGCAATGACCGTTAATCGAGCATCCCGGGCGTCGTCTTGTTGTTTTATGCACCGGCGAACCTGCCGTTTGGATGCGTCGTGCGCGCGTCCTGGTGCCTGATTCGTTATAAAAGCAAGGAGTTATCCATAAGATGTCTTTCAAATCGCTCGGCCTTTCAGCCGAACTGCTTCGTGCCCTTTCCGAAAGAAGCTACAGCAAGCCCACTCCGGTACAAACTCAGGCCATCCCCGTCATTCTTAAAGGAAGAGATATCCTGGCCGGCGCTCAAACCGGCACAGGAAAAACAGCCGGTTTTGCGCTGCCGCTACTCCAACTTTTGAGCAGCCGCACAGTCGTTAAGGGCAGGAATTGTGTTCGCGCCCTGATCCTTGCTCCAACCCGCGAGCTTGCCGCACAGGTCGAGGAAAGTGTGGCGGCGTATGGCAAGTATCTGCCGCTGAAGTCGGCCGCCATCTACGGCGGCGTCAACATAAATCCCCAGATCGGAGTGCTCCGCAAAGGTGTCGATATTCTTGTCGCAACCCCGGGGCGCTTACTGGACCATGTGCAACAGAGGACCGTGGATCTGTCTCAGGTCGAAGTATTGGTTCTGGATGAAGCCGATCGCATGCTCGATATGGGATTTATCCGGGATATCCGAAAGGTTATCCAGCTCTTGCCCAGACGCCGGCAAAACCTCCTGTTCTTTGCCACTTTCTCCCGGGATATCAAAGACCTTGTCGACGAACTCTTGAACTCGCCGGTGCTGGTTGAGGCGGCTTGTCGCAACGCTGCCGCAGAGGGCGTGGAACAGCTCGTCCATCCAGTTGACCGCACGCGCAAGCGTGCGCTGCTCTCCTTTCTGATCGGTTCCAAAGGCTGGAGACAAGTGCTCGTATTCACGCGGACAAAGCATGGCGCCAACCGGTTGACCAAACAACTCGAACAGGACGGGATCAGTGCGGCCGCCATTCATGGAAACAAGAGCCAGGGGACTCGCACCAGGACGCTGGAGGAATTCAAAAAAGGCGGGATCCGCGTGCTGGTTGCCACCGATATCGCCTCACGAGGAATCGATATCCAACAGCTCCCGCATGTCGTTAACTTTGAGCTCCCGAACGTGCCGGAAGACTATGTCCACAGAATCGGCCGCACCGGCCGCGCCAAAAGAAATGGAACGGCGGTCTCGCTCGTTTGTATCGAGGAGCGTGAACAATTGCGGGAAATCGAGCGTTTGCTGAAGCATCCCATTCCCGAGCAGATTGTTGACGGCTTTGAGCCTGGTCCGTCCCTTGCCCCCACGCCCATATCGACCGGGCAAACGCAGCCCGGGGCATTGAGAGCGCATGACCCGAAAACGCAAAAATGGCGGCGGCCAAGCGCCCCGAGATGACGAGCAGGCGTCAAACGAAGGGAAAAGAGCGGGGGCTGTCGCCCCCCACGCCGCTGCGCGGCTCTTTTGAGCGGATGGGCGATATGTTCCACCCCTTCCGGATCGCGGCGGATGTCACTGGAGTACCCGAAGTGCATCAGAGCTTTTTCGTGCAAAAATTGAATCCGACATTCAATTTTTGGGCGGAACGGAAAAGGTGATGCCCACTTTCTGTTATCCTGGGTTATGCGCGAGCATGAGCAACGGCTGATGCAAACCACATCCCGGGCAGGCGGCAACCATGGAGAGTGGCAAGAGGGTTCAAACGGGTTTATCCAGGGCTTCCGAGAACAGGTGGACAGGTGCTTTCCTGATGGCCGTGGCAATGGCGGCGGTTCTTTGCATCTCTGCGGTGGGTTGTCGCGCCAATGAGCCAACTGCCGGTGCTTCTCAAACCGAGTCCGAGAGTACTTCGGCGACGGAACTGAACAAAGAGCTTGCCAACCCGGTCAGCAGCATCTGGTCCCTTTCGTTTCAGCAGAATAATTATTATCTGCAAAACCCTGGTGACTGGAACTCCAACCTGCAGTTCCAACCCGTACTTCCGGTGGCTCTGACAAAGGATTGGAATCTCCTCACCAGGCCGGTGTTCCAGCTTTTTAACTCCACGCCTAACCCGGCTGTGAGCACCCGGTTACCCTGCAGCCCCGGGGAGAAATCAATCGCACAACGGGATTCGGGGACACGATTTTACTGGAGATGCTCTCGCCTGCACCGGAGATCGCCGGGAAATGGCTGCTCGGCCTTGGGCCGACTTTCATTTTCCCAACGGCCACCTCAAACTTTACCGGGCAGGGCAAGTGGCAGGCCGGACCCGGCGCAGTAGTGGGCTATCTCGCCGACAAATGGATACTCGGCGTCTTCGTTCAGAACTGGACATCCTTTGCCGGAAACAGCGACCGGGCCGGCACCAACCAGATGAATCTTCAACCCCTGGCGCTCTATTTTTTTGGCGAAGGCTGGAGCATCGGGTATTCCGGCAATGTTCTGGCCAATTGGGAGGCGGGCTCCGCCAATATTTGGACCGTCCCCCTGGGCATAGGTGTCTCCAAGGTGGCGAAGTTTGGCAAGCTTCCCGTAAAGCTTAGCCTTGCGGCACAGTATATGCCCATCCACCCTGACCAGTTCGGACAACAGTGGAACGTACAGGTGCAGATAATCCCGATCATCCCCAAGCTCATCAAAGGGACCATCTTCTGTGAGTGAGCGTGCGAGGCGGCATGCCGGCTCTTGGGAGCGTCCCCGTTCGTCGATGGCAACGTCAGCTAAAGCTTATCGACGCCCTCAATGAGGTCGAAAGAAACGACCTTCCGGCCGAAATTCAGATCGGAGCGCAGAAAGCCGGTCTCGACAAACCCACCCCGAAAGCGGGATCGTACCAGCTATCCCATTAAAATCAGGCCCAAAAGCCTGGGAAACAGGCTTTACCGGTGGCTTCATGAGGTGAGCTCATGTGGGGCGCGTCGGAATAATCATACAGCTGAAAAATGGCGTCGAGGTGATTTCCTCCTCTCAGTCAACCTTACTGGACGTACGCAAATCGAATTCTTATTCTTGATCAAGGAGCCCAACTAATAACACGCGTCCACACAAAAATGGGACGATATTCCTTATTACAACATGCCATCGTTTTGGCGGGGATTCAACGGGCTGGATGGTTCAGGTTTCCCGCTTTCGTAGAATGAGGCGTGGCACTGTAATAAGGTCCCCCCGAGTTATCGACTCATGCAGACCAAGAAGACCCTTGAGCAAGGAAGGCCCTTGCAGAAAGGAAAGGGAGCATGCAACGTCAATTCGACCCCGAACAGTTGATAGAGGAAATACGAAATCGCTTCCGCAGCAGGAGAGGCAGATGGGTTGCCACCGGCATTCTGGGAGCAGTCGTGTTGTTTCTGCTCTGGTCGACATGGTTCACTGTGCAGCCCGAGGAGACGGGAGTCGTCCAGCGCTTTGGCGCAGTGCAACGCACGGTGGGGCCGGGCCTGCACTTCAAACTGCCTGCCGGCATTGAGAAGGTTCGCACGGTTCCCACCGCCCGGGTACTCAAGGAGGAATTCGGGTTCCAGACGGCGGCAACGATTGTCGGTCGGCGGACCCAATATGCCCAGGGCAAGGCGTACAAAGAAGTGTCCCTCATGCTTACCGGGGACTTGAATGTGATCGATGTGCAGTGGATTGTCCAGTATCGAATCGAGGATCCGGTCCACTACCTCTTCCGGGTCCGGGATACCCCGCAGACGATCCGGGACATTTCCGAGGCGGTCACGCGGCGGGTGGTCGGTAACCGATTGGGAAGCGACGTTCTCACCGTGGCGCGAGTGGAGGTGGCTACCGAGGTGAAAGAGGAGATGCAGAAGATTCTGGACGAGTACGAGACCGGTGTGCATCTCGTTACAGTGGAACTCCAGGACGTGACTCCTCCGGATCCGGTCAAGCCCGCCTTCAACGAGGTGAACGAAGCGCGTCAGGACCGGGAGCGGACGATCAATCAGGCTCAGGAGCAGGTTAACCGGAAAATCCCCAAGGCCCGGGGAGAAGCGGCACGGACCATCAGCGAGGCAGAAGGTTACGCCCTTGAGAGGGTCAATCGGGCCAATGGGGAGGCCTCGCGGTTCCGTGCCGTCATGGAGGAATACCGGCGCGCTCCGGAGGTCACCCGCCGCCGTTTGTATATTGAAGCAATGGGCTCCATCCTGCCCGATGCGAAGGC
>JBMFWU010000084.1:0-22747 GCA_049964955.1 Syntrophobacteraceae bacterium
GAGCCAAAGAAGGCTCGGACCGGGAACTCAGGGAACTTCTATTGAGCCTCATCGAGCCGAGCAGGGCCGATGAAGGCTGCATAAACTACGATTTGCATCAGGCGTTCGACGACCCTGCGCTTTTCGTATTCCATGAAACCTGGGAGAGCAAGGAACTTTTGAGCAAGCATTCGGCCACGGCGCATATCAAGGAGTACAGGGCGAAGGCGAAACCACTGCTCGCCGACCCCCCCGAGGTGATCCTGCTCACCAAGATTAGCAGTTGAAAGGCGGAAGCAGGAAGAAAAACGGCGCTTCCTGCCTCTCGCTTCCTGCCTCTAGCCCAATGTCCATCCGGAAACCCTGGAACGCGTCGGGTGATTCGAGCCCAAAGTCCCCCTTCGGAAAAGGGGGATTTAGGGGGATTTTACAAATAAATCGGCCATATACTCCTTTGAAATCCCCCCTTGCCCCCCTTTGCAAAGGGGGCGGGTCCAGTCCGCGCCTTCGGGTTTCCGAGGCAGGGTGGGCAAAAAAGCAGCGTTGCCCACCAAGAAGTTTCCAGATGGATACTAATCCAACCTGTTCAGGTTGTCTCCGGAGAGTTCCTCCAGAAAGGGGCTGATTCCGCTCGCTTTGTTTTGCCGCATTTTGGCGTAGGAGATGTGAAGATTTCGCCCTGCCCTCGTGCAGGCTACATAGAAAAGCCTGCGCTCTTCCTGAATACCCCCGCTTGCATTGCCGTCGTCTTCTTCAACGCTTCGCCAGTGCGGCAGAATATTCTGCTCGCACCCGACGACAAAGACGGTATGGAACTCGAGACCCTTGGCCGAATGGATCGTCGACAGCCGCACCCCGCGATCTTCGTCCTCGTCGGAATCCTCTTCGGAGCGAAGCGAACAATCTTCGAGAAACTCCTCGATGCTCTGTTTCCCCTCGGCAATGCTCAGGAGCTCCTCGATATTTTCCATGCGCGAACCGATGCCGCCCTCCTCGCCGGCCCCGGCCCAGCTCTCCAGGTATTTTTCATATTGTGTGATCTCCATCACTTCCTTTAGCGCCGGGGCGGGAGGCATATCCTTTATGCGATCGAGGATGAAGAGCACCATTCCTATCCCGGTCGACGCTTTTTGGAGGCCGATCTTTTTTTGAATGGCGAGGGGGCTTTTCTCCATCAGGGAGGCGCCGGGAATATCCATGTCCCTGATTTTCTCAATGGATTTTTTCCCGATCCCTCGTTTGGGTGCATTCAAAATACGTTCGAAGGCCACGTCGTCTTTGGGGTTTACGGCGCAGGCAAGATAGCTCGTGAGGTCCTTTATTTCCCGCCGCTCGAAAAAGGAAACTCCGCCCACCAGCTTGTAGGGGACCCCGACTTCGTTGAAGGCTGTCTCCAGTATCCGACTGATGAAAGTCGTCCGGTAGAGAACGGCCATCTGCTCGAAAGGAAGTCCGTCGCGGCGGCAGGCCCTGCATTTTTCGGCCACCCATCGCGCCTCCAGATAGGAGTTCTCGAAGCCCCGGAGCGACGGGGGATTTCCGGGTCGCGTGCTGAAACATTTCTTCTTGAGTTCTTCGTTGTTGAAGCTGATGATTTCGTTTCCCAGTTCGACGATAGGCGTAGTGGAGCGGAAATTGCGCTCGAGCAGAAAGATCCTGGTGCCTTCATATTCGGAGGGGAACCGAGCGAAATAGCCCGGATCGGCGCCTCGAAATCCGTAGATCGACTGCGAAAAATCCCCCACCACGGTGATGTTTCCATTGTTTACCAGGAGTTTTACGATCGCGTTCTGTATCGAATTGGAATCCTGGTGCTCGTCGAGCAGAATGTATTGGAAAAGGTCCTGGTACATCGTTCGAATCGACGGATCGGTTTCGAGCAATTTGAGGGCATAGACGAGGATGTCGTCGAAATCCATGGCATTGGATTCCTTGAGCCGCCGGTTGTATTGCTCGAAAATCAGGTCGAGCTTTCTGAATTCCTTTACGGAGTGAATGTAGGCATCCGGAGCGGTGGTGTTTTTGGCCCTTCCGATATGCCCCCTGATCGCCCTTGCGTACTTTCCGTCGATATTGAAGCTGTATTCGAGGATATTTTTTACGAGCCCCAGCTGATCGCTCCCATCGTAGATGGTGATGGGGTTTTTGAAGCCGATGACGGGCGCATGCGCCTTAAGTATCTGGAGCATCGAGGAATGAAACGTCCTGACCCAGGGGAAATCGGAAGCCTTTCGGCCCGCCGATGCCGTGAGTCTTTCCTTTAGCTCGTTGGCCGCCTTGTTGGTGAAGGTGATGCACAGTATCCGGCCCGGGTCGCAGCCCTTTTCCAGCAGATATTCGAATTTGGCAACGATGGTCGAGGTCTTTCCCGCACCGGCCCCCGAACTGATGAGCGCAGGCCCTCCGAGGTACTCGACTGCGGCTGCCTGTTCCTGTGATAGCGATCGCAATGGTTGGTCTCCTGAAACAAAGTCATTGAATAATTGGAGCAAAGATAGCTCGCGGGGTCAACTCCCCCGCACGCGCAAAATCTTTTATCCCGGATCGGCCCAATTTACCAGTGCAAGAAAGCTTGGCGCTTGCCCAACAGACCATAACCCTGCATAATGCCCACACGGCACGATCGCTATTCGCACCCAATCTTGAGGAGGAGGAGTACCATGGAGACCGGAAGACCTACGTCTCGACGCCGTTTTTTGTGCCTTACCGGCGGCTTGGCCGCGGGTGTGGTCCTACCTGCAATTTCATCGACGGCTCGGGCCGCTCAAACGGAAGCAGCCGGGGTTAACCCCGTGGAAGACCTGATGCGCGAGCACGGCGTCCTGCGCCGCGTACTGCTTATCTACGAGGAGACTGCAGATCGTCTCAGCAGGAAAGAAACGCTGCCTCCTGACATTATCGAGGCTTCCGCGCACATCATTCGCCGCTACATCCATGACTACCATGAAAAGCTCGAAGAAGAGGAGGTTTTCCCGCGCCTTCAAAACGCCGGAAAATTGAGCGACCTGATCGCCACACTGACCGCTCAGCACCAGGCCGGACGCCGCCTCACAGACACCATTCTGCAATACTATCAGCCCGCCCAGGAGCCCGAACCTCCCAAACACAAAGAAAAGATGCCCGCCGCCATGGAACAAATGTTTGGCGGACCACCCGCTATTTTCAAACCGAAAAAAAGAAAGCCCTCCGGTCCCAAATACGAGGTCGGCTCGTCCATGCGGCAATTCGTTCGCATGTACCGGCCCCACGCCGCACGAGAAGATACGGTGCTCTTTCCCGCTTTGCAGTCGATGGTGTCGCCCCGGGAGTTCCAGGCGCTGGGCGAAAAATTCGAAAACAGGGAAAGAGAGCTTTTCGGCAATCAGGGATTTGAGAAAATGGTGGCCTCGGTGGCCGACATCGAGAAAAAACTCGGTATATACGATCTGTCACAATATACGTAAGAAAGTGAACAGTGAGCAGTGAACGGTGAGCAGGCGTTTTCCGTTCACTGTTCACAGCCTGCCTCGGTGCAGCCTCCTTCTCCCCGCAAGGAAGACACCGACAATCTATGGATCATGCAGCCAAGGCAGATCGTGTTATTTCTGCAAATTCAACTCAAATCTTTCAAAATACCCGATCAGGTCTCCATTCTCATTGCGGACCGGATTGATATAGATCCGTTGATTGTTGACGGCGACCGCAAGAAATATCTCCTGACCGTGATTTCTTAATTTTTCTACAGCTTCCCGTATTTTCTCCTGAGATCGCGGGCTGTGACACTCAAAAACAGATTTTCCGATCAACTGGTTGTAACCTCGTTGAGCGTAGTAATGATACTCGGCCGCTTTGTTCATATACCTGATCGTGTGGTCCCCATCCACAAATACAATGGGATAGGGCAAGGCGTCCAAGATATAGGCCAACATTTTTTCTCTTTCCACAGTTCCCCCTGAGTGCCGTTCCAGGTGAATTTGCCCCCTCCGGGCGGATCACTCCACGATAACGATGGCTCCGGGTGCACATTCCCTGGCTGCCTGCCTGACTTTATCCTCCAGGTGAGGGGGCACGGTGTCGACGCGGACACTCGATTGCAGCTTGTCTTGATCGAAATCGAAAACTTCGGGACACACCTTGTGGCAATTTTGGTCCCCCATGCAAAGGTCATAGTCAATCTTCACCTTCATTGCTCGTCCTCCTCACAACTGGTTTGAAAGGCAAATAACCGGGCCTCTGCGGCACATGGCCAAGCCCGAAAACAAATCCAATGCAAGGTAATCACCCTTCTTTTGAAAACCTACCCGTTTGGTTGCGGTTCACCAGCACTTTGGAAATTTCCCTGCTGAACGCAATGTCCCCGCTTGGAGATCGCTGCGATCGAGCTTATAATGGGTCCGTTTTTCCGGCAGTTTTTCATGTCTGTTCGGGACACCCTGAAATCATGAAAAGGGACGGGACGGTTTGCTTCATGCTTCATGCTTCATGCTTCCTTTCGAGGCAGGGTGCCGTTTTGCGCCCACGGGTGCCGGCGGGCCGGAATTTCGCAAAATATTGACGGGGCTGCTCCCGGTAAGGATCAGTTTTTCGGATTTCTTCACTCCTCGTGCAAGGGAAAATCATGGATTTGGCACAGGCAAGCCGTCCGTGCGCGATAAACGGCGCGGTCGAGTCGGGGAAAAGGATTGCCAAAAATCTTTTTCTTCTTACAACGGGAAATCTCATCTATGCTGTAGGAATAAACAGCATCATCATACCCCAGCATTTCCTGAGCGGGGGGGTAATGGGCATCGCCCTGATCGGCCATTATCTCCTCCCCCGGATCAATGCCGGATATGCTTACTTTGTACTGAACATTCCCTTTTTCCTGCTTGGATGGTTCACCATCAGCAGAAGGTTTGTCCTGTATTCCGCCTATGGCATGGTGTCGCTCTCGGCTGCCACGGCCTTCGTCAACCTCGGGACGCTTACGATAGTCAACCCGATACTCGCGGCCATTCTGGGAGGGCTGGTGTGCGGAGTAGGCGCAGGCATTGTCCTGAGGTCCCAGGGGTCGGGCGGGGGGCTGGATATTCTGGCGGTCTACGTCCATAAAAGATTCGGCCAGCGGATCGGAAACACCTCCACGGTCGTGAGCGCCATGGTGCTGGCGGCAGGGGCGCTTGTCCTCAACCTGGAATCGGCCCTTTATTCGCTTATTTTCGTCTTTACCAACGGCAAGGTGGTAGATGCGGTGCTAAGCGGGTTCAATCAGCGAAAATCGGTCATGATCATCTCGGACTGCCACGAAAGTATTGCGTCGGTGATCCTCTCCCGGCTGCATCGGGGGGTGACTTATCTGGACGGCAGCGGAGGCTATTCGGGCCGGGAAAAGAAGGTCATCCTGAGCATAATCACCACGGCCGAGGTTTCCAAACTCAAACAACTGGTGTTCGATATCGATCCCCAGGCCTTTGTGATAGTCAACCACACGATGGAGGTGCTCGGACACCGGCACGGGGAGCCGAACGCCTACTGAAAATCCAGCCCGATATCCAGTGCCGGGGCGCTGTGGGTGAGGTAGCCCGCCGAGATGATATCGACGCCTGTGGCCGCGATGGAAGGTACCGTGGCGGGGGTTATGCCGCCGGAGGCTTCGGTTATGAAGCGCCCGCCGACCAACGCTACGGCCTCGACCAGCGTTTTTGGCTCCATGTTGTCGAGCAGAACCGCGTCGATGGGAAGCTCCAGGGCCTCCCGCAGTTGATCGAGCGTATCCACTTCCAGCTCGATCTTCACCAGATGACCGACCGCCGCACGGGCCCTTTCGACCGCTATGCGCACGCCTCCGGCCATCGCGATGTGGTTGTCCTTGATGAGTACGGCATCATCGAGGCCGAAACGGTGGTTGACTCCACCTCCTGCCCGCACGGCGTATTTTTCGACCGAGCGCAAGCCCGGTGTCGTTTTGCGCGTGCAGCAGATGCGCGCCTTGTGCGGCCGGGCGGCCTTTACGAGGATTTGTGTCGCGGTTGCGATGCCGCTCAGGTGGCAAAGGAAGTTGAGGGCCGTGCGCTCGGCGGTGAGCAGCGCGCGGGCCGATCCCTCGACCGTGGCTATGACTTCACCGGGTTTTACCTCGCTGCCGTCGGGCCTTGCGACATCGAAGCGGGTGGCCGGATCCAGGGTGCAAAAAGCCAGGCGGGCGAGATCGAGTCCTGCTACGACACCAGTCTGTCGCGCCACCAGAGCTGCGCCCCCCACCTGGCCTTCCGCAACGACGGCCTCCGTCGTCACGTCGGCCGCGCGGCCCAGGTCTTCGACGAGGGCTGCGCGCACCAGAGGTTCGAGCATAATATCAGGCAGATGGGCCAAAGGCATATTTGGGTTCACAATGTATCTCCGGAAAATCGGTGCGGCAGTGTGCGCCCAGGCTCTCTTCACGCTCCAGGGCGGCCCTGGCGATCAGCTGCGCGGCTAAAGCCATGTCGCAGCGTACAGCCAAAGGCGCGAGGGCTTCAACAGCCGCCTGCAACCCGGCTTTATCGCGTTGCACGCCAACATGGCGCATCATGAGGGAGCGGATGCGCTCGCGCTCCTCCGCTGTGGCGATGGGAAGCGCCTCGGGAAAAGCGGCGGTTGTCACCGCGGCTCGCTCCGCCGCCCCCAGGATTCCCTGCGCGATACGGCGACCAAAAACGACCGCTTCGAGCAGCGAATTGCTGGCCAGCCGATTCGCGCCGTGGAGACCCGTCGCCGCCGCTTCTCCGCCGGCCCACAGGCCGTCGACATTCGTTCGCCCCTGCATGTCCACAGCTATGCCGCCCATGTGATAATGCGCGGCGGGGCGCACGGGAATCGGCTGACTCACGGGATCGATCCCGGCGGTCCGACACAAGTCATAAATGGTCGGGAATCGGGTCGCAAACGATGCAATGCGGTGCACATCGAGAAAGACCCGCCGCCCGTCCTGCAGCTGCGCCCAGATGGCCCGGGAGACGACATCGCGTGGGGAAAGATCGCCCATCGGCTCGCACGCCATGAAACGTTCGCCCAAATCATTGATCAGGATAGCGCCTTCGCCGCGGAGCGATTCGCTCGCGAGGGGCAAGGGGTCTTGTCCACTATCGATGGCCGTCGGGTGAAACTGCACGAATTCAAGATCGCGCAGCGAAGCGCCCGCACGGGAGGCCAACACCAAACCGTGTCCCCAGGAGCCTAAAGGATTTGTCGTATACTGCCATAGCGCGCCGCTGCCACCCGTAGCCAGAACGACGTGATCCGTCGCAATGGTTTGCGCTTTGCCGTGGTGCGTGAATGCAACGCCCGTGATGCCGCTTTCTCCGACTGCAAGGCCCACCACATTGGCATCTTCGACAATCGTGATGGAGGGGGTGGAGCGGGCGCGGTCCATGAGCGTTCTCACGACGGCCGCACCCGTGCCGTCGCCGCCCGCGTGGACGACGCGCCGGCGACAGTGCGCTCCTTCAAGGGTCAGGTCTAGTCTGCCCTGCCCGTCGCGGTCGAAGGCCACACCCCACGCGGCGAGTTGTCGAATGGCTTGCGGCCCGGCACGCGTGACGAGATGGATAATCGCAGGATCGCCGTGAAAGGCGCCTGCGGCCAAGGTGTCCTGTGCGTGAAGCTCGGGGTTGTCATCGGCACCCATGGCAGCGGCGATGCCGCCCTGCGCGAGGTTGCTGCTGGTCTCAAGCCCCGGGACTTTTCGCGCCAGTACGATCGCCGGGCGCGGCGCGAGAGTAAGCGCAACGGTCAACCCGGCAATTCCACAGCCGACGATTACGGGAGGAGATTCCTTCATACTCACCTCACTGCGATCATGCGCTCGACGGCCTGCCGGGCGCGAGAGGCGATGGCTTCGTCCACCGTGACCTCGTGGGTGAGCGTCTCCAACGCCTCGCGGATGTTCTTGAGCGTGATGCGCTTCATGTGCGGACACACTCGGCACGGGCCGACAAACGTGGTGCCGGGATGTTGCGCGGCGATGTTTTCGCTCATCGAGTGTTCGGTCAGGAGCATCGCCTTCACGGGCTTATGCGTGCCGACCCAGTCGATCATGCCCGCTGTCGAGCCGGTAAAATCCGCTTCGGCCACCACACCGCGCGGACATTCGAGGTGGGCGAGAACGGCGAGCCCCTTATGTTTTGCACGCCACAAACGGATATCCTCGGGCGTAAAGAGCTCATGCACTTCGCAGCTGCCCTCCCACGTGATGATCTTCACCTCTGTCTGGGCCGCGACGTTTTGCGCAAGATATTTGTCGGGCAACAGAATGACCTCCGACACCCCCAGGGATTCCACGATTTTCCTCACATTGCCCGAAGTGCAGCAGATATCGGATTCGGCCTTTACGGCGGCCGAGGTGTTCACGTAGGTGACGACAGGCGCGCCCGGATGCTTTTGTCGCAGGATGCGTACGTCTTCGGCCGTGATGGAATCCGCCAGCGAGCATCCGGCGCCGGGATCGGGAGTCAGCACCGTGCGCGACGGATTCAAAAGCTTGGCCGTCTCCGCCATGAAATGCACGCCCGCTACGACAATGACCGAGGCGTCCGTTCGGGCCGCCTCACGAGCCAGCGCCAGCGAATCTCCCGTCAAGTCGGCCACGCCGTGAAAAACCTCGGGCGTCATATAATTGTGTGCGAGGATAATGGCATTGCGCTCGCGCTTGAGGCGCAGGATGTCGAGCACATCGCTCGCAAAGCCCGCCCACTCCTCGGGTGTGATAACGCTTTTCACACGCTCGTAAATCGCTGCGGTGGCCTGAACCGCCTCGCGCAAAAGTCCGAAGGAACCTTCCATAATTATACTCCACTTGAGCATTAAAATGTGCTAAAAATAGGCCGCTATATAGCAGCATGGAATCATATTCTCACATGGAGCACAATATGTCAAATACATCCGACCACGCTTTGAGCCAAAACGTCGCAATCGACTTGAGCGCGGTGATCGTCACCGTGGAGCAAAACGAGCCGCAGGTGATGGTGTTGCCGGATAAGGCCCTGCCCTCCGGTCCGTTCGGCACGGAGCACCGCACGCTCGAACAGGGCCTGCGCGCGTGGGTGGCCGCGCAAAGCGGTCTCAAGCTCGGTTATGTCGAGCAGCTTTACACGTTCGCCGACCAGGACCGCACGGCGCACGGCCATCGTATGGTCTCCATCGGCTATCTGGCTTTGGTGCATGCACCGCTTTCCGAACGCGGGCCGCAGAAAACCGCGTGCTGGTACGCCCATTTCCCGTGGGAGGACCTGCGCGGCGGCATCGCCCCGAAGGTTATGGGGCCGATCAGAAACGGCCTCGACCGCTGGAGTGCGGAAGGGCACGGTGCAACCGAACGCAGGGCACGGGAGATGCGCATTGCCATCAACTTTCCACGCGACCCGCGAGCGTGGAATGACGAGTTGGTGCTGCAACGCTACGAACTATTGTGGGAGGCAGGCTTGATCGAGGAGGCGCGGCGCGCACAGACCCGAACGGCCGAGGGGGAGACAGGGAGCTTTTTGAAAGACGATATCGTTGTACCCGGCGTGCCGATGCCACACGATCATCGCCGCATTCTGGCCACGGCGATCGCGCGGCTGCGCGCCAAGATCAAATACCGGCCCGTGGTGTTCGAACTGATGCCGGAAAAGTTCACGCTTCTGGAGTTGCAGAACACGGTCGAGGCTCTTGCCGGCTTGCGGCTGCACAAACAGAACTTCCGCCGCCTCGTGCAGGGCCAGGGGTTGGTGGAGGAGGCCAGCGGCACGAGCAGCGACACGCGCGGCCGCCCGGCCCGGCTCTATACCTTCCGCCGCCAGGTTTTGCGCGAACGCGCGGTCGCGGGGACAAAACTGGCGAGGTCGAGTTAGTTTCCATCCGGAAAGCGCCCTTTTCGCCCCCGTTTCGTTACCTCACACGATGGAGGCGCCGGGACACCGGCACGCAAATGATTTCGAAGACGTTTTTCGGCTTCTCGTATTGAAGGGTGTGATAGTTTTTGAGCGAGATGATTGACCAATCATGAAAGAACTTCCCGATCATCGACTCATCAAAAAAACGCTTGCAGCGGCCGTTTACTTCAAACAGGCCCGGTTCGACCTCCAACCCAACTCCCGCGCCAAAGTGGAAGTCGCGAGAAGAATTGACCCTGGCGCAAAGCAGCCCCTGCGGCCGAAGAATTCTGCGTGTTTCCGCCAGAATCGATTCAGTGGTCCTGGAGTCGAAGTAGTGGAAACAGAGGTCTGCGACCGCGACCTCGAAGGATTCATCGGGAAACGGGAGAGGCAGTTGCATATCGATCGCACGCGTGGCGATGCCGGGCGCCCGTTCGCAGAGAGCCCTCAGCGCGGCAGGTGCAAAATCGGTGGCAAGAATGTTGTATCCCCTGGTGAAGAGGAGTTCGCTCAAATACCCGAATCCGCAGCCAAACTCAATAATCGGAGCGCTAAGACAAATGCGGGCCAGATGGGGCGTCAGCCAATCGGCGTAGCCGGCAGGATCGAATACGGCGGTCGAGTAATAGTCGTTCCATCGCGTTTTCCAATTTTCGTTCGTCATCTCCGATCGGCTCCGCTTTAAAAACCAACTGGACAAGTTCCGGTTTTGACCAATTGTATAACGATTTCCGGAAAGAGAAATCGCAAATTACCTACGAAAAGGCCTCGATGCCGATTGCACAATCCGGGGAAGTACTCTATAATCTTTCCCATCGCAATTCGCAGGGCTGTCCGAGCTCTGCTGCAAAGCATTCCAGTTATCGGTTGCCTGCTATTCCTTTTGACTTTACCCAGTATTAGATTGAAGTGCAAAGTGGTTTATGGAATTCATCGGCTCGCCCGCTTGATCAGGCAAGCTTTTCAATCACAGCGCACACAGAGAGGAAAGACGATGATTTCAAAATTTGCGCGTTGGCTGGTGTTGTGCACAGTGATCCTGGCGGCCTGCCCCCTCTATTTCCCGGGACAGTCCCTGTTCGAACCTGTGGGGCCCCTCACCTATTACGGCGCGGAACCGATGGCTTCGAGCCCCCAGTATAAGCCCAATCAACCTCGGATAGTGACCCAGTCGACAGTCGATACGCAGATCTACGGATCGAAGGTCGGGCCGACGGGGGGCGCCGGTGTGCAGTGGTTATGGAAGTTTTAGCGCAGTAGCTCTGCAAGTGCAGGGGGCTGTCGCCCCCTGCACCCCCCTCGCCGCTGCGCGGCTCATTGCGAGCAGCCCTAGCCTTTGAGCTTCATCAGGTACTGTCCCAGGGCCATAAGAGGAAAGCAGTTGCGGTAATTGTGATATCGAATATAGAAGTGGCCGGGAAATCCGGTGCCGGTAAACCAGGTCTCCTCCCAGGTCCCATCCGGTTTTTGGTTGCGCAAAAGATACTGGACACCTTTGCTCACTTCCGGAGATCTTTCTTCCCCCCCGGTAAGAAGCCCCATGATCGCCCAGGCGGTCTGAGAGGGGGTGCTCGGACCCTGCCCGCAAAGCTCGGGATGCTTATAGGAATCGCAACTCTCCCCCCAGCCCCCGTCCGGATTCTGATGGTCCTTTAGCCAGTGCACCGCTGCCCGTACCGCGGGAGACCTGGGATTTTCCCCCATGGAGACAAGTCCCCGCAGGACCGACCAGGTGCCGTAAATATAGTTTACCCCCCAGCGCCCCCACCAACTGCCGTCCTTTTCCTGGATGCGCCGCAGAAAGGTCATCCCGCGCCTTGCCGCGCGGTGAGAGGGCTCATATCCGTACGCGCCCATCACCTCCATCACCCTTCCGGTGACGTCGGCCGTCGGAGGGTCGACCATCGCCTCGGTATCCGCAAAAGGAATGCGGTTGAGGATGTCCATGTCGTTGTCCCTGTCAAAGGCCGCCCAGCCCCCGTTGGAGCTTTGCATCGAAAGGAGCCATTCCATTCCCCTGGACTTGGAGAATTCGAGCCCCTTCACTTTCTCGGGATCGAAGCGGTTGAGCACGTTCAAAACGACGGCCGAATCGTCGACGTCGGGATAGCGGGAGTTGAAAAACTCAAACGCCCAGCCGCCCGGACGGGCGTTGTTTTTGAACTGCCAGTCGCCGCCGGTAAATATCTGCTGCCTCACCAGCCAATCAGCGGATTTTCCCAGGGCCGGCGAGTCGGTCGCAACGCCCGCATCGGTAAGGGCCATCAGCGTGAGCGCGGTATCCCAGACCGGGGATATGCAGGACTGCATCCGAAACCCTTCCCAGTCCTCGATGCAGAAATCTTCGATCGCCTTGAGCCCCTTTTTCATCACCTCGTGCGAGAGGGGAAACCCCAGGTAGTGGAGAGCAAGCATCGAGTAGACCATCGGGGGTTGAATGCCGCCCCAGTCCCCGCTCTCCTCCTGGTGATCGACGATCCAGTCCCGAGCGGCTTCGAGGGCTTTTCTCCGCAGTTTCCTGACAGGCCTTTTTTCCAGCCTCTTGGCAAGTCGATCGAGGACAAAAAAGAGTTTGTTGATGCGGCTGTCGAGCCTTGTGTGCTCCCCCGTGCACAGCTCCCGGACCCCGAGAGAATCGGGAAGCTTTAATTTGGGCCGGAAACAGAGCACCACGGACAGCGGCACAGCGGTGCCCCTGGCCCAACTGGAAAACTCGTAGATGCTGAAAGTAAAATGAGGCGAAAGAAGCACGAGTTCGACCGGCATCGATGGAATTCGTTTCCATTCATACTGATCGAACTGCGCGAGCCAGATCTTGGTGAAAACGCGCGAAGCTTCAATGCCTCCGCGCTGCAGAATGTAGGCCCTTGCTCTCGAAAGCGGTTCGGACGCCGGGTCCTGGCCCAGGAGTTTGAGGGCGAAATAGGCCTCGATGGTCGTACTGATCTCCCCGCCGTCACCGTGATAGAGACCCCAGGCCCCGTTTTCATCCTGACGGCCTAGAAAATACCTGACTATGCTCTCCTTTTTGCCATCGAGCGAAATGCCCAGAAGGTGGGCGAGCATAACGTATTCGGCAGTAATCGTGACGTTCGATTCGAGCTCGGACCACCAATAGCCTTCCGGATGCTGAGCCCGCATGAAATATTCGCACGATCTGCGGACAGCTTCCTCCACCTGCGGGACCCAGGAACTGCGAATGACAGCCGGTGGCCTGGATCGATGCGGACCCCGCTCGTCAAAAAAACTTGCGGGCGCAGGATAAATTGCCCGCCTCCCGCCAACCTCACTGTCCACGACCGTAGAAGCCTCTTCCTCCCCGGATGACTCAGCCGTAGCGCCAACATTTTTAAAATATTCCATACTACCCCTCAAAGCCCCTTTTTTTCCCAATCCGCTGCCCCTGCCGGATGGCGTAAACATATCCAATCAACAGAAAGCCTATAAGGCCAATAAGTCTATTTTGCAAGTGGTAAAAGGGCTTTCAGCCACAGCAGAGATGCCTGTGGGTACGAATGGTTCCCACGCCTGCACTCGGAAAGAAACGAGATGGACCCGACCCGGAGGTTTTCTGGCGCTCGTGGGGCTTTCCCCCGTCAGGAGCCGGGCCGAGCAAGGCAGGAACGGACCTTGCACAAAAGCCCCCCGAACCCGCAGGCAGGGAAACCCGAAGCCAAGGCTTTGGAAGAATCGATCAAGGAGAGTGCTGATGAGATACGATGTGGTTGTCGTAGGGGGCGGGCCGGCCGGATTCATCACGGCCCATACCGCCAAGAGTATCTATCCGGAAAAATCGGTATGTGTCGTACAGGAGATCGGAGACGGAGTGATCCCGTGCGCCATCCCCTATATGATCAACACCATGTCGGCGCCTTCGCAGAATGTGATGGGCACGAAGCCGCTCGAAACCGCCGGGGTAGAGATCCTGGTGGACAGGGCCGAATCGCTGGATACCACAGCAGGCAAGCTCACTTTACAATCAGGGCAGGAACTGGAATACGATCGCCTTGTGCTGGCAACGGGCAGCAAGTCTGTATTGCCCCCAATCGAAGGGATCCTGTACCCGGGGGTTTTTACGATAACAAAGAGTCTTGCGGCGATGACCGCCTTGCGAGAAAAGGCCAAAACGGCAAAGAACGCGGTAATCCTCGGGGGTGGGTTTATCGGGGCGGAATTCGCCGATGAGTTGGCAAAAAGTCAGGACACCAGGGTCCATATCGTGGAGATGATGCCCAAACTCCTCAGCACGGCCTTCGATGACGAGTTCTGCGACGCGGTCACAGAAGAATTGACAAAAGCCGGTGTTGAGTTGCACCTCGGCAAACGGGCGGTATCGATCGAAGGGCGAGACGGAGTGAGCGCGGTGGTCCTCGACGACGGTTCCTCACTGCCGGCGGATATAGTCATCGTGGGCGTCGGGGGCAGGCCGAACACGGAACTGGCCCAAAACGCCGGACTCGCGTTGACGCAACGCGGTTCCATATGGGTGGATTCCTACATGAGGACCCGGGTAAAAAACGTCTTCGCCGTGGGCGATTGCGCTCTGAAGCGCGACTTTTTCACCCGGGAAGAGGCCCCGGTGTGGCTTGCCTCTACGGCGACGACAGAAGCGAGGGTCGCCGGGACCAATATATTCGGGATTCGTGTGCTGCGCCAGACGCAGGGAACGGTTTCGGCTTTCTCCACAAAGATCGGCAATGTCTGCTTCGCAAGCACAGGTATGACGTGCCGCACCTGCCGACGGGAGGGATTTCGGATCGTTACGGGGGAGGCCACCGCCCCTGACCGGCACCCCGGGACCCTGCCCGGCGCCGTTCCCATGAAAGTAAAGCTGGTGTTTGCGGACCGCGGCGGTTCTCTGCTGGGCGGCCAGGTCTCGGGAGGCCCTTCGGTGGGCGAGTTGATCAACGCCCTGTCCATCGGTATCCAGATGCAGCTGAATGTGCGCGACCTGGAGATGATGCAGATCGCCACCCACCCCCTGCTTTCCTCCGCCCCCACCGTGCACCCCCTCATCAACGCGGCGCACGATGCGCTCGCCAAGCTGAGGGCGGGCGCAAGGTAGCAGGGGACAGTGAACAGTGATGAGTGAACAGTGAACAGAAAAGAGCCCCTTCCGGCTGTTCACTCCCACTGCCGAGTGTCCATCCGGAAACCCCGGAAGTCGTCCACCCCCCGGAACCCGTCGGGTGTTTCGAACCCAAGTCCCCCTTTGAAAAAAGGGGGATTTAGGGGGATTTTATAAATAACTCGCCGATATACTCTGCAGCCATATTCAATGGCGAGAGCGGCGATATGGGCGTCTGTTGCCAGATTTCCTCCTGTTCCCCACGGACTTACTGCCCGACAGCACCTCTTCGAGCCAGGCTCGCGAGCGGGCATGCCGGGGCAGGTCCTGGTTCACCGCGCTAGAGCCGCAGATTTACATCCACCAGGATCACTTGCGCAACTCCAGTTTCACAGCGATTGCCGCATCTTCGAACTCATCGGCCAAACGCAACGCCTTGTCCGGATTGAGATTCATCATCAATAGTCAATGTAGTACGCATAATGATGCCCTCTCATCAGATGCGGTGCAGAGCGCTGCCGGATAAGGATCTGCGCGAGGCGGACGAGATTCTTGGCTATGATGAGACAGGCGTCCCCAGGTAATGGTCATCGATACTTCCGCGCTGAAGCCTCCTGGAAGCTCCGAATTTTCATTTCGTCCGTGATTTTCTGTCGCGCGGAAAAATAGCCCTCCCAGGGGTCCCGGGCGAGATTTTCCAATCTGCTCCGAATATTGTGGAGAGTGAAGCTGTCCGACCGCAGACCGCCCAATTCCTCCCAGGATACCGGGACCGCCAGGGGCGCGCCCTCTTTTTTTCGGGTGGAATAGGGGGCTATGCTCGTGGCACCGCGGCCGTTTCTGAGATAATCGATAAAAATCTTGCCCTTCCGCTTCTCCCGGGACATGGTTGCGATATATTTTTCGGGCGCATCCCGTACGATGCGATCGGCGAGCGCTTTTGAAAAGGCTTTGACCGTAGTCCAGTCGGCTGCCGGCAAAAGAGGGACGACGATGTGCAGGCCCTTGCCGCCGGTCGTTTTGACAAAGCTTGCAAGACCCGTCTCGGCAAGTCGGTCGCGCACCGTGAGGGCGGCCTCGATCATCCGGTCCCACGCCACATCGGGAGCGGGATCGAGGTCGAAGATCATCATGTCGGGCTGCTCCAGCGCCTGTTCCCGACTTCCCCAGACGTGTATTTCGAGGGCGCCGATTTGCGCCAGTGCGATCAAGCCGGCGGTATCGTCCAGCACGCTGTAATATTCCCGACCGTCTTTTCCCTTGATTTGCAAAGACTTAAGAGCGCGCGGAGCGGAATCCCCGAGGTGTTTCTGGAAAAAACACTCTTTTCCCCGTCCTTCGGGACAGCGCACAAGAGAGAGCGGGCGCCCCCGGAGATGGGGCAGAATCCGATCGGCGATATCCGCATAATAGTCGGCGAGGTCCTGCTTGGTGATTCCGATTTCCGGATAGAAGACCCGATCGGGATTGGTGAGATTGCCCCCGGGAGATGCGGCTGCCGGCCTGTCGGGGGCAAGGAGGGGCGTCTTTTCGGGCGGCGACTCTTCCCGGACGACCTCCGCCGGGTCCTTGTCTTCCCGTATTCCCTTAAAGGAAGGGTGCCGCAGGATTCCATCACTGGTCCAGTCGGAAAATTCCACCTCGACCACGAGTTCGGGCCGGATATAGTGGACGCCTTTCGCCTCATGGCCCGTTGGGGGGGTGACGAAAGGGGAGCGGCTCACCTGCATGGGAGAAAGCATGGCGGAGAGTTTCCGGAGCATCCGATCGTCGAAGCCGGTCCCTACTCTACCCGCATAGAGAAGATCGCCGCCTGGATCGTGGCAGCCAAGCAGGAGGGCCCCGAACCCCTCGCGCGGGCCTCCCGGGTCGGTAAAGCCGCCTACGACGAATTCCTGGCGCCGAAAGCATTTGACCTTGCCCCATCGACGCGATCTTTTCTGCTCGTAGGGGCTGTTCGCCTGCTTGGAAACGATCCCCTCCAGGGCCAGACGGCAGGCGTTTTTAAAAACGCTCCCCCCCTGCCCCCGGATATGTTCGGCAAAAAGAACCGGGGAGTTGTGCGCAAGGGGATCGAGGAGCTGCTTTAAAAGCGCCTTGCGCTCGAGGAGCGGCGTGCGGGTGAGATCGTATCCGGCGCACCAGGGAAGGTCGAAGACAAAATAGGCGAGGCTTCCCGCCGCAAGCCCCTGCAAGAGGTTCTGGAGAGCCTGAAAATCGGTGCGCCCCCGTTCATCGACAACCACGACCTCCCCGTCCAGGATGCAGCTCTCGACCGATACAGAGGAAAGTGCCGCGGCGATTTCCCGGAAGCGGTCGGTCCACTCGAGCCCGTTTCGGGAAAGAAGGCGTACCCGTCCGCCCGCAAGAAGGCTCAGAATGCGATAGCCGTCGTACTTGATCTCGTGGACCCAGTCGTCGCCTTCCGGGGGATCGCTCCTCGAAGCCGCGAGCTGGGGCCGAAAGGAGTCGGGCTGAGGGGCTTTGCGAGCGCCCGGCAAATTGGCGGGCGCCACCGGGGAGGGTCGGAACAAATTCCCCTCCTCCCGGATATCCTCCATGGTGCGACCGGTCGAAACACTCCGATTGCGTGTTTCGACCGGTTCGGGATCGGCCCCCGAGATAGCGGCTCCGTCCCGTTTCTTGATCAGGAGCCAGTTTATATCCTCCTCGCCCGCTTTTCCCTTCATGCGGGCAAGCACCCAGCTACCCTTCAGCTTTTCGCCGTGGAGTTCGAACTTGAGGTCTCCTTTTAAAAACCCTTCCCGCGGATCTCCAACAGGGGCCCACGTGCCCCGGTCCCAGAGCATGACCGTCCCGCCGCCGTATTCGCCCTCGGGGATCACGCCCTCGAATCCGCCGTACTCGACAGGATGGTCCTCGACATGAACCGCCAGTCTTTTTTCTCCCGCTCGAAGGCTGGGACCTTTGGGAACGGCCCAGCTTTTCAAAACCCCGTCCAGTTCCAGGCGCAGATCGTAGTGGAGACGACTCGCGGCGTGTTTCTGAATAACGTATAAATTGCCGGCAAGGCTCGGCCCTACCCTGCCCTCAGGCTCCGGGGTAGTGTCGAACCTGCGTTTCTGCCCGTATTCTGTCAACCCCATCCCGTGAGCTCCACAGACCTAGGCGGCCCCACCCGCAGAGCTTTGCCCGGGTTCTTCCCCGGACTCGTCCCGCGCTCTGCCGCGCCGCGCCGCCGCCTGTTCGACGCTTTGTTTGAGCAACTCCATCATGTCCACGACCTTTCCCCGCTCGCGCCCCTCGGCGCGCTCCCCGGCCGGGGAAACCGCCCCGCCCGCCCGGGCCTTCTGCTCGATCCACTGCATCAAAGCATCGTGGTACTCATCGTGATACTGCATCGGGTCCCATTCGCCGGTCATGCTCTCCACCAGCATCTGTGCGACCTGCAGTTCGCGTTCGGAAACCTTGTGCTCTTCGAGGCTTCCCGCCGGGAAATGGAATTCGGACTGCTCCCGGATCTCCCGGTAATAGCGCAGGATCTCCAGAACCAGCGCATCGCCCTGGGGGATCAACGCCGCAAGGTACTGGCGAGTTCGTATCACCACTTTGGAAATCGCCACCTTGCCCGTGCGCCGAAGGACCTCGCGAAGCAATACATACCCTTTTTCAGCCCTCTTATCGGGAACCACGTAGTAGGGCTTTTCGAAATAGGTGTACTCGATCGATTTCAGATCGACGAAGTCCGAAATCTCGATCGTCTGCGTCGCTTCCACGGCCGCTTTTTTAAAATCCTCCTCGCTCAGAAGGATGTAATCGCCCCCTTCATACCGGTACCCCCGTACGATCTCTTCGAGCGGAACCTGCTGGCCGGTCGCCTCGCTTACCCGCTCATAGCGAACCTCCGAACGGGTGCGCCGGTCCAGCAGTTTGAAGTGCAGCTCCTGTTTGTTTTCGGCTGTAAAAAGCGTTATCGGGATGTTCACGAGTCCGAAGGAGATGTTTCCTTTCCAAATTGGCCGAGCCATCGATCGCCGCCTCCTGGAAGGGGAATTTACCAATAAAGATAATGGCGCCCGAAGATTCCCGCTACGGAGGAGGACAATGTCACCCGGTTGAATTAACTTCTTTGCAGGGGCCGCCTATCCACGAACAGGAAGACGCAGAATGCAAGGAAGAAAAGCCTTCAGGCTTGCTCTCACCCTCGTTTTGTCAACGGGTGTTCTTGCCATGGCCAAAGCGTCAACGCCGCAGCTCCAGCCAAATGGGCCACAATGGTGCGCTCTTCCGGCAAACATTGCAGCGGCTCTTTGTGCCGAGGGGATCGATGCCTCCCAATACCTGCGCCTTCTGCGCGGAGACCTCATAACGCAATCGCGTCCGGTTCCGGCCGGAAAATCGGGGGTGCATGTCGCAATTATCGGCGTCGTACACGCGAGTGTCCGGAGTGTATGGGACGAAATCGAAAATTGCGGCAAATCTCCTCCCATCATGCCAACGCTCGAGTCGTGCGAGATACTGAAACCCAATTCTCCCCTGCCCCCGAACCGGAGGCTCGAACTTCTCAAAATCAGGTTCCATCTCTTCTTTTTCAGCATCAACACCACCCTGATAAATGAAGAGACCATGGAGGCGCCAAACTACCTCGGCTGGAAACAGGTTCGGGGGGAAGCAAAAATAAACGAAGGATATTTTCGCATCATCTCCGTCGGCCCGAAAACCCAGATCGTGGTCTACGATACGCTTGTCGACCCGGGGCCTCTCGTGCCCGGATTCGTGAAGACCTGGGTCGTGGAAAACACCCTGCCGGACGTAATACGGGCACTTCGCCATCACGCCGGGAAAAAGGCATGAGAGGCGCCTGCGAATTGTTCCGGTCACAACCCGGCGCGTTTTTTTCATTCCTTTTCTCCGGGATCAGGCCGTCGGGCGTCAGCCTTCCGAGGCCCACCTTGATCGTGGTCTTTGGGCCAATATCGTACACTGAGCGAACAGCTGCCTCGCCTTCCTTCCCGAGTTGCACGGCGCTCTTCGCTGTATTATCGGCTGTTTCCGCACCGCCAAAGAGACCGGCAGTCTCTCCACCCGAACCGCTAACTCCCCAAAGGCAGCCTGCTCCGCGTCATCTCATGTCCGAAGACTCAATACCGGGAAGCCGATCACGGATAATCTACATGCCCGATACGATATACGATTTTGACTCCATGCGCTTCCTTAAGTTGCATTCGAATTTCACCGACCCGATCCACTTCTATCTGCAACTCGTCCGGACCCAACCAGGAAACAACCGGGATGTGCAAGGACGTATCCGGGGTGCCATACACGGATTCAGTAGGATCGTAAATAAACACAGGGACCTCAGGGTCGCCATCACCCGTTTCACGGAGGCTAATACGATAACGACATCCCCAGTCGCAACATTTCTCGGCTACAATCGCCTCGAAACGCCGATCTTTGGAAACCACAGTATCCCTGCTGTAGCCGCAATCGCTGTTTGCGTGCCACCATACGACGAAATACAGCGCCGCCAGCAGGATCGCCACGATCATAATCCCTATGCCGATCAACCGCCGTGCCCACACATAGAAGCATGTCCATCGTTTCATCGTAAACGTCCCCTGCAGTCCGGGCGGCATGTTTGCCATCCGAATGTTTTCTACTGTAATTTTGTTGGAAATTTCCCGAAATTCGCAGCCATCCACCCGCGAATCCACCACTCAGACTGCTCCTCCTTATGAGGATTGGTTGATTTAAGATCGGCATACATACGGCCGATAACTTTTGTTTCTGCAAGGGAAAAGCCGGCCCCTCTCATGAAGACGCCAACCGCGAAGTTCGAAGCGTGCACATAATCATCATAGAAAACTTTCTTGCTTCCATCTCTTTGGAAGTCAAATTCGCCGAAGTGTCCGACGGCTCGCCTGATTCCGAAAGGATTAAGACCATTGGCCTTGCCTGCCTCAAAGACTGCATTCCAATCGGCTTGCGCAGGAGCCAAAAATTCCTGTCCATCGTTTGTGCGGTAGGTGACGGCGCCTGACGGGACGTCTTTGATTATCGTAAGGCCCGCGTTGGGTTCGGCCTGCTTCTCCGAGACGCCCCGAGCAGCAGCGGCAAGCATCATCTCCTTATCATTCGCCTCGCCCGGTTCGATTGTGTCCCTATCAGAGGAGGTATTCCAGGCCTGATGCTGCGTCCCGGCAGCCTCGTCGACTCTTTCCCGGGATTGTACCATATTTGTGCCTGCACCGATGCTTTCGCCGGAATTTTTGTCGTCTGGAGCTGGAACTTTCGCCTGGGCCTCATCCGGTGAGAGCGCGGACAGAAGCCAACCTCCTGTGCCCCCGGATTTTTCGGGCTCGCCCCCGGGAAAAATCATCTGTTGTGCTACTTGGACGATCTGGCTATCGTCCGGCAGTTTGTTATTGTTGTTGGCCGACCACCGGCGGAGGGCTGAGTCGAGTCTGCCGACGGCAATGTTGTAATTTGCGGAAGTCGGATCGGGATCGATGCCCGCCTTCACAAAGATCGGATTCGCAAAAACCAGGGCTCGTGTAAGGCGGGCCTGGTTTTGGGCAGCTGCGGGGTCCTGGTTTCGGACGAGCGCCTGAGCGTTTTGCAACTCCTGGAACTGAGCGGCCGGTACGCTGCCGTAATACCGCATGAGGTCGAGATTTGCGAAACTGTCCCGGCCGGTTATCTGCATTCCTTTGAGTTCATCGTACAGGGCGCCGCTTTTCGCGCTCGCCGGCGGGTCCCAATTCCCTGACGCATTGGCCGAGAGTACGCTGTCCACCCGGCCCGACAGGTCCGGGTCTTCTTGAACAGAATCGGTATAAGCCTGCGCGCGGTTCGGATCGGAGAGGAATTCGGACCATGACTTGGCGCCGTTCGGACCGATCAGCCCCTGCCGCAGGGTTTCCCTGTTGGCCCGGTCGATCATCCGGGCGACCTCCAACGACTGTCCGGCCTGCTGGATATAAAAATTCCTGTACCGCTCGACCGCCGCAGGGTCTTCCGGATGTTCTTTTCCCGCAAGATCGGTCACCGCCTGAAGTCCCGCGGCATAGTTCCGTTGATAGTTCTGCGCGCTCGGGGTCCCATCGGCGTTGTACATTCCGGCATGTCTCCGGTACATGTCGGCGACCGTCGCCAGAAATTGCCCCGCCGTACTGTCCGCGGTTCCACCATTCTGCGTTACCGCTTTTTCGCCGACGATGTCGGCCGCCTTCGCGTTTGGATCGGCGCGAAGCAGGTTTACCGCCCCCTCTACTCCCTGCTGATGGGCGAGGTAGATTTCCCGGGGAAGAGGCGAGCGCCCCAGGTCCTTTCGCAGCTGCTCGGTATTCTCTCGAATGGACTGAATGCCCCTGGATATCTGCTCGTCCGCGTCCATTCGGTTTTCCGGGACTCCGCCTGCATTGGCCCACGTCGAATCGAGGAACTGGAAAATCCCGGTAGCGCTCGACTTTGGATTCTTAAGTGCGGGGTTCGTAACCCCTCCCTCCGCGCTCCAAATGCCAAGCGCTACGCCGGGATCGACCCCGGCGTTCTGCGCCGTCTGAGCAATCTTTGTTGCAATCGGCCCTCCGGTCGCCACACTGAAAGCCCTGGCTGCCTCCTGTGATTGCTGATAGGGCTTCAGCCTTTCCTGCAGCCTGGCGGCGCCCTCACCCGTTATGAGATCGCGATCTGTGCCTTCGTCATAAAGCCTTTGCGCCCCTGTCACATCACCTGCCGCCAATCGGCGTTCGATGACGGTCCCAAAGAGCTTGTTGAGATATCCCGACAATTGATTATCGGAGTACTCGGGGCTTGCTCCCGTCTGCCGAGAAAAATTGAATGTGGCATCTCCTATGCTCCGAACCGCGTTTTGGATCTCCTGCGG
>JBMFWU010000085.1:0-22484 GCA_049964955.1 Syntrophobacteraceae bacterium
TAATCATCCCAGAGGAAGAATTACAACAGATACTGACCCATAGGGCGGTCAGGCTTGAGGTGCGAGAGGATTATAAGGGTGATCTCCCGCATCCCAATATTTTGCGAGGGTTTGAAGAGCTGATGCCGGGAGCCACGCAAAGATTTTTCGCCTTAATGGAGGATGAATCAAAGCATCGCCGGGAGATTGAGCGTCAGATTCTTAGTAGTGAGCTTCGCATAGAATCCAGAAACAGCCTCTTGGGTGTTTTGTCTGCCTTTTTCTTAGGAGTAATTACAATAGGCGGGGCAACCGTTTGCATCTACCATGGGATGCAATGGGGTGGCGGTTTCTTGGGTGCAGGAGGATTAGCCGCCCTAGTCACTGCATTTTTACAAGGAACGCGAAGGCAAAGTAAGCCAGAGAAACCGGGCTCACCTTCCTTACCAAATCCAAATGCCCAAAGCCACCCCTCAACCTCTGCAGCTCCCATGCCCGCATCTAAAAAATCCAAACCTGAATCGTCGAAGCGAAAAAATTCAAAATAGCGTTTATTGCGTCCTCCGTGCAAAAATCCCCAACCCAGTCGCATGGTGGGAATACACCCTGTTCTGCCGGGAACTGGCCTGCAAGTACACTGCTTCCATGCGGGAGTTGGATAGGGCATTATGGCAGTATTCCAAGGAGAACCAGCCACCGGTATAGGCGCACGAAGTGGAAGGATAAAGAGTATGTCCCCTTCTTTTAGACACTCTGCCGGATTCGGAAAGCGGATGGAATACTGGATCATCGGCCAAATGCTGAAAGCCGGACTCGATGTGTACGTCCCGCTGGTCGATGACGATGCCATTGATGCTGTCGTCCGGCGACCCGATGGGACCTTCACCACCGTCCAGATCAAGGCCCGATTAAAAGACGTTCAATTCGGAGCTGCCGCTCTTTTCGCCGCAATCCCGCACGAACTGCGGGAAAATTATTGGTTCATCTTCTATTCGGAGCGAATGGACGCGATGTGGATCATGTCTTCTGAGGAATTCATAAAAGAAGCTGTTCAGAACAAAAATGGACAAAATATAGGGAAACGAGCCATTTGGTTCAACGGAAAGAAAAAGGACAAGGCCACGGGAACAGTTGTCGAGTACTGCAAACCTCAGTTTGAAAAGTATTTAGCTCAAGATTTCAATAGGCTGTTTAACGGCATCTCCGTCTGACCGTTTGCGGGCAGCACAATCAGACCGGCGGAGACAACAGTATGCGCGAAACACTTATCTTTTTTCAAGTTTAACCACCATCTCATGTTGAATTAAGCCGGGCACCACGCATGCTGAAACCGGGAGGGCTATTCTGCTATGACACCGTCAATCGAACCTGGCTAAGTAAAGTTGCGTTGATCAAAATCAGCCAGGAATGGAGCTTTACCAACTGGACAGAACCCAATGTCCATGTCTGGGAGAAGTTCATCAAACCGGCGGAACTTATTGCTTTAATGAACCGCTGCAAGCTCGCCAATCTGGAGCTGAGAGGCATTTCTTCGAGGAAGAATCCTCTGGCACTGCTCGCATGTTTACGAGCTCTGAAAAAAGGAAAACTGATGGACCGGGAGTTAAGCGGCGTCTTCGCATTACATGAATCCGAAGACCTGAGAGTATCCTACATGGGCTATGCCATCAAAAGCTCTTCTGTTTGACCCTGGATAAAGGCCGGGCGATCGTTCTTTTTTGAGAAAATCGCATGGGGGCCGCCCGATCACCCCCGGCCGGCGCCGTGGTCGCGGGCGACCAGCATGTAGACGGAGGGGACGACAAACAGGGTAAAGAGCGTCCCGATGAACATCCCGCCTACCAGCACGAGACCTATGGAGTTACGGGCGGCCGCGCCCGGGCCGGTGACCAGGGTGAGGGGGAAGTGGCCGGCGATGGTTGCGGCGCTTGTCATGAGGATGGGCCGCAGCCTGGTCGAAGCCGCCTCGCGCACCGCTTCGAGCTTGGAGAGCCCGCCCAGCTGCAGCTTGTTGGCGAACTCCACGATCAGGATGCCGTTTTTGGAAACCAGTCCCACCAGGGTCACCAGACCCACCTGGGAGTAGATGTTCAGCGTGGTGGTCCAACCGTTGGTCCAAAACGGAACGCGCGGATCGGGAATCTTGAGGAAGGTAAACAGAAGCGCTCCGAACATGGCGAGCGGGACCGAGCCGGCAAGGATCACGAGCGGATCGCGGAAGCTGTTGAACTGGGCGGCCAGCACCAGGAAGATGAGAACGATGGCAAGCGAGAAGGCCGGGAGGAATTTGTTGCCTTCCTTGCGCAACTGGCGTGATTCGCCCGTGTAGCCGATGACATAGCCCTGTGGAAGTATCTTTTTGGCCTGCGATTCCAGGTAGGTCAAAGCCTCGCCCAGGGATCGGGTCGGAATGCCGCTCAGCTTCACGGCGTTTAGCTGCTGGTAGCGGTTTAAAGACCGGGGAACGACCGTATCGCGCAGGGTCGCGATAGTGCTCAGCTCGATCAGCCGGCCGCCGGGGCCGGTCACGTAAATATCGTTGAGCTGGTTGGGGTTTAGCCGATCGATACGCTGAATCTGCGGAATGACCTTGTAGCTGCGCCCCGAAATATCGAAGCGGTTTACGTAGTTGCCGCCTATCATCCCGCCAAGATCGTTTCCGATTTGCCCGAGACTCAGCCCCAGTGCCCCTACCTTGTCCTTGTCTATCACGAATTCGGTTTGCGGCTGGTCGACCTTGACATCGATCATCGGCGGGAAGACGAACATGCCGCTCGCGGCGGCTTTTTTCTGCAGTTCCTGCGCGAAGGTGAGGATCTGCCGGGTGGGCGCCGTGGAGGCAAGCACGATTTCGACGGGGAACTGCCCGCCTCCGGGGAGCGCGGGTGGGAGCACGGGGTAGAGCTGAATGCCGGGCAGGGCCTGGATCTTTCTCTGCACATCGGGCATGATCTGGAAAATGCTGCGCTTCCGTTCGTCCCACGGTTTGACCACCATGCCCGCGAAGCCCGAGTTGGGCTGTATAACCTGGAAAGTGAAGTCGGTTTCCGGTTCGCTGCGGAAGATCTTGTCGGCGGCGGCCGCAAAGTGGGTGTTTTGCTCGATGGTCGAATTGGCGGCCGCATCGACGACCCCGAAGATGACTCCCTGGTCCTCCGTGGGCGCGAGCTCCTTAGGAGACATGATGAACATGGGAACCGTGAGGACCGCGATGATCACCCAGACCGCGTAAACCGAGGGCCGGTTGGACAGGGTCCAGGTGACGGCGCGCCCGTAGCCGCTTTTGAGGCGGTTCATAAGGTGGGAAATCTTTCCGGCGAACCCCTTTTCCGAATCCCCGGATTTGAGAAGCCGCGACGACATGAAGGGGGAAAGCGTAAGGGCGACGATGCCTGAAATGGCGACCGCCCCGGCCAGGGTAAAGGCGAATTCGCGGAAGAGCGAGCCGGTCAGGCCTCCCTGCAGCCCGATCGGAACATAGACGGCGGCAAGGGTGATGGTCATGGCGATGATCGGGCCCACGAGCTCGCGAGCGCCCAAAAGGGCGGCATCCAGAGCCGATTTGCCCTCCGAAAGGTGTCGTTCGACATTTTCCACCACCACGATGGCGTCATCGACGACCAGACCGACCGAAAGAACAATCGCCAGAAGCGTGAGAAGATTTACCGTGAAGCCGAAGGCCTCCATGAGGAACACCCCGCCGATCAGCGAGACGGGAATCGCCACGATCGGGACCAGCACGGAGCGGAAAGACCCCAAAAACAGGAAGATGACGATCATGACGATAATCAGGGTCTCGCCCAGGGTGTGGAGCACCTCGCGGATAGAGCTGGAGATGTAGTCGGTGGCGTCGTAGGCGACACGGGCTTTGAGGCCGCTTGGCAGTTCGCGCTGGATGGAGACCATCTCGGCCCGCACAGCCTTTATCACGTCGAGGGTGTTGGCGTTGGGAAGTGGCCAGATGCCGATGAAAACCGCAACTTGCCCGTTAAAATGGACATTGGTGTCGTAGTCCTCTGCCCCCAGTTCGACTTGTGCGATGTCGCCCAACCGCACGATGGTCCCGTTTTGCTCGCGCACTACGAGCCGGCGGAATTGTTCCGCGGAGCTGAGGTTGGTGTTGGCCGTGAGGTTCACCTGGATGTAGGAACCCTTGCTGCGGCCCAGCGCGGCGAGGAAGTTGTTGGCGGCAAGAGCGGTGCGCACTTCGCTGGGGCTGACGCTAAGGGCCGCCATCTTGTCGGGGTTTAGCCAGATGCGCATGGCGAAGGTGCGCGCCCCCAGGACGTCGGCCCGCTGCACGCCGGGGATCGCCGCCAGCCGGGGCTGGACGACCCGCACGAGGTAATCGGTGATTTCATTCTGCTTGAGGAGCTTGGAGGAAAAGCTGAGATAGGCCGAGGCCTCCTGGCTGTCGGCCGACTCGATGTTGATCACCGGGATTTCGGCTTCCGAGGGGAGATCCTGGCGCACCTGGTCCACTTTGGAGCTTATCTCGGCAAGCGCCTTGGTCGGGTCGTAGTTGAGCTTGAGGTACACCTTGATCGTGGACAGCCCCAGGGTGCTCTGCGACTCGATATAGTCGATGCCGTCGGCGGCCGCGATCGAGCGCTCGAGCGGTGTGGTCACAAAACCGCGCACAAGATCCGCGCTCGCCCCCACATAGACGGTCGTGACCGTAATCACGGTATTTTCGCTCTTGGGGTATTGCCGCACGCTGAGCGAGCGCACCGCCTGCAGTCCGGCGATGATGATCACCAGGTTGATGACGATTGCAAGCACCGGACGGCGAATGAAAAGGTCGGTGAACTTCATCTCAGTTGTTCTCCGGGGTCGGGGCCAGCTTGAAGTCGGGCGAGAGCTTGTTGCTGACTACCACCGTCTGGCCGTTGTGTAATTTGAAGGCGCCGGTGCTCACTACCGTTTCGTCTTCCCGCAGCCCGCTGTTTACCGCGACAAAATCCCCTGTCTTACGCCCCAACCGCACGAACTGCTGGCGCACGGTCTTTGGTTTGCCGTCCTTTGCGTCGGAAACGACAAACACCGAGTCGCCGTAGGGGGCATACAGGACGGCCGTCGAGGGAATGATCAGCGACTTTTGCCGCGTGGGAAGCTCGACTGCGACGGTGACGAACATCCCGGGATGGAACCGCTCGTTTTTATTGGGCAGGGTGGCCTGGACCTTTATGTTTCGAGTTTTACTGTCCACCTCAGGCTCCATGGCGGTGATTTTGCCGGCCGCCGGATCGCAGGGGAAGGAGTCACAGACCACGCGCACCGGCAGCCCGCGCTGCAGCAGCTCCACCTGCTGCTGGGGAAGGCTGAAATTGACGTAGATCGGATCGAGAGAGTCCAGAGTCACGATTGGGTCTCCCTGCTTCAGCATCTGGCCGAGGTTTACCTGGCGGATGCCGAGGCGGCCGCTAAACGGGGCGCGAATGGTCTTTTTGGCAATGACGGCCCGGATGTTTTGCGCCTGGGAGACCGCCTGGTCATAGGTGGCTTTGGCCTTGTCGTAGTCGGCCTGGGAGATGATCTTGTCGGGCAGCATCCTTGCGGCGCGCAAAAGATCGGCCCTGGCGATCCGCACCTGGGCTTCGGCGCCGGCAAGCTGTGCTTCTTCCGAAGCGGTGTCCTGGCAGACCAGAAGATCGCCCTTCTTGACCGTGTGGCCCGCCTGGAAGGCTATCTTTACCACCTTGCCGTCGAGTTCGGCGGATACCGTGACACCCTGGACAGGGGCAAGCGAACCCACCGCGGTCAGTTCGTTATTCCAGGTATCGGATTTTACTGTAGCCGTGGTCACCGTTTCGGGAGGCGAAGCGAACTTTTTGCCCTGGTCGATCATGGTTTTGATCTGAAGGGTTTTGATCGCGGCAAGAATCGCGACTATGAAGGCCAGGACGGACAAAGTGATAAAAAAGCGCTTCTTCATATCGTTACGGCTCCCGGGATGTCGATTTTGTGGACGAACTGTTTACCTCCGGTCTTTCAGCGGTGTCGATCCCTGAGTCAACACCACTGACCGGGCACTTCCCTCCGTTTCCCCACCAGCCCTTGCCAAGCGCCTGGAAAAGAGCGGCCGTATCGGCAAAGCGGGTGGCCTGGGCCTGGACCAGTCCGATGAGCGCGAGTTGGTGCTGGCGCTGGGCGTTTAGCAGGGTCAAATAGCTCGCGGCGCCGATCTGGAACTGCTTTTCGGTCAGATCGAGCGAGGCGCGGGCGACCGCTTCGGCTTCGGCCTGCGCCCGGAGCGTGCGGGCATCGGTCTGCAGGGCTTCGAGCACGTCGGCCACATTCTGGAACGCCAGCAGCACGGTTTCCCGGTATTGGGCGAATGTCCGGTCGTAGGCGACGATTGCCGCGCGCCGTTTGGCCAGAAGCTCTCCCCCGTGGAAGATCGGCTGAGCGATGCCCATTCCCAGGTTCCAGATGGATGCGCCGGGCGAAAAGAGATCCTCGATTCTGATCGCGTTGGTGCCAATGCCGGCGGTAAGCGAGATCTGCGGATAGAGGTTGGCGGTGGCCACGCCGATATTGGCGCCGGCCGCGTGCAGCAGTGCTTCGGAGGCGCGGATATCGGGACGAAGGCGCACGAGAGAAGAGGGGACGCTCACCGGCAGTTCGCGGGGAAGGTGCAGGTCTTCCAGCCGGAACTCGGGAAGGGAGGCTTTGCCGGGGAACCGGCCGCTAAGGACCGCGAGTTGGTCGCGAGTCTGGGCGAGCGCCTTTTCGAGCGGGGGCAGGGTCGCTTTGGTCTGGGCAAGCTGCGCCCGCTGGGCCAGGACATCGGAGCGGGCCGACCCGCCCAGGGCAAACCGGCGTCGCACCATCTGCAGTTCTTTTTCCTGCGTGGCCACGATCTGTTCGATCGCCCGCACCTGCGCCCGTAGCGAGGCCTCCTGTATGGCCGCCGTGACCACGTTGGCAGTGAGGGTGAGGTGGACGCCTTCGAGCAAAAACCGCTGATAGTCGACCTGCGCCCGCAGGGCTTCGAGTTCCCGCCTTTCGCCCCCGAAAAGGTCGAAGACATAGGAGACGTTTACCGAGGCGTTGTAGAGGGTGTAGGTGGTGCTGCCAAGGTTTGGCAAGCCGGAGGTCGCGCCGGTGATTTTCTGGCGGGTGGCTGAGAAATTTCCATCTACGCCAGGAAAAAACACCGAAGCGGTCCTGGCGTTCAGATTTTCCCTGGCCTGGCGAAGAGCGGCCTGCGAAGCCGCAATGGTCGGGTTTTCCGCGATCGCCCGCCGAACGAGCGCGTCGAGCGTTTTGGAGTGAAACAGCCTCCACCACTGACCGGGGATATCTTCACCGGCCACCAGGTGCTGCGACGCGCCGCCCTTGCCGGGGGCCGAGGCGGTTTTTTGCGCAATCGGTCTTTCGGTGTAGCTTTTGACGGTGGGAGCCGGAGGCGGTCGAAAATTGGGACCCACCATGCATCCGGCCAGGGGAATCCAGGTAAGGACAACGAAAGCGTTTTTCAAAAATCGGCGTGAGCCTCTAGCGAACATGTGCCCGACCGTCCCTTTCATACAAGTGGCGAGTGCGGCTACAATGATCAGACCTTCGTAGATCGAGAACTTTTAGGCGAAACAAAGAAGCGCGTGCTATTCCGACCCCTATATCGATCGGCAGGTAGGGGCCGCCAAGAAAGCCAGTGCGGAAGGAGGGGGTGCCGGAAATCGGTTATTATGGAAATAACCGGCCATTCCACCAGGGAGATGTTCGCCAGGCATAACACCATCGACCACCACGACAGGCGGCAGGCAGTTGACCAGATGAGCACCCTTCTGTCAAATCTTGACCAAAGTCTTCACCAAGAGGTAAAAACCAATAAAAAAAGGGCCCCGGTTTTACCCGGAATCCCTTATCCTGTCTTGAGTGCCGAAGCGGGGACTCGAACCCCGACAGCCGTACGGCCACTAGACCCTGAACCTAGCGCGTCTACCAGTTCCGCCACTTCGGCAAAGCTTCTCTTGTAAAAACAATGAGGCTATCGTATTCTAAAAGTCTTTGCCTGTCAAGGCGTTTCCATTACTTTCCAAAGGATGCGGTTAATCTTATGCAGGTGTTTCACGGAATCCAGGCCGTCCGGGGCAAGCTCCACAACCCGGCCATCACGATCGGCAACTTCGATGGAGTACATAAGGGCCACCAGGCCCTGTTTGAAAAGGTAAAAGAGTGGGCGCAGAAGCTCGGGGGCCAGTCGGCGGTCGTAACCTTCGACCCTCACCCCATCGAGGTGCTCTCTCCCCAAAACGCCCCGGCCTTCATAACCAGCCATAGGCTGAAGATGGACCTCATCGCGGCCTGCGGCATCGATGCAACCATTGTAATCCCCTTCAGTCATATTTTCTCGCGCATGTCGGCCCGTGAGTTTGTCCAGATCGTTCTGGTCGAAAACATCGGCGCAAAAGCGATCGTTGTGGGCTACGACTATCGTTTCGGACAGGGCCGCGAGGGCGATATTGCTTTTCTGCGGCAACTCGGGAGCGAATACGGCTTTGCGGTCGATACCGTGACGGGGATTCGTGTGCGCGATACCGTGGTGAGCAGCACCGCCATCCGCCAGATGATCGCCGGCGGGAAAATCAGGGACGCCAATGCGCTTCTGGGACGTTACTTCGAAGTAAGCGGCGAAGTCATTACCGGCCAGAAAAGGGGGGTTACCCTCGGATTTCCGACCGCAAACATCCGGATGCCGCCCATGGCCTCCCCTCCGACGGGGGTCTATGTGATCGAAGCCGAAGTGGAAGGAAAGACGTACGGGGGAGCGGCCAACCTGGGGTATAACCCCACATTCGGAGTCAACGACCTGTCCCTCGAAACCCATCTTTTCGACTTCAACCAGGACATCTACGGAAAAACCATCGTGGTCCGGTTCATCGATCGGCTTCGAGACGAGAAGCGCTTTTCCGGTCCGGCCGAACTGGTCGCGCAGATCGAAAAAGACATTGCCGCAGCGAAAAAGATTCTGGGAGAAAAAGCAAAAAAACAGGAGTAAAGGAAAGCAGCGGGAGGGGGCGGTTGTCAGGTGCCGGGCGCTTGCACCGCGCCTACTTCTCTTTCCAGAAAATCTGCGATGCGCTCCTCCATGGCGGAGATGAGAGGGTGCAGTGTATGCGGATTTACCGCTGATACTCCTATACCGCCATACCTTCGGGTTTTTCGCTCTACGAAATCGGCTTCGACCATGTCGATCTTGTTGAAAACCAGAATCGTCGGCTTCCGGTGAAGCTCGAGCTGCGTGAGCGTCTTTTCCACAGCGGAGATCTGCTCTTCAAACTGCGCGTTGCCGATATCGACGACATGGAGCAGAAGATCTGCCTCCTGTAATTCTTCGAGAGTGGCCGAGAAGGCTTCCACCAGGTCTTTGGGCAAATCTCTTATGAACCCGACCGTATCGGTGATGATGACCTCGAAGTCTTTGGGAAACCGCAGTCTGCGGCTGACGGGGTCAAGGGTTGCGAAAAGCTTGTCTTCAACGAATACCGAGCTGTGCGTGAGGGCATTGAGAAGGGTTGATTTTCCCGCGTTCGTGTAGCCCACGATGGAGATGACCGGGATCTCTTTTCTCGTCCTTTTCGTGCGCCTGAGTTCTCGCCTTTTGCCAAGCTTTCTTAAGGCGTCTTCGAGTTGTGCGATGCGGTCCTTGATACGGCGCCGGTTTATTTCGAGGGTCGTCTCTCCGGGCCCCCTCGTTCCGATGCCTCCGGTCAACCTCGATAGAGCGTCGTCCTTTACCCCGAGCCTCGGCAGAAGGTATTTCAACTGCGCCATCTCGACCTGGATCTTACCTTCCCGACTCTGTGCCCGCTGGGCGAAGATATCGAGTATGAGCTGAGTCCTGTCGACGACGCGCAACTCGGTTGTGTCGGTAATCGCGCGCACCTGGGAAGGATTGAGTTCCTGGTCGAAGATGAGCAGATCCACCCCGCACTGGAGGGCCCGCAGGACGATCTCGCCAAGCTTGCCTTTGCCTATGAAATATTTGGGGTTTCTCTGGCGCTGCCGCTGGATGACCGTATCGGCGGCAACGATGCCCCCTGCCCGCGCAAGTTCGACCAACTCCAGCATGGAGAGGTTCGCCGTCTCCCGGTCGGAGTCGGTGACGCTCACCAGTATGGCCCTTTCCGCAGCGTCTTTCCCTGCCGGCAAAACAGGGCGGTTTCCCTCCAGTTGGTCTTCGATCGACCGGACAAGAGAGAGAAAATCGAGATCGGGATCGTGACACGGCATGGGCGGGAGCACTTCCCAACCGCTGTGTCCGCCTTGAGCCGTGGGAAGGATGTGGGCGACTTCGAGCTGGGTCGCCCCGCCGTGGGTATCTACCTGAACCGCCCCCACGCAGTCGAGTCTGAGGAACACCAGGTCCATCAGGTCGTCCTGGGAAAGCGGCTCGGATTCCAGATGCGTGTGTACGAGCCGAAGGCCGCGCAGCCGCTTTCTTGCCCCCCGGCTCTTGGGAAGATCAGGTATGTAGAGAGAGCGCGGACCGCCGACGAGCACGCTTTCGACTCCGCCGTCCCGCCCGAGAAGAAGCCCTATCTGACGTCCGGATTCAAAGGAAAGGTGTGCGAGGTCTCGGGAGAGCTCGGGAGAAATCACCTGGCGCGCGGGAACTTTTCGCCGGCTAAGCCCTTCGAGGCGCCGACGAATACCGGGCTTTAAACCGGTCAGGTTTCCAAGGACTTTCGTAGGCTTTCCTCCGTGGCAAGTTACTCGGCTACCGCCAGGTTTTCAAAGCGCGTATAGGTGTTTATATACGCGAGCTTTACGGTTTCGCCCGAAGGCCCGTTTCTTTGCTTTCCGATGATGATCTCGGCCACCCCCGGCTCCTTGCACGCCTGCTTGGTGTAGGCCTCATCGCGATAGATGAAAGCGATCACGTCCGCATCCTGCTCGATTGCCCCCGATTCGCGAAGATCGCTTAGAAGCGGCCTTTTGTCGGTTCGCTCCTCGACCTTTCGATTGAGCTGGGAGAGGGCGATCACCGGGATGTCCAATTCCTTGGCAAGGCCTTTTAGCGACCGGGAAATGTCGGAGATCTCCTGCTCTCTTCTCTCGGAAGTTTCTCGTCCCCGCATGAGCTGCAGGTAATCGACCAGGACCATGCCCAGTCCCTGGTCGGACATCATTCTGCGCGCCTTGGCCCGAAGCTCCAGAGGAGAAATGGAGGGAGTGTCGTCGATGTAAATCGGCACATCCATGTAAAGGCCGGCGGCCTGGAGAAGCTTGCCGCATTCCTGCCTGCTGAGAAATCCCGAACGGATCTTGTGGGAATCCACTCGTGCCTCCGCACACAGAAGACGCATCGCCAGCTGCTCTTTGCTCATTTCCAGGGAGAAAATCCCAACCGGCACGCCATTATCCATCGCGGCGTTTCTGGCGATATTCAGGGCAAACGCGGTCTTTCCCATGCTGGGCCGGGCGGCGATTATGATGAGGTCCGATTTTTGGAAACCGGCGGTGAGCTTATCGAGGTCCCTGTAGCCGCTCGGGACCCCCGTCACCGATTCCCGGTACTCCTGATAGCGCTCGATAGCCTCTATATTTTTCTTGATGACTTCTTTGAGCGGAAAGTAAGAATTGCGGATCCTGCGTTCGGCGACCTTAAAGATGGCGGATTCGGCGGTATCGAGGACCTCTTCGGAGCTTTTCCCCCCGCCGTAGGCGGAGGCGATGATCTCGTTTGCCGACTGAATGAGCCTGCGAAGCACCGCCTTTTCGCCGATGATTTTGGCGTATGCGCCCACATTTGCCGCGGTCGGCATCGTATCGGTCAGGGCGGCGATATAGGAGGCGCCGCCTACACCTTCGAGCTGTTTTCGCTGGTCGAGCAGGTTCGTTACCGTGAGGATGTCGATCGGCTCGTTTCGTTCAAAAAGATCCTGGATCGCTGTAAAGATAACGCGGTGGGATTCCTTGTAGAATTCGTCGCCCTTCAGGACCTCGAGGGCCGCGGGCAGGCCGGAGCTGTCCACCATAATTCCCCCCAGCAGCGATTGCTCTGCCTCGATCTGCTGGGGAGGAATTTTCCGGAGTTCGGCTGACAGCTCCTCCATACATTACTCTTCTTTTTCAATCACCACGCGAATGGTTGCGCTCACCTGGGCGCCGACCCGAACAACCACGTCATATTCGCCCAGCTGCTTTATGGGCTGCTCGAGCACGATGTGTCTGCGATCCACATCGAGCCCCTGCTCTTCCAGCGCCTTGCCGATATCCACCGTGCTCACCGAGCCGTAGAGCTTGTCTTCCTCGGCCACCTTGCGGCGCATCGAAACGGTCACTCCATTGAGTTTTTCGGCGTACGAGAGCATCTCCTGGCGATGCTTTTCGCGCTTCTGCGCAAGAAGGCGCTTTTGGTGCTCAAGCTCCCGAACGTTTTTGCCGGTAGCTTCCATGGCCAGTTTTTGGGGGAAAAGGTAATTTCGGGCATATCCGGGCGCGACATTCACCAGATCGCCGATTTGCCCGACCGATTCGACGGCTTCGGTCAAAATCACTTTCATCTAAGGACTCCTCCTGGATGAGCCGCAAGGCCCATTTATCTTACCCATAAGCAGAAGCGGAAGCAACCGGATCAGCGGGGCGCCTCAAGCCTGCCTGTTAAGCTTTCGAAAATCGAACCAAACGTCAAAGAGTCCGAGGGCCGCAACGGCCATGGACGCTATTCTTTGCAAGAAAAACACCGCGTACACAAAACCTTTGACAAAGAGGGGCACTCTCCATTTTTCAAAATAGAAGGCCACTATGGCAAGGCCCTGAAAAAAATAGATCGTTCCCATGACGAGGACGACATTTATCCCGAGCAGGTCCAGACCCTTGAGCGGCAAAAGAAGCATCAGGCCTCCGGCGATCGCAAGCCAGACAAGATGCTCCGGGCTCTTCCACAGGGAGAGTTTTTCGACTTCGGGCGCCTGCCCCTCCGCCTGCCGGCAGTACTTGCGGCAGACGAGCAAATTGGCCCAGGAGATGGCGAGCGTGCAGGAGATGAGTATCCCCGGCATGATCCTGACCACCAGCGGCACCATATCGAGCAGGCCCTTTTGGGTCTCCGGGCTCACAGCGGGACTGGACTTGCCCAGCTGTTTCAAAGCCGCGGCAATGACGTTTCGCAGGTCCTGTTCGATCAGGTGGACCATCTGCCCCCTAGTCTGAAAATAGGCAACGAGAGCGAGAAGCGCTGCTATCCCGACCACCACAAGGCTCGAAAGCCCGACGAGCTTTGCCACCGACCAGCCGCGCGCAAAACCGTACCCGATAACGGCGCCCATGCCGATCAGGGCAAACAGATAAGGCACACTCTCAGGCAGCCCCAACGCCAGAAGGATCACAGCGCCCAGGGTCGCGGAGCAACCCGGAACAATCCAGCCCCGGGGAGTGCCCTTTCGCACGAGCGCGACCGCTGTGGGCGCGGGCGTCAACACCGAGAAAAAAAATCCCGCCAGCGGCACGAACAGGATGGAAAGGAAAAGGCCAATCGATAATACGACCAGCAAAAAAAATTCCTTTGCGTCCCCGCCCGGCCGCAGGACAGGCATATCTTGCTGAATATCGTTCATTTCCGGCAGCAACTCAGCTCACTACAGCATGTGAGTGACGGTGTAGGGCAGAAGCGCGATCTGACGCGCTCTTTTGATCGCAAGGGTCAGCTCTCGTTGATGCTTTGCGCAGTTGCCCGAAATTCTGCGCGGGACGATCTTACCGCGTTCCGTCACGAAATAACGCAAGGTTTTCGAATCTTTATAATCGATCTTGAGATCGGAATCCACACAGAATCGGCAGATTTTTCGCCGTGCGAAGGTGCGCCTCTTGCGCCTGACGTTCATCATAGTTCGGCTCTCTTTCCATATCGTAAAGGTTTTGGAGACTATTCCTCTTCTTGGCTCTCTTCCTCGAAGGCTTCCTCATCGCCATCTTCAGACTCTTCGGCCGAAGATTTTTCGGAGGACTCCTCTTCTTCGGAGAACGGAGCTGCCGCTTGGGCCGCTTTGCGCTCCCTTTCCTTTTCCGGATCGAAGCGCTCCTCGAGCAGAACCGTTATGAACTTGAGAATCCGTTCATCGATGCGCAGGTTTCGTTCGAGCTCGGCAACGAGCTGAGGCCCACCGCAGTATTCCATCAGCACGTAGAGACCGCGGGTGCGCTTGCCGATCGCATAGGCAAGCTTTCTTTTCCCCCACGGGACGTAGGTGAGGACCTCTCCGCCGTTGGAAGTCACGATCGTCTGGATCTTGGCATCCAGCACCGAATTAGCTTCCTCGGGCAGTTCAGGGTCGACAATGAAAAAAGTTTCGTACTTCCGCATTGGATCTCCTCTCGGGTTAGTTAGCCCCCTCCGAGTCGAAGGAGCAAGGAGGTTGGACGGGTTAAAAAAAAATGGTTTATAGCAGCTTTACCGATACAGGTCAATGGCGTTTGCGGCGGCGGGCCGCCGCAGCCGGGTCGCCAGGCCGAGGCGCCGCTGCCTTTGGCGGCGGCGGGGCCATAGCGATTTCAGAATTGGCAGCGAGCAAAGCCGGACCGAAAAAGTTGTTCCCTGGCGACTACTCCGCAGGTATAGTGTGTAAATAGTTCATGCACATATATAGCAATGTCCATCCGGAAACCCGACCTGGGGTGGGGACTGGACCGGATTCCCCCCTTTTTTCAAAGGGGGGCCAGGGGGGATTTCAAGGGAGTGTATGGCTGATTCACTTGCAAAATCCCCCTAAATCCCCCTTTTCCAAAGGGGGACTTGGGTTCGAATCGCCCGACGCGATCCAGGTTTTCGAACGGACACTCTACCGGGTAAAATACCGTCTTCACACGAGGAGGTTTTGACGATGCAAATCGGCTGTCCGAAGGAAATCAAGAGCCAGGAGTTCCGCGTGGGTCTCATTCCCGCGGCGATACGGGCCTACGTGGAAAAGGGCCACGAGGTGAGCGTGGAAAAAGGCGCGGGCCTGGGGTCGGGAATCTTTGATGAGGATTACGAGCACGCCGGAGCGCGTATTTGCCCGACGGCGCGTGAGATCTGGGAAGGCTCGCAGATGATCGTCAAGGTGAAGGAACCGCTTGCCCAGGAGTACGATCTCATGCAGCCGGGCCAGCTCATCTACACCTATTTCCACTTCGCAGCCAACAGGGACCTTGCCCTGGCGTGCCTGGAAAAGAAAGTCTCGGCCCTTGCCTATGAGACGGTCCAGGAGCAGGACGGTTCACTGCCTCTTCTGAAGCCGATGAGTGAGGTCGCCGGGCGGATGGCGCCGCTCATGGGAGCGTTCTATCTCGGAAAAACCTTCGGCGGCAGAGGTTTTCTGCCCACCGGCGTCCCCGGGGTGGCCCCCGCTAATGTTCTCATCATCGGTGGCGGCACGGTGGGGAGCAACGCCGCCAAGGTCGCCGCGGGGTTTGGCGCCAGAGTGACACTTCTGGACATCAACCCGGACACCCTCGAACACCTCGGCAACATCATGCCGGCAAACGTTTCGCCGATCTACGCCGACGCCTACACGCTCGACAAGGGTTTGCGGGAGGCCGACATAGTGATCGGCGCGGTGCTGGTGACCGGGGCCAGGGCGCCCAAAGTGATCCGGCGCGATCACCTGCGCATCATGAAGCCCGGCTCGGTCATCGTGGATGTGGCGATCGATCAGGGGGGCTGTGTGGAGACCTCCCGGCCCACCACGCACCTCGACCCGATCTATGTGGTGGACGGGGTAGTGCATTATTGCGTGGCCAACATGCCCGGGGCCTATGCCCGAACCTCGACCTTCGCCCTCAACAACCGCACGGGCAAGTTCGGTCTGCGCCTGGCCAACCTGGGGGTGGAAAAGGCATGCCTCGGGGAACCGGCGCTCCTGAAGGGCCTCAATACCTACAACGGATGGGTCACTTTCAAGCCCGTTGCCGAAGCCCTCGAACTGGAACAATCCTATAAACCGGCCCCGGAGGCTCTCGGTAAATAACGAGAATATTTCTTGCCTCTGTTTTAGGGATTGCTATATAAGTGATGACAAGATAAAGCTTTTTTCGACCAATCCCGGTCTCGTAGAGATGCGTGTATTTTCCGGCATTTGACCAAATACGTGAGCATGTTTATGTCCAATCGCATTACCAGCATAAATGCGACCATAGACAACCACATATTCGTCTGGTCCTCCGTGCCCTCTTTTGCGCCGATGGCCGAAATCCTGAGAAACGACCGCGATGTCCTGGTGGAAAAGCTTTTGGACATGACGGAGCGGGGAGTCCCCAAAGGCGGCAACATTCACGATGCGGTGCGCCTGTTTCTCATAGATTTCGCTCTCGAACGTATGGGGGGCAAAATCACCTCCGAGCATTTTACGATTTTTCGGGACCCGGAAACCGTGGAGATTATCCTGGAGGATTCCTACGGCGTCCAATGTCTGGAGGATCGCGACGACATACTCATTCCGCATCAAAGCGAGGCACTCAAGATTCTCATTCAGTGCCTTTTCCATCGTGCAAAAGCGGCGGATGAAAAAGATCTGCTCTGCTTTCTGCAGATGTTTTCCCGGGCAAAGCCCGAGATGCGCCCGGACCAGGACCGGACGATGCGGTTGCGCTCCATGATCTGGTTTATCTACCTGGCCATCGAGATCGTTCTGACCGAAAAGACGGTTTGCTCGAAGGGACTGGAGTACTTTCGAGGCAAGTTCAGGGAATTGCTGGATCACTCCATCGGTGGGACCATCATCGACGAAGAATCCAGGCGTCCCGGGTTCGAGGAAGGCAAATGGGAACGAACGCTTTTCGGCTGGCTCCAGGGGGAAGACAGAAAGGAATTCGCCGAAAAGCTAAAGCGCCAGTTCAACATGGATAACCGGATAGACCATGTCAACAGGTGCCTTTTAGCCGATCACAGAAGATCGATTCTGGAACAGATACTGATTATGTTTTGCAGGTAGAAAAAACCGGGACGAATCGGAGGTTTTTAGTGAATCCCGAAAAATTGTTTGAAAAATTTCCGGACCTTCTTTTCTCCGGTTTCCGGCAGCAGATGCTTTTGGGGAAAGTCCCCGCCGATGTGGTGCAACAGATTCTGGAACCGCTCCTGTCCAATTTCCAGGACATCATGTTTCAACTTCCCTCCGATCTGCAGGCCGATCTGGAAAATGTCCTGAGAATTTATCCGGACGTCGCCGAGCGTTTCGGTGTGTGGATAAAGCCCCCGGTCGCCCTGTCTTTGCGGGGCTTTGCCCGCCGGCGCAAGGAAAACTACCAGGACCTGGACATGGCTGCCGAACCGCAGCAGGGTTTCCAGGTGACGAAAAAATCCTTCGTGAGTTCCTTTCCCGAAGAGGGGCAGGGATTTTTCACAACCGACAGGGGAAACCCCGTCTATATCGAATTTTCAAGCTCCGAAGCAGGCGATTTTGCCTGTTTCGAATACAAACCTCCCCGGTTCGCTATAGAGATCCGCATCTGCGGCCGTTGCGCCGCAACACTTACACCCGATAGCCCCAGACAGCTGATCCCCGCCGACAGGCTTTCTCAAATCCTGGCCGAATGCACGGGGGAGATCGAAATACGAATCATCGAGTTGACCTGAGCCGCGATTCCATGGATAAAAATTCCGTACTCTATTCCAGACTGGCTTCCCTTTATCCCTTGGGAAGTTCGCCGGTGGCCCCGGGCACCGTGGCGACTCTTTTGGCAGGCATCCCCTGTTTTCTGCTCGTGGGACATTTTTCCTGGCAGATTCAGGCGGCCCTCGCCTTCGCCCTGCTCTTTGCCGGCTCCTTTGTGTGCCGGGAGGCCGAAAGGCAATTGGGCATAACGGACCCGCAGCAGGTGGTACTCGACGAACTGTGCGGGTATCTTTTCGCCATGGTGGGACATCCCATCGGCTTTCTCTCCATTTTTACAGGGGCTTTGCTTTTCCGGGTGTTCGACATCTGGAAACCGTGGCCGATCCGCCTGGTGGAAAAGAAACTGACCGGAGGCATTGCGATCATGCTCGATGATGTGGTAGCTGGTATTTTTGCCAATATTCTGGGACTGATTATTTTAAAATTAGCGGGATTAGGGTACAAATAGAGTCGATTCTGCCGGATGCTCCGGCTACTATCTCCGGGAAAATTGAAAATGATGCTTCTTCCATCCCGTGACGAATGCTTCGAACTGCTCGAGCAGCACGCCATGCCGGTACACATTCGCAGGCACAGCCAAATGGTGGCCCGGGTGGCGCTCTTTATCGCCGCGGGGCTCAACCGCAACAGCTGCCGACTCGATGTGGGCATGGTCGAAGCCGCCGCCCTCCTGCACGACATAGGAAAGATGACGGGCCTGGAGACGGGGGAAAATCATGCCGAACTGGGCGCCCGGATGCTTGCGGGAATCGTCGCCCCGCCCATCGCCGCCATCGTGAGGGAACACATATACCTGGATAGTTCGCAAACCGAGGGTCCTCTTACCGAATCGCTCATCGTCAACTACGCGGACAAGAGGGTGAAACATGATCGGGTCGTATCCGTTCGGGAACGCTACGAAGACCTGATCGAACGCTACGCCAAATCGGCCTCCCAGGCCGTGATGCTGCGCGGGAAACTCGATCTCTACCTCGCGCTCGAACGCACGATTTTTTCCCACCTGCCCATAGCGCCTCATGACCCTGAGATCATGGGGATCACCATGTAACAATCTATCAGGGAGTGAGTCGAAGGTTATGGAGAGAAAAAAACTGACAGTGGCCTTACTTTCGGGGGGAAAATCGGCGGAACGCGCCATTTCGCTTGCGAGCGGCGATCAGGTTTTCCAGTCGCTCGATAAATCCCGCTACGACATTCTCCGCTACGATCCGGCAACGGACCTGCCGCAACTGGCAAAAGAGGCGGCAGGAATCGACGTCGCCCTCATCATCCTGCACGGGCGCATGGGGGAAGACGGCACGATTCAGGGACTGCTCGAATCCCTGGGAATCCCCTATCAGGGCAGCGGAGTGCTCGGGAGCGCCATCGCCATGAACAAGATCCTGAGCAAACAACTCTACGTTGAGGCGGGACTACCCACCGCCCCCCATATTGTTGCGGACAGATCGGCGCCGGTTTCCGCCTCCGAGATTTCAGAAAGGCTGGGACTTCCGGTCGTAATCAAGCCCGAACACGAAGGGTCGAGCATAGGCCTGACCATCGTAAAGGAGCAAAAAGCGCTCGAAGACGCGCTGCAAAAGGCCTGGGGTTTCGACCGGCGCTGCATGGTCGAAAAATACATAAAGGGAATAGAACTCACCGCCGGGGTCCTGGGAAACGACGACCTGCTCGCCCTTCCCCTGATCGAGATCTGCCCGGACGAGCGCTACGAATTCTTCGACTACGAGGCCAAATACACCCCCGGGGCAACGAATGAAATCTGCCCTGCGCGCATCTCCCCCGAGCTTACCGCCAAGGCTCAAGGATTTGCCCGATGCGCGCACGAGGCGCTCCACTGCAGAGGCTACAGCCGCACCGACATGATTCTTTCCGGAGACGATTTCTACGTGCTGGAGACAAACACCATTCCCGGCATGACGGCCACGAGCCTTTTCCCGCAGGCCGCGGCCAAAGCGGGCCTGGGGTTTCCGGAGCTTCTCGACAGACTGATCGAGCTCGCGATGGAAAAGTAGGGCTGATTGCCTGGAAGCAGGAAGCGGGAAGAAATGCCCGCGCTTCGGAACGGATCAGCCTGGCATGTGGAGGCAGGATAGTGGCCATACAAGTTGTCGCCGAACAGGAATTTCTCGTCGGGAATCCAATTGTCCTCGAGGGGCCGGCGCCTGCCGGCCCCTTTGCGGCTGTATTTGAGGATGACGGCGATACGGGCTATTTTTACGCACTGGACGCAAATGAGGAAGGCGCCCCTCTGCAGGATGCCGTTCATATTTACAACGCCGCCAACGTCAACGACCGGGACAAGCCGGTACGTGCAGTGATTGGCTGGTCACTCGACAATCAGAAGGTTGTTTTTCTGATCAACGGTTATCCGCACGCAATTTTTGATTTTGCCGGAAAACGAGGGTACTGCCGCACCGGATTCCCCCCTGCGGCCCCGGAGGGCGAGTGGTCAACCGAAGGCCACGCCTGGTCCGACTCTGCGATCGACCTCTTCCAGTGAGAAACAGTTGCCCGGGCATCTCGAGTGCACAGCGCTCCCCGGGCAACGAACATAATTTTTTCTCCCTCGCAGGATCTTTCAGGAATGAGAGGCAGGATAGCGTTTGTTCAATTTGGAAGCAGCCCCCATGAGTCTTTTGTCGAAAGTCCACAGGGGAATGTCGCTCAGGACGGCCGAGGCCAGCAAATGCGCGTCAACATAACCCAACCCCTTCCCCATGAGACGCCGGCTTTCGATAAACTCCATCACCTCCTCATGCCCCGCCTCAACCGCCATGGGCAGTGCCCCAAAAAGAGAGAGTATCCCGGAGCGATTCTTGAGGTTTCCACACGCAAGCTCCCCGATAATGAAAGAATGGCAGACAACGCGTCCTTCGTTTAGCAACTCCGTGAGCCCGATTTCCCCCGTGCGGAAATGGGAGACCCACACCGAAGTGTCAACGAGAATCATTTCAGTTCTCCCCGAGGGCGCCTGCGAGGAACCGTTTGCAGTTTCTTTTCAGTGCCTGCCAGCCTGGCAAGTCGTAGGCAGCTTTCCCGCGCTATAAGAGCTTCGAGGCCCAGCCTGACCAGGGAGGTTTTCTCCTCGATGCCGGTCAACTCCGCCGCCTTTTGGAGCAGAGTATCATCTATGTTCAGGGTCGTTCTCACTGGGGTCTCCTCACGAAATATGCATTCCGGATGTGTATTAATATGCATATATCGTATGTATTCGTCAAGGGTAGCAGGAAGAAAGGAGCAGCCCTTGCAATAGGAAATTGAAAGCGCATGGCGTTTTTTGTGCCACATTTGACGCCATCCCGCCTGCCCCATCAACCGAGGAATTGAGCAAATGAAAGACAGCGTCAGGTATGCAAAAATTGTCGAGTGGTCGGAAGAGGCTCATTGCTACGTGGGCAGCGCGCCGGGTTTGATATACGGCGGGACTCACGGCGATAGCGAAATAGCGGTTTTCGAGGAACTGTGCCAAATAGTCTAAGAAGCAATCGAGTTGTACACATGGAGGGCAGGCCACTTCCACCGGGGGAAATCCCCGATCATCCGGCCGGCAATATAAACGCATCAGAGGGTCAAATGGATTAATCAGGATGCGATCGGATAACGCGCACGTCCACAGGCATGCCTTCTCCCGTTTTTTCAGCACCATTCGACCGTGCGGCAGGGTGACAAAGACCCAATAGCACCACGCCGACAAAAGTACCCACAGTCATACCTGATAGGAAATCTAACCAATGCATGGATTTTATCCTGTAAACGACACCCCTATAAGGTTGCTCTCCCCGAGATTGATCCTGTGATCTTCGACAAATTTCAAAACCATGTCGAGTTCGCTGAATTTCGCAGCACCTTTTTCATCACTGACCAGCTCTCCACAATGATCATAATAGGCCGTTGGAAGAAGATCTTCTCGGGTGGTTGCGCACACGACAAAATATCTGTTCTCACGGCCAGGCATTTTCATGGGACGCATCCTTCCGTATTGGTTTAATTAATGTGACACGGAAGTCATCCTGAGCAATGTTCGTTCCATGAACAAAATTCCGCTGGCTTGCTGAGCTAAGTATTTGTTTTTAAAATGGACTCGGTAAAAAGAAGAATTCCGAACGTACATCAGTTGCAGGCTTTTGCAACCACATATGTATAAAATATCCTTCAAATACAATCGGAGCGAGAATGGTGCGTATTGGAAAAGCGAAGTTTCCGGACGGAAGCCGGTTAATCCCTTTTGTCGGTAAGAACCTTCGCGATGCGCCGATCCGGAACGAGCCGGATCAATGCGATCGATACATAAATAGCCTGGGAAATCGAGTGCGACCAAAACGCCGAGGGGATAGCAAGAAAGTAGATCAGGGGCGACATCTTTCCTTTCCAGTCACTACCAATGGCCTTTTCCAGAAGGGATTCCCCGCCCTGCGACACAATGATGATGCGTTGCAGCATCCAGTACGATATTGCCGCCATCAGCAGAATTACACCCAAAATGCCGAAGGCGCAGCGGGGAAGGGGAAAAGGGACAGCCAGAACAGCAGGTGCAGGTTGGCCCATAGAATTCGCCCGGTTAGTGCGCGATCGGTTTTGTCCACCACTCCGAGATTAAACGCTTTTCCAATGCCAGCACCATAATGGTGATATGGTGTCCCGGTTCAGCGTCAACTGGAATTTTCTGGTTTGGCAGTAAACTGCCCAGGACCCCGGAGTTTATAAGGCATAAGGGGAAGCTCGGAAAAAGGGATAAGCGGGGGAATCTCGATCGGATACCCTTTGATTTTTCTCCCACATTGGTGAGCATCATCCACGTCCGAGGGGGACGCTTCCCCGCCCCCTCCCGCAGGGAGACGGGGAAGCGGTTATCTCCTACCAGTTAAACACCTTGTCGAGATCTTCGTCTTTCACTTCGAAGAC
>JBMFWU010000086.1:0-22093 GCA_049964955.1 Syntrophobacteraceae bacterium
GGATTTCCATGGCTGGAAAAATCAAGATGATCATGGCCAAACCGGGTCTGGACGGACACGACCGCGGGGCCAAACTCCTTGCGAGAATCTGTGCGGAGGCGGGAATGGAAGTGGTTTACACCGGCCTCAGGCAGACGCCTGAAATGATAGTCGCCGCCGCCGAACAGGAAGACGCCGATGTGGTGGGTATGAGCAGCCTTTCGGGCGTTCACAATTACTTTTTCCCCAGGGTTGTCGAGCTCATGAAGCAGAAGGGCATGGACGACGTCCTGCTTGTGGGTGGTGGGATCATTCCCGAGGAAGACTACGATTTTCTTAAAAAATCGGGAATGGGCGCAATTTTTGGCCCCGGCACCCCGACTACCGAGATCGTCGATTTTATCGAAAAAAACGTGCGTAAACGCTAATATAATTGTCAATATTGCGTCGAACGGTTTAAATAAGTCGCCACATGACCGGCAATACGGGCAGGGCAAGAATGTGGTGCCGAAACAAAATACTGTAATCTCTGTCCGGGTTCTTTGCGAAATGAGGGAGAATATGGCGATCGAGATTTCCGAAAAAACAATCAAGCACGAGTTCATAGAAAGAATCAGTCAGCTGAGCGGGCAGGACATTTTCAAATGTTTTCAGTGCGGCACATGCGGCGGGGCGTGCCCCATGTCGGGGGAGATGGAAATTCTGCCCAGAAGAATCATGCGCATGCTGCAACTGGGGATGGAGGACCGTATTTCGGAATCGGAAACGGGCTGGGTGTGCGCCTCCTGCCATACCTGTTCGGTGAACTGTCCGAGGGGAATCGATCTGGCCAGGGTGATGGAAGCGGTAAGGCTTCTCATCCTGCGAAAGAACATCAATAAAGTGGAGCCTTCCGGGCTTGCTGCCGAAACGATCCGGGATTTACCTCAGATAGCCCTGGTGAGCGGTTTCCGAAAAATGACGAGTTGAGGGATACGATGAAAGTTAGCTACTATCCGGGATGTACCCTGAAGACAAAGGCGAAGCACCTCGAAGATTCTGCCCTGGCATCGCTGTCCGCCCTGGGTGTGGAAGCAAAAGAACTGCCGCGATGGAACTGCTGCGGCGCGGTCCACTCTTTGGCGGACGACGATCTCATCCACCATGTGGCGCCCGTGCGCGACCTGATCCGGGCAAAGGACGAGGGAAGCAGCCGTCTGGTGACTCTTTGTTCCATGTGCTACAACACGCTCGCACGTGCCAACCTGCTCATGCGAAATGATGAAGTAAAAAGAAAGACCATAAACGATTTCATGACAGAGGAAAGCGATTACCACGGAGAAGTCGAGGTCGAACACTTCCTGCCTTTCCTGCGCGACGTGGTAGGCTGGGACAACCTTCGGGCAAAGGTGAAGACGCCGCTCGGCGGGATGAAGATCGCCTCCTACTATGGCTGCACGCTGGTTCGGCCCAAAGACGTGGCAATCGAGCCCATCGGGGGCAGGATCATGAATGAATTCGTGGAGGCCCTTGGCGCCGCCCCGGTCGATTTTGCGGCAAGTACGGTCTGCTGCGGTTCCTACCAGGTGCTGGCCCATCCGGAGGCCGTCGTTTCCGTGATCGGGCGCATCATCGAGTCGGCCGGCAATGCGGGCGCGGATGCTCTGATCCTGAGCTGCCCTCTTTGCGAATACAACCTGGTGAAAAAGCAGGAGGAGCTTTTCCAGAGCAAAAAGATCTCAGCCAGGCTCCCTGTTTTCTATTTTTCCCAGCTTCTGGCGATGGCCCTTGGGTTGGGTCCGGAGTCTTACCGGCCCGACATGAACGATGCGGCTTCAATAGAGTTTTTGAAATCGAGAGATTTCCCGGTGGGATCTGCTGCCGTTCGGCCATAGAAGAATTCCCGCTCGAGAATACGAGGATCACTTCACGTTCAAGGAGAAAAAGTAAATGTCAGCACCCAAACAGGTTGCAACTGGTGACAGGGCTATACTTCCGGAGGGGGCGAAGACCATTCCCATATTTGTGATGGGCAAGCGCTATGAAGTGCCGGAGACGCTTACCATAATGAAGGCCATGGAATTTGCGGGCTTCAAGTTCTTGCGGGGCGCGGGCTGCCGGGGCGGCATCTGCGGCGCCTGCCCGACGGTCTACCGCAAGGAAGGCGACTACAAACTCTATTTCGGTCTGGCCTGCCAGACGGTTGTAGAGCCCAACATGTACCTGGCCCAGATCCCGTTTTATCCCGCAAACCGGGCTCAATACGATGTAGAGAAGACGGAACCGCTTGCCGATGCGGTCCACGCGCTCTATCCCGAACTTTTCCGCTGCGTGGCCTGTAACAACTGCACCAAGGCGTGCCCGATGCATGTCGAAGTGCTCGACTACATTTCCGCCATAAAGCAGGGGGATCTGGCAAGGGCCGCCAAACTCTCCTTCGACTGCATCCAGTGCGGGATGTGCGCGAGCCGGTGCATGGGAGAGCTGCCTCAATATCACATTGCCCAGCTGGTGCGACGCCTGTTCGGAAAATACATCCAGCCAAGGGCCGAACACCTGCAGAAGCGAGTGGTCGCAATCGAGTCGGGAAAATACGATTCCATGCTGGGTGATTTGCAGAAGATGGGCCATGCGGAGCTCGAAAAACTCTACAAGGAACGGGAGCGCGAACCGGATATGGTTCCGTTGGGCACTTGGATGCCAAAAGACGTGAGCCACCTGTAGGCACTGCTTTCGCCACTATCACCCATTGCAAAAAAAGGTAAGTTTCCAGGAGAAACCGATGAGTTATACACCTCAGATGAAGGAACTGATAAAGAAGGTTGAAGCAACGAGGCCCGAACGCGTGGCCAGGGCCAAGCGCGGAGAGAATTTTCCCGCATTGAGCCTGGAGGAGCGCGCGGTCGTGCTCGATAAATTCCATCCCGACTACCAGCAGGAAGGGCGAAGGGCTCTTCGAGTAGGGCCCGACAAGGGGCTCGTGATTCCCGAGGAAGTGGCCCGAGTCATGGAATCGCGCTCCATGCTCCGCTCCGACAAGGTCGATCTTTCCAAGCCCGATTACGATACCGATATCCTTATCCTCGGTGCGGGCGGAGGAGGAACTTCGGCAGCCTTGATGGCTACCGACGCCGGACTCAAAGTCATCGTGGCTACCAAGCTCCGCCACGGCGACGCCAACACGATGATGGCCGAGGGCGGCATCCAGGCCGCGACCCAGGAGTGCGATTCTCCATTTTATCATTACCTGGACACCATCGGCGGCGGTCACTTCACCAACCAGCCCGATCTTGTCGCCGCGCTTGCCCATGACGCCCCGCTTTCCATCGCATGGCTCGAATCTCTTGGAATGATTTTCAACAAGCTGCCCGACGGCCGCCTCGATAGCCGTCATTTCGGAGGCTCCTGCCGCAAGCGCATGCAGTCCTCGGGAGATATGACCGGGGCTGAAATCATGCGTGTCTTGCGAGATGAGGCCCGCAATCGCAGGGACCGGATTTCGGTTCTCGAATTTTGCCCCGCCGTGGAACTTATCCTCGATGAGACCGGAAAGTGCGCCGGCGCTGTTCTCTACAACATGGAGACCAAGGAATTCTTTATTGCCCGCGCCAAGGCCGTCATCATCGCTACCGGTGGAAACGGTCGTTTGCACATCAAAGGCTTTGCCACCACCAATCACTACGGGGCGACCATGGACGGCGTCGTTATGTCCTACCGGGCAGGCGTTGGAACCACGTGTCTTCCCTCTACGCAGTACCATCCCACAGGCGTTGCCTACCCGGAACAAAACGTGGGGCTTTTGATCACGGAAAAAGTGCGCGGACTTGGCGCTCACGTGCTCAATGTCGACGGCGAGCAGTTCTGTTTTCCTCTTGAGCCGCGCGATGTCGAATCCGCCGAACTCATCAAGGAAGCCATCGAAAAGAATAAGGCCGTTGTCACCCCTACGGGCCGCTACGGGCTGTGGCTCGATTCTCCGATGATCGACCTGCTGCACGGCGAAGGCACCGTGCGAAAGGAACTGCCCGCAAAGTTCATCCAGTTCGAACGGCACGGCATAGACATCAGCAAGGAGCCTATGCTCGTCTACCCGACGCTCCATTACCAGAATGGCGGCATAGCGATCAATGCCGACTGCGAAACGGTGGTTCCCGGGCTCTATAGCGCCGGCGAGTGCACGGGCGGCCTCCATGGGGAAAACCGCCTCATGGGCAACAGCCTCCAGGATGTCATCACCTTCGGCAGAAGGGCGGGCATAAGCGCCGCCAAATATGTCAACGGGGGCGTCCAACCGGGCAAACTCACGCTGGAGCACGTGGCGAAGTTCGAAAAAGAACTCGCCGATGCCGGAATCACCGATTCCATAGTCGCGCCCATCCTTCTGCCGGACTATTCCACCGACGAAGTGAGCGCGCGGCGTCTGGCCGAAGCCAGGCAGGAAAGCGAATAAAAGAGCTGCTCAATTATTAGAACCCATCCGGGACGAATTCGTCCCGGATGGGAACTCGCCCCTTGGTTTGAGTCTTCTTTAAGATTCCTCTCTGTGCGGCGGCCGTATTCTGATCTTCCGTGCATCCACCGTAACGATCGCCCCTGAACGTAATTCGTCGCCGTAGCGTGCAAACACCCGAGCTGCGACCATCCCTTGCTCTTTCGCTGGAAGATTAACGAGTCTCAAAATTCCTGAGTGGGGGCGCCTGTGGACGATGGCAAGTTCTCCAAAATCCTTATCGAGCGTGACAAGCACACGGCCCTCGTTATGCGCTCTGGCAAGGATTTCGTCATCACCGGGATCTTCTTCCCAATGCCCTGCCCATACGACATCATGCCCTGCGGATTGGAGATCGTTAGCAGCACCGCCCCAAACGCATGTGTCCAGGAGGGCTTTCACGTTCCAGTCTCTCGAAAGAGCGGTTCCACCCTCTCGTGTCCAACGAGCCTTCGGGCATAGAGAAGACAAGCCTGAATATCTTTCTGCTCAAGCCACGGGTAGCCTTCAAGAATCGTTTCAGGGCTGTCTCCGGCGGCCAGCATGCCGAGGATATGTTCAACGGCAAGCCGCCGCCCTCTTATGATCGGTTTTCCACCGAATATCTCGGGGTTCACCGTTATCCGCTCCAAGATCTTTTCCTCGTCCATTGTTTTACCTCGTAGTAGAGGTTGAAGAAACCCCGTCGCCCCGTATTTCTCGTGAAAATACGGCGGATTGTGATCATTATAGTGCATGTAAATCATTATTCCAAAAAAGTTGCACATTTGCCTCTGATTTATGGCCATGCCACTTGATAGCAAATTTCCTCTCCGTTGTGTCAAAAATCAAGTTTGTGACGTAGAACTCGCACAAAGGAACAAACCGTTTTGTTCCAGGGCATATTCGCCACAAACCGGACAGACGATCGCGAGCCGCTTGTCGTCCGGAAACCAGGTGGCGTCTGAGCGGTGGGCACGATAAGACGGCTCGCAGTTTTTCCTCATGGCCGAGCGCAAAAATACCGATTCTCCTTGTGATGCCATGGGACGGGGAGCGCATCGGCCGGGCAGCGGTCCGGGCCTGCCCCCACGCAAATCCAGGGCCTGAACTAGGAGGGCTTTAACAAATGAATGATTTTCGGGAGTTGGAGGAAGACAAGCCCTTTCTCTCGATGAGGGAATACGCACGAGCGACCGGGTATTTGCCGGTCAGTATCCGTGCAGTTTCTGAGGAGGAAAGGGAGGGGCTTTGTTCCCGCATCATGGTCGAATCGGTTTTCCCGGAGCATCCGGAGTTGCCGGAGGTCGAAGACCGGGCGCTTGCGACCTGCCTGCAGATCCTTAACTCCAAGCTCGATTCGATCATCAAGATGATCGCATTTCATTCGAACTCCAAAGAGATGGGGCTCTCCAAGGTCAACATCAGCGACGGGGGGTTGCGAATCTTTTCTCCCGCGGGATATGCGCGGGACGACTTTGTGGAAATCCGGCTGATGCTTCCCACGGCACCTTCAATGACCTTTTACATCTACGGCAAAGTGGTCAGCAGCGAACCCGCCGGCGAAAGCTGTGAACTCTGCATCGAATTTACAGATATAGACGATGACATTGCCGAGCAGATTGCCAAGTATGTTTTTCACAAGCAGCGCGAGATCCTGCGGAAAAAAAGGAGCCGTACCGCCTGATGTTTGTCATCATTGGGATAGTGATAGTTATCGGTGGAGTTCTTGGCGGGTATCTGAACGAGCACGGCAACCTCAGCCTCCTCATTCAGCCTAACGAGTACCTCATCATTTTTGGCGCCGCACTGGGCGGCTTTGTTATCGCTTCGCCCCTCAAAGTGATAAAAGCCGTTCAAGCCGGTATCCTGCGCATGTTCAAAAGCAGGGTCTATTCCAAAAACGACTATCTGGACGCTCTGCTGCTTCTGGCCGATATATTCTACAAAATCAGGAAGGAAGGATTGGTCTCCATCGAAGGCGACTTGGACGACCCGAACAAGAGCCCGATCTTCAAGAGTCACCAGTCATTTATCAAAAATCACCACGCCCTGGCTTTCCTGGCCGATACGCTGCGTACTCTCACCATAACGGACATAGAGGCCCATGAGATGGGGGACCTTCTCGACTACGAAATCGAGGCTCATTACGAGGAAGCCCTCGTTCCGTCGAAAAGCATCGCCAATGTGGCCGACTCGCTTCCGGGGCTGGGCATCGTGGCGGCCGTTCTGGGGATCGTGCTCACGATGAAAAAAATAGACTCCCCTCCCGCCGTGCTCGGCGAATGTATCGGTGCGGCGCTGGTGGGAACGTTTACAGGGGTCCTCATGTGCTACGGATTTGTGGGCCCGATGGCCAAGAACCTCGAAAACATAGCGAGCGAGGACAAAGAGTTTCTCTCGGTCATAAAAGCGGGGCTGCTGGCGTTTATGAACACTCCTTCCCCCCAGGTGGCGATCGAGTTTGCGAGACGGGTTGTGCCCGGGGATCTCAGGCCTTCCTTTCTGGAACTCGAGGATTTGGTGAAAAAGGCCAGGAAAAAATAGCATGGATGAAGGAAAATCGAAGAAGATCATCGTAAAAAGAATCAAGAAAACTCACGCAGGCGCCCATGGTGGGAGCTGGAAAGTGGCCTACGCGGATTTTGTAACCGCCATGATGGCCTTTTTTCTGCTGATGTGGCTCCTCAATATGACGTCTCAGGAAAAAAGGGCCGTTCTGGCCATGTATTTCAGGCATTTCAGCCTCTTTACCAAGGGCGGTCAGTCCTTCATGTACAAGGGGGGCGAGAGGCCGATCGGCCAGAATTTGGGCTCCAAGACTGTAATCGAAAACGGCGATCAAAATGGGGGCGTTACCAACGATCAACTGGCCACGCGCCTGATGACGGGCGTCGGCCAGATCGGACAGACGGCGGCAAAGCAGGTCTTCATATCCATCACGACAGAAGGCGTAAGGATTCAGATAGTCGATACCAACAAACACCCGATTTTTCCGCCGGGAAGTGCCGACATGACAGACCTTGGCAAGCAGATTATCGGTGTAGTTGTCGATGTCATCAAGAATTTTCCCAACAAAATTGCGGTGGAAGGGCACACCGACTCCTCGCCGCCGGGGGCGGGCCAGATGTCGAACTGGGAGCTCTCCGTGGCCCGGGCCCTTTCGGCCAAGCGGGTACTCACACAAGACGGCGTCAATCCAATCAGGATTTGCAGGGTCGTGGGTTTTGCGGACCGGGTGCCGATATTTCCCATTGACGACCCCAGAAATCGACGAATCAGCATCCTTTTTTGCGCAAGCAAAAAGGAGCCAAAACCCCACGACACCCTGCAGTGGCTTTTGAAACCGGCGGGATAAGTCGGGCAGAGCCGGTCTGATTCTCGCGGCGAAAACCCGGGTGCGTCCATGGAAAGAAGGGACCAGCATCGAGGCTGGCCCCGCCTCGCAACCCTTGTGGAGATATCGGATTACAGCTGTGCCAGATCTTCAGCAACATCGTCGATGAGTTGCTGGGTGATTTTGCCACCCGAAAAGGGGGCGATTTGATCCAGCGTCATGCCCATGGCCATCCCTATGCGTGGGTCATCCAATAATCCCGGCATGCGCTTTGAAAGAATGTCTTTACTGCGTTCATCAGCGATCAGTTCGGAGAGCGTCGACCGAATCGTTAACGCCATCGTCTCAATCCTTTCCTGTCAGGGTAAATGGATGCGTTTTTCCAGGAGGTTTATTAAACATACAGGCCTTCGCTTCTGTTCATCTTCTTGCCTTCCATCCGGAATGCTCTTCGGGTGAAGTGAACCCAAGGCAATTCCTTTGCTTTTTTTGCCGAATCTGTCAATTCTTTTTTCAATCCGTAACGGTGGGCGATCGGTCCTCATGTGACGGCGGGCCGGCGGCTGGCGCCGCAGCCGGATGGCCTGGCCTGTAGGCGCTGCCATTCGATGTTCTGGTAGGAATTCCAGGCTTTATTGGCTTCGAGTCCCTGATCGATTAGCACCTGTGGAAATCTCCCGCCCGCCGGCGAAGCAGGCGGGCAACCCGGCAGCGGCGACTCGCCGCGCTCAGCCAACGGGCTGAAGCCAGCTTGTGAAACGTTCGTCGCGGGAGTTGCAGATATCGTCCATGAGCCGGCGCAAAGTGTTGGTTACAGGTCCCGGTGCTTTACTCAAGACCCTGTTTTCGATTTTTTTGACCGGGGTCAACTTTGCTCCGGTATGGCAGACAAACGCTTCGTCGGCATCCAGCAGCTGTTCGGGCGTGATTTGCTCTTCGCAGACCTTAATGCCGGCCGCGGGCGCGGCCTCCAGGATGGAGAGCCGGGTGATGCTGCGGAGGATATTTCCGAGTTTGGGGGTTTTGAGAACTCCATCCTTCACCAGGAAAATCGATTCAACCGAGCCCTCGGCCACGAAACCCTCCGTTGTCAAAAGGATACCGACATCGAAGCCCCGATTTTTGGCATCCTTTCGAGCGAGCATTCCACTCAGATAATTGGCGCAGGCCTTTGCCTCGACGGGAGCCGTCGCGGGATGGAGTTTGCGATATGTGGAGAAGCAGATATCGATCGGGGTCGCCTGATCCAGTCCCAGATCCTCGAAGGCTGGTATGCCACAGACGGCCACATCGAGTTTGGAATCCAGGATGAGGGATATGACCGCCTGTTCGCCGTAGAAAGCCATCATCTTGATCAGACCGCGGCTGATGCGGTTCGCCGCAACAGATTCCACGACGGCCTGTGTCAGCTGTTTTTCTTCATAGGCCATTTCCATGCCCAGAAGTTCGGCGCTTCTGAAGAGACGTTCCAGGTGCCTGTCCATTCGGAATGCGACAGGGCCGCTCGGTCCGGGATGTATCCCGAATACCTCGAAGATGGCCGAGCCGCGGCTAAAGCCGTGCGAGAGGACATGCACATTGGCTTCGTTCCACGGTATCATCTTCCCATTCATCCAGACTTTGAGGTCTTCAAACATCTCCACCCTCCTTTGCGGCCCGATGGGACCCTCTTTTTCCATGTTTGCGCCGCCCGTGCGCACTTTACATCAGAAGTGAACGAGAAGCCATGTTTTCATTGGGCCATGGGGACCATCATGATTACTGTCTTTCAAAAGCACGAAAACATCCGGTTTCTGCTCCAGGGGAAGACGATGATGTGTGGCGACGGGGTGGCAACGTTACGCTTGAACCCGGCGTGGTGGGCAAGGTCCCGATCGGGACACGACCCAAGATTTACAGTGTCGAAGAATAGTTGCTGGTCTGCGATTTTTTTTCTGGCGCCGATATGCTCTCTTGCTTGACCATAAAATACCATTACAATCCTTCCTCGGCATCCGGAAAACGTACAATTACTCAGCGCCAAAAAAGACGATAATGACCGTCGATAGCTCTTGATGTTATGTTACATGCTGTGTAATGTTACATCAAGATATTAACTTAGCCGGAGCAAGCGGACATGGCCCGAGGACAAAGCGGTCGAATCGTCTTGGAAGTTGATGTTGAATTGAAGAAGGCCCTCTATAATCGTCTGGAAGAGGACAAATCCAGCCTAAAAACGTGGTTCATGATGCGAGCGAAGGAGTATGTTGATTCACCGCCAAGGAAGGGGATTCAGCTCTCTATGAGCGATGCGTTGAAAATGCGAAACAGGGGGTGAATTATCTCCGTGGCGCTGATCCCATCGAAGGAGAAGCTAGATTAAATGGTTGTGATGGTATATAGGCAGCCAGGGCTGATTGGCTCGGTCGGTATCTGTCAGACGCCCAGCCCCCAGAAACTGGACGAGCAAATATGGACCAACAGAACACGATTCAGTACGGAGAAATGCCCTGTGCTCCGATAGATGGAGCTCATTGGCAACTTTCGGATCGAGGTCAGAGACCTTGGAGAGCCGGTCATTTGCGTGAATTCACCGTTGTGTCGATGTTTTCGGGTTGCGGGGGCATGGACCTGGGCTTCACCGGCGGTTTTGAGGTCTTCGGAAGGGGGTACTGCGCGCTTCCATTTCGCGTGATTTGGGCGAATGAGCACAACTCAAGGGCGTGCGCGACTTACCGAAAGAATATCAGCGAGACCATTCTTTGTTGCGACGTTTGGGATGCCCTCGATTCGCTACCTCAAGAGGCTGACGTCTTGATCGGCGGGTTCCCGTGCCAAGATATCTCGCTAAATGGCAAACGTGCAGGCATAAATGGTAGGCGAAGCAGTCTCTATAAAGCGATGATCGAGGCTATAAGGCGTTCGAGACCGACTGTCTTCGTGGCCGAGAACGTCGGAAGCCTGCTGCTGCCGTGCAATGCCGATTCGTTGCGTCAGGTCATGAGGGATTTCGGAAATTTGGGTTACAAGATTTCCTGTGAGTCCTACCAAGCTGCCGACTATGGTGTCCCACAGACTCGAAATCGTGTGTTCATTGTAGGGACCTCCGGGGAAATCCAAGAGTTCGCTCGGCCATCTGCCGAGCGTAGCCGCGCCACATGGATGACTGCTAAAGAGGCTATAGGAGATTTGGAGGCTTTAGAGGAGTGCCCGGCAATTAATCACATCTGGAGTCGAGCGAACAGAAGCCCCGAGCAGGGGGACCGCGTTCTCAAGGCTGACCGCCCCGGCTATACCATCCGAGCAGAATGCCATGGCAACATTCAATGGCACTATAGACTCAAGCGGCGCATTTCAATGCGGGAAGCTGCGAGGATACAGTCCTTTCCAGACAACTTCATCTTTGATGCCATGCTACGTGAAACTGAGCGACAAGTTGGTAACGCCGTGCCCCCTGTTCTAGCGTGGCACATCGCTCGTGCGGTACTTAAGACCCTCCTGGGCGTCGTCCCCAGCGCCGGGGAATGCCGGGCCGGAAGGCCATTGACACAAGCTAGGCTATTTCATGAATAACACTTTAGAGGGCACCCAGTCGGTGGCGTATCCATCCGCCAGTTCCAGCCACTTACTGATCCGTTGGTTAGCGGGTACCGATAAGCCCCAATACTCCACGAACAGAGCATCCTCTAGCTCCAGGGCGGCTTTTCTCATTTCGGCTTCGATATCTTGCAACGAGCGAACCATGTAGTTGCCCCCCCGAGTCTGGTCTGCTCTCATTGCAACGCTTCCGGCGGTGAAGAGATCTCTCGCCTGGGGGCACAATACGCCACGGTATGTCAGAAGGTACATGGCAGCATCGTCGTATTTCTTTTTTGACCGGGGCGGCCTTACCACCTGCGGACACAAAAGGGCGGCCTCAGCTCTCAACCTTCGCTTTTCCACCTGATTGAGGCCCATATACAAGCGCACCTCCAGGTCCAGTGAATGCTGCTGCGCAGATTCCGGCTTGTCTTCAAGCCACCAGAGCCGATCACCGGGCTTGAGCCGAGCGCGTGCATAGGTGCGGATATAGGTCATCTTATCAGGGATCGCGAGGTTTCTGAATTCATCGTATGGTATACCAAACTTGGCGAAGAGTGGTTCCTTAGCGTCAATCTCCACCTCAAATCGGGGCACGTGAGACGTTCTTACGTGCATAACGCAATCTTCATATCGGTTCCAGCGTACGGCTGGGGTGCCACCTATCTTACCAAACAGGAGGTAGATATGTTTAACGCGCGCATCACGGCTTCCCTCAAAGACGCTGTTTGCGATACTTCGCCAGGAGTCGGAATCGGTGAACTTCACCTCGATCCCAAACTGCTTATAAACGATGTCTGGAAAGGCCTGTGGACGTGAATTCAGATCGGCAGCCACGCCTTCACTACTCAACAATTCTCCTAAGTCCGTGCGGACCTTCGCCTCGAAGACAGTCGGCGCGAGAAGCGCCGCGTCTGTGCGGACCTCCTCCGTCAACCTCACAGCTAATGCGTCCAGAACTGCCTCAAACTGATCCCTGTCCATGACCAGCTGCTATCCCTTCAATTTGAGAGGACGGTTCCAAGAAAAGTCTTATCCGCTCTGCCAGTCCTGGTTCGTCGCGTAGGCTGCACTCCCAAACTACCATGCATTCCCAGCCCGACTCCTGTAACGCCCTTAATGCTCTCAGATCACGCGACCGATTAGCGCCGATCTTATTCAGCCAATACTCAAGGTTGGATTTCGGTGTTCGCCCAAGCCTGCAGCTGTGTCCGTGCCAAAAACAACCGTGCACTAAAATCACTTTTCGCCTTGAGGGAAACACGAGGTCAGGTTTGCCGGGGAGTTCGGCCACATGAAGTCGAAAACGAAAACCCAATCCGTGAACGAGTCGTCGGACCCGCAATTCGGGTTTCGTGTTTTTGGAGCGAACCAATCTCATTTGTGCGCTGCGTTCTTCAATGGTTAGGTTGTCCATGCGAATTTAAGACCCCGGAACATAAAATCGAAGGCCACGGGCGAATTCTTAGCCGGCGAAGGCCATCCGAGTGTTTGCAACCTGCAATAATGCGCCTTTCAGGAAATGCCAGTAAATTTATCGTTAAGGATTCGCCCCCCCGCCATTCCTGATCAGCACCGGATAAATACCACTCGTCGGGGGCAAAAGCAACAGCATGAGGCTGTGAACATCAACGCCTCGCGCCTTGAAGAGGCGCGGCAATTTGGCAAAATCAGGAGATATCACACCGTCTGAAGAGTCCAGCGGCTTGGCTAGGGGATTTCCCATCTGTAGGTTTTTAGTAAAACGCAAATTTGCTTCTCCTGTACCATTATGCTAGAATGCCCTCTTCGCGGCTGGTGAGGGGGTGCTGGCCGCCAGCTTGTCGTTCACGATCGGGGGAAAGTCTTTTCGTGGCTGGGAACGGTTTTTTTACGGATAAGGTTGCTCTGGTAACGGGGAGTTCGCGGGGGATCGGCCGGGCTGTCGCCCTTTCTTTTGCCAGAGCGGGCTCCGATGTGGTCGTGAACCATTCCAAAGCCGAAGGCAGTTCGAAACGGAAGGCTGAAGAGGTCTGCCGCGAGATAGAGGATCTGGGGCGGGCGGCTCTGGCCGTTGCGGCCGATATTGCGTCGAAGGCCTCGGTCGGGGAAATGATCGAGGCGGTTTCGGGCTGGCGGGGTCGGCTCGATTTTCTCGTCTTGAACGCGGCAAGGGCGCCCTTCAAGCCGTTGGAAAAGATGCTCGAACGGGACATGCGGCAGCTTTTCGAAATCAACTACATGGGGAACCTCTTCTGTATTCAGAAGGGTCTGCCGCTGCTCGAGGCGTCCAAAGGAAGGATTGTTTTTATCTCGAGTCTGGGGAGCCGGTTCTACAATCCGGCCTATCCGCTGGGCAGCATGAAGGCGGCCATGGAGGCGGTGGTCCGGGACTGCACCGAAAGTCTAGCCGAAAGGGGCGTTTGCGCCAATGCGGTCTGCGGGGGCATCGTCAAGACCGATTCCTTTCGGGTGCTTCGGCAGCACATGGAGGAGCTCGAAAATATTCCCGAGGAGCTGTGCGTAAGCCCGGAAAGCCTGGCAGAGGTGGTTCTTTTTCTCTGCAGCCCGGCGGCTCGCGGGATTCGCGGCCAGACCCTGGTGGTTGACAATGGCCTGAGCAATAGATTATATCGCCCGGCGTGGGTGAGCAGAACGAAATCATAGTAGACAGGGGTTGACTCGTAATGAAACAACAATTCATTCCCGAACAGAGGGTAATGGAAGAAGTGAAAAAGGCGATCGCCGAAGGGATCGATATCGACCCGGCAGGGATTACACCGGAGAGTTCGCTCATGAAAGACCTTGGCGCCGAATCGCTCGATTTTCTGGATATAAATTACCGCCTCGAGCAGACGTTCGGGATCAAAATGGCCAGACGCTCGGTGATCGATCACATGGAGGAGCTGTTCGGGGAAGAGTCCGCGGTCGATGCGGACGGAAAGCTTACCGCGAAGGCCGCCCAGGTTCTGGCCATGCGCTACGATGGCTCCGGCGATGTCATTCAGGCGGGGATGGATCTCGATGAGCTGCCCGTAACGGTAACGGTGTCCTCTCTGGCCGAAGTGGTCGGCGGACTTCTGGATACCCTTCCGGAAGCGTGCACCAACTGCGGGGCAAAGAACTGGACGCTTGGCGACGAGACCCGGATCGCGTGCGAAGCATGCAGCGAGCCGGCCTCCTTTACGAGCGGCGACGACCTCATAGAGTCCTGGCTGAAGCAGGTCCAGGAAGAGCGAAAAATCTTCTGATCAGCCAGCCCGGCCCGGGGAAATTTTGATTTGAGTGCGCAGACAAATACCAGGCGGGTGGTCGTTACCGGGTACGGAATGATCACGCCGATCGGAAAAAACAGTGGGGAAACGTTCGAAAATGGTCGAAACGGCGTCTCCGGCATAGACTTCATCCGCTCTTTCGAAACGCAGGGACTTCCCTGCCGTATCGGCGGACAGGTGAGCGATTCCTGGCTGAGCGGCCTTGAGACCAAAAGGCTTCGGGGAATTGAGAAGTGCTCTTCGCGCGGTCTCAAGTTCATGCTGGCTGCAACTTCGGAAGCCGCGGAGATGGCGCGCCTGGAGGGAATCGAAAACAGGGCCGCCATCGGCGTAAGTCTTGGTTATCACGGAGAAAATCCCTCTGTAGAAGACCTGGTTCGCCTTTTCCGCCACGCCGATGGAAAGTCGTGGAACGTTACCGGCCTAACGCGTGACGGACTCTATTCCTTCTTTAATTTTTTCCGCAGAAAACCCGATGTGGCGACCTCACTGCTCTCGATCCTGTTTGATTGCCGGGGTTCCAACTTCACCGTCGTTTCGGCCTGTGCCGCCGGGGCCCAGGCGATAGGCGAGGCGTTTGGAACCATTCGGGCGGGAAAAGCCGACGTTATGATAGCGGGGGGGTGCGAATCCAACCTCAACTTCATGGGGTTTGTGGGTTTCGTTCTCATCCGCGCTCTGGCCGAAAAATACGCCTCTCCCGACAAGGCTTCGCGGCCGTTTGACCGAAAACGAAACGGCTTCGTCATGTCCGAAGGGGCAGGGGCGCTCGTCCTGGAGGAACTGGAGCACGCAGTCGCCCGAAGCGCGCCGATTTTCGCCGAAGTGCTCGGCTATGGTTCGGCGGCGGATGCCTACAGGATCACCGATATACACCCCAAAGGCGACGGAGCGGTATTTGCCATGAGGAAAGCGCTCGCCGATGCGGGCCTTTCCCCCGAGGATGTCGAGTACATCAACGCGCATGGGACCTCGACTCTGCAAAACGACCAGATAGAGACGCTGGCCATAAAGAGGGTTTTGGGGGAAAGGGCGAAGCTGGTTCCGGTAAGCTCCAACAAGTCCATGACCGGACATGCCATTGCCGCCGGGGGGGCCATAGAGGCCGGACTTACCATAATGGGGATGAACCGCTCTACCGTGCTCCCCACGATCAACTACGAGTATCCGGACCCGAAATGCGACCTGGACTATGTTCCCAACCAGGCCCGGCCTTTAGAGCACGGCATTGCACTATCCAATTCCTTTGGCTTCGGCGGCCAGAACGCGTGCCTATGCCTGGGTAAATTCCGCAAATGAACGCTGGTTCGGGACCTCTTTCATACCGTTCCAGAGACCGGGTGGCCGTTACCGGCCTTGGAGCGGTCTGTTCGCTCGGACACACCGTTTCTGAGACAGTCGAGGGCTTTCTTTCGGGAAAATCGGGAGCGGGGGAAATTGCGGGTTGCGATTCTCTTGCCGCCCGTGTGAAAAATCTTCCCATCTTTAAAACCGATGTGCCTTCTCAACTTGTCCTCACCATGGGGAATCACCTCTCGCTGCTCATGGCCTCCGTCGATGAGGCCCTGCGCGGGGCGGCCTTCGACCCCGGTATGATCGAACCCGCCGACAGGGGTTTTTTTGCGGGGATGGGCATGGTCGATTATCACGTGGAGGATTTGCTCCCGGCCGTTCTCAAATCGCTGGGCCCGGACGGCGCGATCGACTACGACAGGTTCTTTCCGGAAGGATACCGGGAGATTTACCCCTTGTGGCCTCTGGGCATGCTCAATAACGTCGCCTTTTGCCAGGCTTCCATTCATTTCGGCCTTGGCGGAGAAAACGGTGTCTTTTGCCCCCACGGCGATGCGGGGGTCATGGCCGTCTATGAAGCCGCCTCCGCAGTGCGGGAGGGGAGGGCGAAGATGGCCGTAGCGGGCGGTGTGAGTGAGGAAATTTCGCCGCTTTCGCTTGCCAGGGCGAGGCTCAAAGGTTTTCCCGGCCCGCCGGGATTTCTCGGGGAAGCCGGGGCCATGTTCGTTTTGGAGCCGACATCGCAGGCGGAGAAAAGGGGAGCTTCCATATTGGGGGATATCCTCGGCTTTGGCTTTTCGTGTGAGAAAAGCGAAGCCGGGAACTTCGCGTCCCGGCGCGCAATATCCTCGGCGATGCGGGCGGCACTCTGTGATGCCGGTCTAGGCCCCGAGGGGGTCGATCTGGTCATGGTCGGAAGTTTCGATCAAGAAGAGCGAGAAGCCGTGCGCGAGATCTTCGCAGCGCAATCCCGGCCGCCGGTAATTTTGACCACCCCCGGTGCTTTCGGAGAAACGCTTGCGGCAGGCCCGGTCTTGAACGCAGCACTTGCGCTCGCCATCCCTCAGGGGGCGACACTGCCGGGCCACACGCGACCGGTCTCCGCAGAATTTACTCTCCTCGTAAATGGAATAAGCTGTGAGGGCGGGTGCGGGTCGTTTGTTTTGACCCGCCCCGGCCGATAAGGAGCAGACACTAAATGAGACTCCTTTTCTACGACCGGATAAGCGGACTTGTACCGGGAGAATCGATTACCGGGACAAAAACCTTTTGCCTCTCGGAAGAATATCTGCGCAACCATTTCAGGAAAGAACCGCTCATCCCTGGCGTGATATATATCGAGGCCATGGCGCAGCTTCTGGGCTGGCTGGTCATCCGAACACACGACTTCCGGTTTTCCGCCGTGATGTCTCTTGTCGAAGACGTCACAGTGGCCCCTGACCTAAGGCCCGGCTTTTCGGCAGAGATTACGGGGCGACTTATTTCCACCTCGCGGAGCGATTCGCTCGGCTCGGCCACCATGACGGTCGACGGGAAAGAAATTGCGTCGATCGGCAGAATCATCTACGTGCACTCACGCGCTGCCGACCCCGACGGTCTGCGCGCCCTGTTCCGCTACTACGGCGGCAACACCAAGAATTAGGAATTAAGAATTAGGAATTACGAATTAAAGATGATTTGCGAGAGTTTATCTCTAAGTTTTAATCCTGTAAATCCTGTAATCCTGTCAAAGGTTTTTGCATTTACGCGCCGCCTGCAGGACTGAAGGATCTATGACAGATTCTCTGAGAGTTTTTCATCCTGTAAATATTGTATCCTGTCAAGCCTGTTGTGGAGTCGAATTGCATGAATGACCACATTCTCAGTCCGAAGGACTTCCCCAATCCTGTCCAGCCTGGCAGGAAGGTGGTGGTGACGGGGCTTGGGTTGGCCACTGCGCTGGGGCTGGAAGTGGAGCAAAACTGGCGCAGGGTGCTTGCCGGAGAGTCGGGGGTCTCGCGGGTTCGCCTGGAGGTGGCGGGAAAGTCCCAGGTGCAGGCTGCTGCGCAGGTTTCCGAGGAGGACTGGGGCGCCATCTGTCGGGAATTTCCCTTGGAGGCCGGGACGCAGGGGGAGCGTCGGACGCTTTTCGCGCTGTGGGCCGCTAAAAAGGCGTTGCAGGACGCGGGAGCGGGCGGGTTGCAGGGTGAGCGCTCGAGGTTTGGCGTGGCTGTTGGCGCGGGGTTGGGAGTAAACCGGCTGGAAGACATCTCGCGATGGATTTCGGATAAAAAATTCGATTCGGTTCGGTTTGCCGGTGAACTCGACCGGGTCTCCCGCGATTCGATACTGTGCAACAATTCCAATGCTGCCGCAGCCCGTATCGCCGACTCCTTCGATCTAAAAGGGCTGAACGGCACGATAACCTCGGCCTGTGCGTCAGCGACCCTGGCATTAGGGTCTGCGTACCGGGCGATTAAAAGAGGGCAGGCGGACCTTGTTGTTGCCGGGGGAGCCGATTCGATGATAAATCCGGTGGGGCTTGTCTTTTTTGTGCTGCTGGGCTCGGCTGCCGTGGCGAAGATGGAGCCCGAACGCCTTTGCCGTCCTTTCGACCGCAAGAGGTCGGGGCTTGTGATGGGGGAAGGTGCGGGCATGGCGGTTCTGGAGGAGGAGTCGCACGCGCTGGCTCGCGGCGCGCGGATCTATGCGGAGGTGGCCGGATTCGCATCGACCATGGACGGTTGGCGGCTTACCGCTCCGCATCCCGAGGGGCATGGCGCCGAGGTGTGCATGTCGCGGGCCCTGGCCGATTCGGGTATTCCTGCTGAAGGAATCGACTATATAAACGCTCACGGCACTTCGACCAAACTAAACGATCTGGCGGAAACCATCGCCATAAAGAAGCTCTTTGGTAATTGCCCGTCTTTTCCCGCCGTAAGCTCGAGCAAATCGCTCATCGGGCACCTGCTTGCAGGCTCGGGAGGTCCGGAATTCGCTTTTACCGTACTCTCGACGGCCGAAGATCGAATCCACCCGACGATAAACCTTTCGAGCCCCGATCCGAAATGCGATCTCGACTACGTCCCCAATGTCGCGCGGGATAAGGTGGTGCGCGCCGCCCTTTCGAACTCGTTTGGTTTCGGGGGCCAGAACGCGACGATTGTGGTGAAAAAATATTGGCGCGAGGAAGGTTCGATTGCCTCATGATGCATATCCTGCAGGGAGTTGACATCGTTCAGGTTTCGAAAATGGAAAAGGTCCTGCGGGCGCACCCGGGGCTTGCCTCGGAAATTTTTACCGAAGGCGAGCGCGACTATTGCTTTAAAAAGTCGAAACCCCACCAGCATCTGGCGGGCAGGTTTGCGGCCAAGGAAGCCTGTCTCAAGGCGCTGGGCATTGGGCTTTCAGGGGAGGGTATAGACGGTGCGCTCCAGGATATCGAGGTGGTTGCCGGAATTTCAGGGAAACCCGCCTTGCGGGTACGGGGCAGGGTCGAGGGTGCGGGCCGCCGCAAAAAGGTGTACCAGTACACCGTCTCCATTTCTCATTCCGGGGATTATGCCGTAGCCTCGGTAATCCTGGCTGCGAAACAGTCGTGTGAGGAGGGACTTCCACAGTGAGATATCTTTTGGTCGACCGAGTGACCTCAGTTGAGCCGGGAAGAAAAATTACCGGGGTGAAAAATGTCGCGATGAGCGAGGATTTTCTGGAATTCCATTTTCCGAAAAACCCGATCATGCCGGGCATACTGCTCCTGGAGGCTCTCGTGCAGCTAACGGGCTGGCTTGAGGCGGTTTCTTCCGATTTTACGAAATGGTTTCTGGTCTCCAAGGTTTTGAAGTCCAGCTTCTACAGTTTCGCCTATCCGGGAGATCGGGTGGAATTGAGCGTAAGCTGCCCTCCGGCGCCCTCGAAAGACCTGGTGATATATAGCGGCGTTGCGCAGGTCAACGGGAAGCGGAGAGTCAAAGCCGAGTTCCGGGGAAACCTGGTGGATTTTGAGACCATTGAGGAAGTCGAAGAGCAGAAAAGGTATTTTGAATTACTACAACGCGGGGTTTAAGGATCGCACTATGTCCTCATCGAGGCGGGTTGTCGTTACTGGAATGGGTTTGCTCACATCTTTGGGAAAGGGTGTGGAGGCCAACTGGAAGTCCGTTCTTGCCGGAAAAACCGGAGTGGAGCACTGCGAGCGTCCGGGGTGTCCCGAATATCTCCAGTACTTCGGGCCCGTTAAGGGCGTGGAGCGTCCCGAGGAGGTGCCCTCGCAACTTGCCGCCCAGGTAAGGTTTTTAAACCGCGGCGCCGTGCTCGGGTTTGAGGCCGCAATGGAAGCGGTTGGAAACGCGCAGATCGATCTGTCCACGGTTCCCAGGGAACGCAGATCGCTTTTTCTGGCCTCGGGGGACCTTACGAAGATCGGGTGCGAATTTCTGCATCCGGCTCTAAAAGACGCGACGAAAAACGATGCCAACGAGGCAGATCGTTTTATCCTCAATAAATCCCTGCTAAATAAGGTAAATCCTTTTTTTCTGCTCGAATCGATCAGCAATAATCTCTTCAGCTTTCTTTCCGCGGCCCTGGAGTTCATGGGGCCGAACACCAGCCTGGCGAGCCTTTCGCCCTCCGGGGCGGAGGCGTTCGAACTCGCCTGTCGCAGGATCGGTTCCGGAGAGGCCGATGTTGCTCTGGCCGTTGGCTGCTGTTGCTGGATAAACGAAATTGCCATGTTCGAGCTGGACGGGCTGGGAATTCTATCCCGGTGTAGGCATGGCTCCGCTTCCTTTCGGCCTCTTGACCGGGCGCGCGACGGGTTCATCCCCGGGGAGGGGGGCGCTGCCGTTTTGCTCGAAGAGATGGAACAGGCAAAGGCCCGCGGGGCGAAAATCCTTGCCGAAATAAAGGGCAACGGCAACTGTGTCGAGTTTCCGGAGGGGAAAAGTTTGAGCGTTCCCGGAGAAATTTCCGGAAACTGCATTCGCTCCGCACTCGAGGAAGGCTCGGTCGCTGTGCGGGACCTCGCCTTTATCTGTCCTCACGGCAGCGGCACGCGCAAAGGCGACAGATCGGAGCTGAACTCCCTCCAGGGGCTCTTTGAGGCCGAGGGAACAAACGTTCCGGTTTGCGGACTCAAGGCCTATACCGGGCACATGGGAGCGGCAAGCGACATCGGCGAGGTGATCCTGGGCATCGAGGCGATAAATGCAGGAGTCGTCCCCGGGACCATGAACTTTTCGAAGCCCGAACCCGCCTTCGAACGCATGGGAATTTCCGCCTCACCCGTGAAAGCTGTGGGGAAAAACTTCGTGTCGGTAAGCTACGGGATACTGGGGCAGTGTTCCTCCGTTCTGGTCGAAGGGGCGGGGGGACCGTCGGGTCTGTCGAGCTGAGCATGCCGAAGAAACGAAATGGGAAGAAGGGAAAAAGCAAGCCCTTACAACTCATCGAATGGGCGGCGTTTTATCTCGCCGTGGCCATCGCCAGGCCGCTTCCGATACGGGTGCTAAGGGGTGTATGCTCTGTTTTGGGCCGGATTTTATATCTTGCAGCCCCCCGGAGGCGCGACATTGCGCTACGGAACATCCGGACGGCCTTCGACGGCACGATGAGCGAAACGGAAATGGAACGGCTCGCTCGTGACAGTTGCCAGGCGTTCCTGCTCACCGCGGCTGAAATGATAAAATCGCCCTTTCGAACCAAAGACGGAAAAGTCATTCGAAACGGTCGTTACAAAATCGACCATCTCGAAGAGCTGCTTATGAAGGCGAAGGCGATTCACGACGAGTCCGGGGGGTGCATCTTCGTTACGCCCCACCTGGGCAACTGGGAACTGCTGCCCCACGTAAGCTCGCTCATCGGCATTCCGCTTGCCGTGGTCATCCGTCCGCTCGATAACCCGTATCTCGAGCGGGCCATTCTGTCCAGTCGCCTCGGCAGCGGACATCTCCTCGTTCCCAAGGCGAACGCCATGTTCTACCTCGATCGTACGCTGCGCCAGGGCAAATCCGTTGCCATGCTCCCGGACCAGAGCCACAATAAGGGGCTGCGCGTCGAATTTTTCGGAAAACCCGCTACGGTCACCCCCGTCCCCGCGCTGCTCGCCGTGAGGCATCGGCGTCCCGTCGTGGTGGTGGCCGCCTGCCGCACCGATGACCCCTACTATTTCGAAGGCTTTGTCTCAGACCCCATTTGGCCCGATCCGCAAAAGGCGGACGATCCCTCGGAAATTCTTCGCATCACGCG
>JBMFWU010000087.1:0-9022 GCA_049964955.1 Syntrophobacteraceae bacterium
CCCTCCCACTGTTGCGAACGTCGCCCCGGCCGCAACGGTTGACCCGTCAGCGCTCACCGCGACTGAATATCCCAAATCGTCTTCAGCGCCATCAGAGGCCGTGAGTTCGGCCGTCTCGGTCTCGTTCGCCCAACCGGAACCGGGTTTTTTGAATACGTACACAGCGCCCTCGAAGCCCTCGTAACGAACGTCCCCTGCCACAACGGTTGCTCCGTCCGAGCTTATCGCGACCGTCCCATCGTCCCCGACACCGCCACCCGATTCCGAGAGTTTGGCCGTCTGAGTCATGCTCGCCCACCCAGAGGCAGGCTCCCCGAATACATAGACGCTGTATTGGTCTGATGCATCCCACCCAGTGGCCACAACGGTTGCGCCGTTAGCGCTCACCGCGACTGAATCCCCCAACTGGCCACCGCCGAGACCCATATCCGAGGCCGTGAGCTTGGCCGACTCGGTCCCGTTCGCCCAGCCCGAAGCAGGCTCTTTGAATAAATATACGGCTCCCTGATCTTTGTTCCCTCCCACTGCTGCACACTCCGCCCCGGCGATAACGGTTGCCCCGTCAGCACTCATCGCGACTGAGTGCCCTAATTGGTCATCAGCAGCGCCATCCGATGCCGTGAGCCTGGCCGCCTGAGTCCCGTTGGCCCAACCCGAAGCCGGCTCTTTGAAAACATATACCGCCCCCTGACAACTGTTCGCTCCCACTGTTGCTTCGGGCGCCCCGGCGACAACGGTTTTCCCGTCGGCGCTCACCGCAACCGACCACCCCAGAGAGTCATAAGGAGCGTCACCAGAGGCCGTGAGTTCGGCGGTCTGTATCCATGGATCTATACGCACCGGATAGGCGGCGTTTCTATCGTCCACAACAACGCACACCTCTTTTGCCGTAGCCTCGAAATGCGCCGGAAGTCGTCGACCCGTTTTGTCATAAGCTGAAAGGCCCGCATACCGCAGGACTTCACGGCCTGTGCTGCTTGAGACGGAAAGAGACTTCCCGCGCGGAAGAACTGTTGCCCGCAGGTTTCCCGATTCGCTCAGGACAAGCCTTAGCCGGCCCCGATCCGGCCCCTCATGCGGTCTTTTGGCTATGGTCCATCCCTGCTCGATTCCAAGAGGCCCGTTGACCCACCACTCGACTATGCCGCCTCTGTTTATCTCTACTCGGTTCGAGTTGGAGAGGGCCTTGCCGGGGCCGGCCTTTGTAAGGCGGGAACCCCGTCCCCAGGCAGTCATCCTCAGGCCCCACTCGTTCGAGCCCTTGCGAACCGTAAATCCTTCCATGCCTATTGAGGCTCTAAGCCGCTCTCGACTATTGACGGCCCGATAGGCTCCATTCGAGCCGGTCACCCGGTACTGCGGGTCGTTTGCCCCGAAAGTCTCGGAGACCGCTCTTTGCAGTCCGCCCGGAAGCGAGCTTATATCGGTCCTTGTCGACCTCGCTCCTTTGACCGTTCCCACGCCATAGCTCTTCCCGCGATTTCCTCCGGCTGAGGAAACCGCCGAAGCCCTAATCGCAAAAAACAACCCGGAAAACAGGAAAAGCCCCGTCAAAACACCAATACAGCTCTTCTTCACCTCTCCCCTCCCCATGAGAACCTGATAAACGATAGATGCAAACTCCCCTATACCCGTTGCACCCACTCCCCCATACTTAGCTATCCAGGTTATAAGCCCCGCAAATGATTAGCATATAATGCAATCGCAGTACACTCTATTTCATGACGAATAACAAATTTGGATTCACTGCCTCAAACCGGGTGAATTCCATAGCGCCTTTCAGGATATGAAGAACTGGAAACAGGCCGCCCGCGCGCTGCTTGCCTTTTGCGCTAAACATTTATATCGGGCTTTTGGCAGGAATGTTGTCCGGTTCGCAGAACCCGCAAGCTGCGCCCGAAGAAAAACGAGAGCCAGGAGGGTGCCTGGCGTCTCCAAGGTAACCGGAAAGATTTAATGCTTAGGTTTAGGTGGTAATGAAGACAAACCGCTTTTGGTGAAACTTCCCGACTTTAGACATATAGGAAGCAAGAATTGAGGCAGACACTGATTCACTCAATTCGCTCTGCCAATTCCATTCGCCGTTACAGGAGTTTCCCCCCCATCTCCGCGACCTTCGAGCGCTCGCCTTTGGTCAGGACGACGTGGCCGGAGATCTCCTCGTGTTTGATCCTCTCCACGAGATAGGTCAGTCCGTTGCTGCTGACATCGAGGTAAGGGTTGTCGATCTGTTCGGGGTCTCCGGTGAGAACTATCTTGGTGTCCTCGCCCACACGGGTGATGAGGGTCTTGATCATGTGGGGGGAGAGGTTCTGCGCTTCGTCACAGATGAGAAACTGCCGGGGGATGCTTCGCCCCCGTATATAGGTGAGCGGTTCGAGTTCGAGCATCCCTTTACGCTCCAGGTCCTGAAGAGCATCGACAGGTTCGGGGCAGTTTCTGAAAAGAAATTCGAGGTTGTCGTAAATGGGCTGCATCCAGGGTCGGAGTTTTTCTTCCTTCGTTCCGGGCAAAAATCCGATATCCTCTCCCATGGGAACCACGGGGCGGGTAATGAGCAGCCTGCTGTAGGCATTTTCTTCGAGGACCTTTTCGAGCCCGACGGCCAGGGCAAGCAGAGTCTTTCCCGTGCCGGCCCGGCCTACCAGGGTCACGACCTTGATCTCGTCGTTTAAAAGAAGCTCGAAGGCGAATTTTTGTTCCTTGTTGAGCGGTCGGATTCCCCAGCAGGTTGCCTCGCCATGGGCGAGAGGCAGATACGAGCCGCGAAAATAGCGGGCAAGCGCCGACTGGGAAGGGCTCTCGCTGGATTTGAGGAGCATGAACTGATTGGGCGGAGCACTCTCGCCGCGCCGGGTGAGCCCTCCCTCCCTGTAGAAACTGTCGAGGTCGCGCGCCGACACCCGGGCTTCTGCTATGCCGGAGTAAAACCGGTCGTAATCGACCTTGTCGTTGTAGAAATCCTCCGCCTTGATCCCGAGCACGTCTGCCTTGATCCTGAGATTGAGGTCCTTGGTGACAAGGGTCACCGGCTCGCCGCCCGAAAGACTGAGATTGTAGGCAACGGCCAGGATCCGGTTGTCATATTTTTCCGGGTCGAGCCCCTGCGGAAAATCCATCCGGCCCGAGTGGTTGAGTTCGATTGTGAGCCGTCCTCCCCCGGGCAGGTCGACCCCTTCGGAAAGCCTGTTTTCGCCCCGGAGCGCGTCGAGTTCCCGGGAAACGACCCGGGCGTTCCTGCCGATCTCGTCCTGACGTTTTTTCTGGTTGTCTATTTCCTCGATTACCGCAAAGGGAACCACCACGTTATTGTCTTCGAACGCAAAAATGGCGTCCGGGTTATGGAGCAGCACGTTGGTGTCCAGCACATAGGTTTTGCGCATCATTTCTCTCCAGGGCTTTTCGGGAGTGGGAAGTTTTCGGAGTATGTAAACTTTTTTGATGCGAAAATGGAAGGAAAAATCAAAGAAAGAGGAGGTATCCGAAGCCCTTGTCGCCAAATCGTAACATGCAACTCAAGTCCCCTTTTGAAAAAGGGGGAACTTAGGGCGATTTTGGGAATAAATCCGCTATAAGACCTATAAGTCCTATAGAGTCCTATAGGTCTTATAGTTCTTGACTAGCCAGCCTGAGACAGCCGAGACTCTATCGGCCATCGCACACAGACTGAAGTTCCCCGGGCCTCGGCGGACTCCACGGTGAACAAGCCTCCCGAAAGCTCCGCTCTTCTTTTCATGCTCATGAGCCCCAGGCCGTTGTGGCTGCTTATCGAAGTGAGCGTGCGAACGGTGTCGAAGCCTTTCCCGTTGTCCCGCACGGCCAGAGTGAGACAGTCGTCTCGTGCCGAGAGCGAAAGCTTTATGTGACTCGCACCGCTGTGGTCCAATACATTTTTAAAAGCGTCCTGGACGATCCTGAAAATCACCAGCTTCAAATCGTGGGCTATCGCCTGCTCGGAACTCCCCAACTCGGACTCCACGGCGATGTGGGGGTGCTCTTCTTGAAATTCCCTGCAAAACCACCGGAGTGTGGCAAGAATGCCCAAATCGTCCAATACCGAAGGCATCAGTTCGGTATACATGTTGCGCACGCGCTCGATGGCGCCCTGCAGCCCCGGGATAAGCTCCCGCAAATCCGGAGCGCAGGGGTCGCCGGGCTCCATTTGCTCCAAGACCGATTCGATGTGAAACTTCATGGCGGCAAGAAATTGACCGAAATCGTCGTGCAACTCGGCGGCCACCTTTCTGCGCTCGTTTTCCTGGACTTTGAGCAGGGCGGTCGCAAGATGCTTCAGTTGGCTTTCCGATTCGCGCAGGGCCCGTTGGGATTTGAGGCGATCGATCGCATACCGGATCGCTCGTTCGAGCAGAGGAGCGCTCACCTCGTCTTTGACAATGTAGTCGGCGGCCCCGTATTCCATGGCCTTAAGGTCTACGCGGTAATCTCCCTGCCCCGTAAGCACGATTATCGGGGGCGCTGTCGCCGATTTGGCGACCCGGGAGAGAAGATCGAGACCGCTTTTCGGCCCCAGGCGGTAATCGAGAAAACATACATCGTAGCCGCCCCTGCAAAGCTCTTCCAGCCCCTTGTCGTAGGTCTGCGCCCATGTGAGTTCATAGCGCGCAGAACTCACTTCCGAGAGGACCGCTTCCAGGATGGAGAAATCTTCCTCGTCGTCTTCTATCAGAAGAACCCGGATCGCCCGAGCTTTTTGTCGTATCGCCGGACCGGCTCTCCCCGGAGTATCCGGCCCCAGTGCCGAAGAGCTTCTTCGCATAGGGAATCGCCGTTACTCTTCCTCGATCTTTTGCAGGTACATTCGGATCGACTCGAACGAACCTTCCGGGGCAGCGATGAGGTGTTCCTCGATGCGCTGCCCGCCCAGATAATCGCTCAGATAAAACTGCCTGCCGTCCAGGCGGTGTATCTTTCCGCCCGCCGCCTCCAAAATGATCTGGGCTGCGGCAAGGTCGCGATACGACACGTTTGCCAGAAGCGCCCCCTCGGCGCGCCCCCGGGCGACATAGATCACGTGGGCGGCCGTCGACCCGAGGTTGCGGATCTTACCGGGAAACGCCGAGCGGTAATCCTTGTGGAACCGGGAGTAGGTGAGCAGCACGGATTCGTTGCTGATTTCCCCGGTGGCCGGAATGCTGATTTCCCGCTCGCCCCCATAGGCCTTCTGACCCGCAACGGCGTAGAAAAGTTCCCCGGTTACCGGCATGAAAGTCACCCCGAACACCGGCCAGAAATTTTCCAGGAGCGCAAGAGAAATGGACCAGATGGGAATTCCCGCCTGAAAATTGGCGACCCCGTCCAGGGGATCGTAGATCCAGAGGTATCGCTTTTCTCCATGGACATAGTCTTCGGCCTGCAGTGGGTCTCCGAAGATTCCATGTCCGGGGAAAACCGAATGGAGCCGTTCTCTGAAAAAATCGGCCAGTTCCAGTTCGGCCGAAGTCACAAGTTCTTCATCGAACTTGACTGCCGTGTTGCCCTTTCCATAGAATCCCAGGGCTTTCTCACCCGCGCCCGAAACCACATCCCGGGCGAAAACGAGCAGCTTCTCGATGGCCGGCTCTCGATCCTCTAGCGTCATTTATGCTCCTCCTTCAGTGGCTAACATGAGCATTCGGCGGTGAATGCGCAAACAACTATTGACACTTTTCCCCGATCCTTAGCAGAATACCAAAAGTTTTGCTATTTATTCAATGCTTTCGAGAAAGGAAAAGGTCCTTGAACGCACCCGTTATCACCCTTTTGAGCGACTTCGGCCTCCAGGATCACTACGTGGCCGTGATGAAAGGGGTGATCCTCGAGATTTGTCCTCCCGCGCGACTGATAGACATCTCGCACCTCGTAGCCCCCGGGGATGTAAGATCGGCCGCCTTTCTCCTCTATGCCTCCCACCACTATTTTCCGCAGGGAACCATCCACCTGGCGGTAGTCGACCCCGGCGTGGGCACCGAGCGCAAACCGGTTGCCATCCGGGTGGGGGCTTCTTATTTTGTAGGTCCCGACAACGGTCTTTTTTCTCTTGTGGTGAACACGGGAAGCGACTGGGAGGCGAGGAGTCTGGAGAATGTCACACTGCGGCGACATCCGGTGAGCAATACCTTTCACGGGCGGGATATCTTCGCACCCGCTGCGGCTCATCTGGCCGCAGGGGTCTCCTTCGAAAAGCTCGGCCCCCCGTGCGATCTCCTTTCCGTTTTCCGGGAGAAACCCGTCGTCACAAAAGACACGGTGCAGGGCGAGGTAATACACATCGACCGATTTGGAAACGCTCTCACCAATGTAGCGCTTGAGGTCCTGGAGAACAGGGCGCCTGCAAAAAAATGGACGGTTTCGGCGGGAGGATTGACGCTTTCGATCCGAAAGACCTACGGGGAGGCGAAAACAGGGGAGGCCCTTGCCCTGGCCGGGAGCACCGGTTTGGTCGAAATCGCCGTAAACGGGGGGAGCGCGGCCTCCCGACTGCAACTGCACCCCGGGACCCGGGTCGTCTTTCGCCTGTGAAATCTTCGATAAAAAAAGAATTGCGGTAAAATGGTTCACTTTTTCGGTGCATACTCAGATTTTCGGGCTATGACACGGGTTTATTTCTTGAGCAATACTGTTAAGTTATAGGGAGCCATCCGGCTTGACCGGCCCTGGCTGGATTCGGGCAGGTTGCATTGGGACAAACTTCAAAGGAGAAATCATAATGGCTACTCGCATAGCTTTGAATGGATTCGGACGCATAGGGCGAACGATTTTCAAGATCATAAAAGACAGAAAGATGCCTCTGGAAGTGGTTGCGCTAAACGATCTGGCAACTCCGTCCGAACTGGCGTACCTTCTCCAGTACGACTCCGTTCATGGCGTCTGGCCCCGGGAGGTCCAGGGAACGGAGGATGAATTGATCGTTGACGGCAAAGCGGTCAAGTGCCTCAAAATCGGGGACCCGGCCCAGATGCCGTGGCGCGAGATGAAAGTCGACGTGGTTCTGGAAGGCACGGGCCGCTTTACCAACCGCGAGGACGCCAAGAAGCACCTGGACGCCGGGGCGCGCAAGGTGATCATAACGGCTCCGGGCAAGAACATGGACGCCACATTCGTCATCGGGGTAAACGAACAGACCTACGACCCCCGCACCCACCACATCGTCTCCAACGCTTCGTGTACCACCAACTGCCTGGCCCCGGTCGCCTCCCTGCTCCACGATAAATTCCTCATCGAGCACGGTCTCATGACGACCATTCATGCCTACACGATGGACCAGCGATTGCACGATTCGATGCACAAGGATCGCCGAAGGTCCCGGGCCGCCGCTTTATCGATGATCCCGACGACCACGGGGGCCGCCCGTGCCGTGGCCGAGGTCATTCCGGACCTCAAGGGAAGACTCGACGGGCTGGCAATCCGCGTGCCCACGCCCAACGTCTCTCTGGTGGACCTGGTGTGCCGGCTCGGGCGCGAGGTGACCCGCGAAGAGGTCAACCAGGTGTTCGAAGATGCCGCAAACGGTCCCCTTAAAGGGATACTGCGATATGTGACCGAAGAACTCGTCTCGGTGGATTTCAATCACACCTATTATTCCTCCAGCGTGGATTCGAGGCTTACCAGCGTTATGGCCGGCCGCATGGTGAAGGTATTCAGCTGGTATGACAATGAGTTCGGGTATTCGAGCAGGGTGGCCGACCTGGCCGTGATGATGGGCGAATCGCTCGAATAGACACACTCTTTCCCGCCGCCGGCGTCCACAAACACATAGGAGGAATAACCGTGAAAACCCTGGATGAGGTCGATCTCAAAGGCAAGCGCGTCTTCATGCGAGTCGATTTCAACGTGCCCCTGGATAAAGAGCAGCGCGTAAAGGACGATCTTCGCATTCGCGCAGTGCTCCCCAGCATCCGAAAAGTTTTGGACGCGGGCGGCAGGCTCATTCTCGCCTCCCACCTGGGAAGACCCAAGGGGAAGGTCGCACGCGAGTTTTCGCTCCAACCCGCTGCCGAGCAACTCTCCAGGCTTTTGGGAAAACCCGTTCCTCTCGCACCCGATTGCATCGGCCCCGAAGTGGAAAAGCTGGTGGCTCAGCTTCGGGGTGGGGAGCTGCTTCTTTTGGAAAACCTGCGCTTCCACCCGGAGGAGGAAAAAAACGACCCCGGGTTTTCCGAGGCGCTTGCCGGACTCGCCGATGTCTATGTCAACGAGGCTTTTGCCGCCTCCCACCGCGCCCACGCCTCGGTGCAGGGCATAACCCGATTTGCCCCCGTGTGTGCCGCGGGCTACCAGCTCCAAAAGGAGATCGAATACTTCCGGAAAGCCATGGAAAACCCCGCACGGCCTCTGGCCATCATCGTCGGCGGCGCCAAGGTTTCCACCAAAATCGGGCTCCTCGAAAACCTCATTCCCAGGACCGATTGCCTGATCATCGGCGGGGCGATGGCCAACACCTTCTTTAAAGCCAGGGGTCTGGAAACGGGCCAGTCCCTGGTTGAAGACGACTTCGTCGAGAAGGCCTCCCGGTTGCTCGAAGCCGGAAATAAGCGGGGAGTACAGATTCTGCTGCCTGTCGACGTGGTGGTTTCCACCGACCAGAGCGACGGCGCAAAGGCCCGCCAGGTCCCGATCGAAAAGGTCCCCGCAGACATGCGCATACTCGATATCGGCCAAAACTCCCTCGAAGCCTTCGAGGCCGCCCTCGCAAAATGCCGCACCATCATCTGGAACGGCCCGATGGGCGTTTTCGAAGCCCCCCCGTTTAACAAGGGCACCTTCGCCCTCGCCGAATTCCTCGGCTCTCTCGACGCCCTGACGGTTGTGGGCGGAGGAGATTCGGCGGCCGCCGTACGCCAGGCGGGGGCCGAAAAGAAGGTCGGCTATATCTCGACTGGAGGCGGGGCATTTCTGGAGATGCTCGAGGGAAAAGAGCTTCCGGGCGTTTTGGCGCTTAAATAGAAGTCGAAGGTCAAAGGTCCGAAGGTCGAAGGTCCGAAGGTCGAAGGTCCGAAGGTCGAAGGTCCGAAGGTCGAAGGTC
>JBMFWU010000087.1:9122-21931 GCA_049964955.1 Syntrophobacteraceae bacterium
GTCGAAGGTCCGAAGGTCGAAGGTCCGAAGGTCGAAGGTCCGAAGGTCGAAGGTCCGAAGGTCGAAGGTCTTCGACTTGCGACTTTCTACTTTCGACTTGCGACTTTCAGACTTTCAGACTTTCGACTAACGCTTTTAAGGAGACAACGATGAACCCGGAGAGAAGGCCCCTTATTGCGGCCAACTGGAAAATGCACAAGACTCTGAGCGAAGCGGTTTCCTTCGTCGAATCGATCCAAAAGGAAACGGGCCCCTTGGCCGACCGGGAAGTGGTCATCGCCCCCGCCTTCACTGCCCTTAGCGCGCTGCGGGATATTCTGCGGCAAAAAGGTTACAGCCTCGCGGCGCAGAACTGCCACTGGGAGGGAAAAGGCGCCTTTACCGGGGAAATCTCCCCCGCCATGCTAAAGGACCTCGGGTGCGCCTATGTGATCGTGGGCCATTCGGAGCGCCGCCAACTGTTCGGGGAAACCGATGAAACCGTGAGGCTCAAAACCGGTGCAGTCATCGAGGCGGGGATGGCCCCCATTGTGTGCGTCGGGGAGGTGCTCGCCGAGCGGGAGCGGGGAGAGACCTTCGAAGTGGTCCGCACACAGATTGAAGGGGCACTCAGAGGATTCCCCCCCGCGCAGATGGCAGAGGTCGTCATCGCCTACGAACCGGTTTGGGCGATCGGGACCGGCAAGACCGCCACGCCGGGACAGGCGCAGGAAGTGCACGCCTGTATCCGGGCTGCGCTCGGTGCGCTTTTCGACAAAACGGTTGAAAGAAAGACGAGAATATTATATGGTGGATCGGTTAAGCCGTCTAATATCGATGAGCTCCTGTCCGAGCCGGATATTGACGGCGCTCTGGTCGGAGGCGCCAGCCTGGAAGTTGGGTCGTTCAAAAGCCTCGTTCAATTCACCATTTAGGCGAAAGAGAATTTAAAGTTGTTTACTACCCTGATTACAGTGATCCACGTAATAATCTGCCTCGCCATTGTCGTCATCGTCTTGCTCCAGTCGGGCAAAGGCGCGGAAATGGGGGCGGCATTCGGCGGTGCCTCTCAAACCCTTTTCGGCGGCTCCGGGGGGAGTACCTTCATGAGTAAGCTGACCACGGCAGTGGCGGTCATATTCATGGTAACCTGCATTCTTCTTTCCATCGCGGGCAGGCACGGATTCCGGCAGGGGGGCGCCAGCCTTATGAACAGCGCGGCCCCCATCACCCAGCCGGCCAAACCGGCGGCTCCGGCCCAGCCCCAGGTCCCCGCCGCACACCCGGTTCAGTAGGAGAAGACAATGAAGGATGAAGGAGCCAAATTGCTCGACATCATGTGCGTGGCCCTGGACCTGAAGGAAAAGATGAAATCCTTCTATTCCGATGCAGCGGGAAAGTGCACCGACTCGGTGGGCTCGGAAACTTTCCGAATGCTGCAGGATATGGAGCAGAAACACCTCGAAAGGCTCCAGCAGATCTATGCCGACCTTTCCAAGGGCGGAAACGGCATCGATGCCTGCAGGTTCTACGATATCGAAGCCCCCGACCGGGCCGAAGTGCTGCGAAAGCTCAAGCAAAAGCGCCAGACGGTTTCTGCGGCATGCCTCGACGATGTGGCGGCAATCGAATCGGGCATGGAGCTTGAAAACAAGGGCATAGAGCTGTTTTTGGCAAGGCTCAAAGAGGCTTCCGGACCGGCTGAACGCGAATTTCTAAATCACATGGTAGCCGAGGAGAGGTCCCACTATATTCTTCTGGCCGATTTGAAATTCTACTACGTCGATACCGAGCACTGGCTCATGGAAAAGTCAAAAGCGGGCCTCGACGGCGCCTGATTATATATCCCACCGGGAGAGGGCCGGGACTTCGGCCCTCTCCTGCGCGAAACCCTCCTTCCCTGACGCTCCGTCATGCTATAATAAAAAAATGAAACCGTTCCTGTTGAAAAGTCAGTTCGAACCGACCGGGGACCAGCCCCAGGCGATTGAAAAGCTGGCGGCGGCGATAGAAAGCGGCGTCCCGGAGCAGACCCTTCTGGGAGTTACCGGATCGGGCAAGACCTTCACGATGGCCCATGTAATCGCCAGGGTCGCCAGACCCAGCCTGGTGATAGCTCCCAACAAGACCCTGGCCGCCCAACTCTATGGCGAGTTCAAATCCTTTTTTCCGGAAAACTCCGTCGAGTATTTCGTTTCCTATTACGATTATTACCAGCCGGAAGCCTACATTCCCCAGAGCGACACCTATATCGCCAAGGATTCTTCCATAAACGAAACCATCGACAAGATGCGCCACTCGGCAACGCGCTCACTTCTGGAGCGGCGGGATGTAATCATCGTTGCGAGCGTATCGTGCATCTACGGCCTGGGTTCGCCGCAGACCTACCAGGACATGCTCCTGCAGCTCAAAGTCGGCCAGGAAATCCCCCGGGAAGATGTGCTGCGAAAACTGGTCGACATCCAATACGAAAGAAACGACTACGATTTTCACCGCGGGGTTTTCCGCGTGCGCGGAGATGTCATCGAGGTGTTTCCCACCTACGAAGAAGACCTGGCGATACGCATAGAGTTTTTCGGCGACGAGGTGGACACGATAAAGGAAATCGACCCGCTGACCGGAAGGAGTCTGCGGCAGCTGAACCGTGCAGACATCTATCCGGGGACCCATTACGTCACCTCGGAGGAAACCCTGGAGCGGGCGGTAAAGTCCATCAAGGCCGAGCTTTCCGAAAGACTCGAATACTTCTACCGGGAAGGCAAGCTCGTCGAGGCCCAGCGATTGGAGGAGCGCACCCGCTTCGATCTCGAGATGCTCATGGAACTGGGCTTTTGCCACGGCATAGAAAATTATTCGAGACATCTCGACGGGCGCTCCGCGGGCTCGCCCCCCTACACGCTGCTCGACTATTTCCCCCCCGACTGGCTCCTGTTCATAGACGAGAGCCATATTTCGGTCCCCCAGATTCGAGGCATGTACAACGGCGACCGGGCGAGGAAGGAGACCCTGGTTCGCTACGGCTTCCGGCTCCCTTCGGCTCTGGACAACAGGCCTCTTAATTTCGAGGAATTCACCCGTCGGGTAAAGCAGACGGTCTATGTTTCCGCAACCCCCGGCCCCTACGAGCTTACCAACACTAAGGGGCGCGTGGTCGAGCAGATCATCCGGCCAACGGGTCTTATCGATCCGCAAATCGAGGTGCGGCGCGCCGATTTCCAGGTCGACGACCTCATCGGGGAAATCCGAAAGCAGGTACAGGAGGGCCACCGCGTCCTGGTGACAACCCTTACCAAGCGAATGGCCGAAGATCTCACCGAATACCTGGCCGAACTCGACATCCGGGTCCGCTACATGCACTCGGACATCAATACGATCGACAGGATCGAAACGGTGCGGGACCTGCGATTGGGCGCCTTCGACGTCCTGATTGGAATAAACCTTCTGCGCGAGGGGCTCGACATCCCGGAAGTATCGCTTGTGGCCGTTCTGGATGCGGATAATGAGGGTTTTCTGCGCTCGGAGCGCTCTCTTATTCAAACGGCAGGACGGGCGGCCAGAAACGTGCGGGGAACGGTCATCCTCTACGCCAACACGATCACCGACTCGATGAGCCGTGCCATCCACGAAACCGACAGGCGACGCAAAAAGCAGCTCGAATACAATGTTGCAAACAATATAGTCCCGCGCTCGGTGGAAAAGGAAATCTCGGACATTCTTGCGGAATACCGCCTGAAGCCGCGCGAATCCGAATTTGTCTTCGAACCGCAGGCAGGCTTCGACCCGCAGGGCGCCGCTTCCCCCGATGAACGACTCCTCGCCCTCGAAAAGGAAATGAAGGAAGCCGCCTCCCGCCTGGAGTTCGAAAGAGCCGCCGCGCTTCGCGATGAAATCAAACGGCTTCGTGAAATGCAGTTGATGCTGCAATAGGTCCAATAGGACCTATTGGACCTAATAAGACCTATAGGTCTTATAGGACCTATTGTGCGACCGGCAACTAACAACCAGCAACTAACAACTAACAACTACTTACCGCTCGCGTTTTCCCGCAAACCGTTCATGATTTCCAGTCTGTGGTTCAACTTTTCGATCTTTTCGCCCAGTCGCGCGTTCTTTTCCCGCTCCTTTTCGATCACCTCGGGAGGGGCTTTTTGGAGAAAGTCATCGTTTGAGAGTTTTCTGCTGGTCATCCCGAACTCTTTTTCGAGCTTGGAGATCTCCTTTTTGAGTCGGCCCGACTCGCTTTCGAAATCGAGGATGTCCTTCAGGATCACGAAAACTTCCATGTTGCCCACGACGGCCCCCGCCGCCTGCTTGGGCTTGACCGCTTCGCCCGCGCGGACAATGGTGAGGCTCGAAACCCTGGCCAGGTCGCACAGGGTTCGCTGCTGGCGCTCGAGAATATCGAACTGCGCGTACTGCTCGCACATGCACACGACCTCGACCTTAAGAGCCGGCGCCACGTTCATCTCGCCGCGAATGTTGCGGATCGCCACGATGACCGCCATGAGGGTTTCCATCTGCTCTTCGGCTTGCGGATCGAGGAGGGCTGCACGGGATTCGGGGAATGTCTCCCGCATGATGCTCGCCCCCGCGGTGTAGGGCTTCATCCTTTGCCAGATCTCTTCGGTGATGAAGGGCATAACGGGGTGCAGGAGCACCAGGACGTTTCGCAGAACGAAAGCCGCAACGGATCTCGCCTCGCGGCCGGCCTCGGCGTCATCGCCGTAGAGATCGGGCTTTACGATCTCCAGGTACCAGTCGCAGTATTCGTGCCACAGGAATTGATAGAGCACCTGCGCATACTGGTTGAAATGGTAGTTGTCCAGAGACTCGGCGGTTTCGGCGGCAACTTTTTGCAGCCTGCTCAGAATCCAGCGATGGGCAAGCCCCGCCGGTTTTTCCGCAACCTCTTCGACCTGCCCCTCGCGGCCTTCGAGGTTCATGAGCAGGAGCCGCGCCGCATTCCAGATCTTGTTAACGAAATGCTTGTAGCCCTCGATGCGATCCTCGGAAAGCTTAATGTCCCGCCCCTGGACGGCGAAGGCGGTGAGGGCGAACCGCAGGGCATCGGTGCCGTACTTGTCCATCATGACCAGCGGGTCGATCACATTGCCCTTCGATTTGCTCATCTTCTGCCCCTCGGCGTCGCGCACCAGGGCATGGACGTAGACTTCCCGGAAAGGGACCTCTTCCATGAACCGCAGTCCCATCATCATCATCCGGGCAACCCAGAAAAAAAGGATATCGAAGGCCGTGACCAGGGTGGAAGTGGGGTAGAATTTTTCCAGTTCCGGGGTTTTTTCGGGCCACCCCAGCGTGGAAAAGGGCCACAGGCCGGAGCTGAACCAGGTGTCGAGAACGTCCGCATCTTGATCGAGTTGAGCGCCGGAACACTTAGGACACTCCGCGGGAGCCTCCATGGAAACGACGACCTCGCCGCACTCCCGGCAGTACCAGGCAGGAATGCGATGGCCCCACCATATCTGGCGGCTAATGCACCAGTCTTCGAGGTTTTCCAGCCAGTTGAAGTAATCCTTTTCCCATTTGGCCGGAACGATTTTGGTTTTCCCCTGCTGCACCGCTTCGATGGCGGTTTGCGCAAGGGGCTTGGTGTTTACGAACCATTGCAGCGAAAGCATCGGCTCTACCACACTGTGGCAGCGGTAACAGTGGCCGACCCGGTGCGTGTAGGGTTCGCTTTTGACCAGAAAACCGCCCTTTTCCAGCTCCTTTAGAATCTGCTTTCGGCAGGCGAACCGCTCCATCCCCGCGTAGGCGCCTGCGGCCTCGGTCATGTTGCCCGCTTCGTCGAGCACCTGCAAAATCTCGAGATTGTGGCGGGTGTGCAGCTCGAAATCGTTGAAATCGTGGGCCGGGGTAACCTTGAGCGCCCCGGTGCCGAACTCGCGTTCGACGTAAGGGTCGGCGATTACGGGAATGTGGCGGCCCACCAGGGGCAGAACCACCATCTGCCCTATGAAGGCTTTGTAGCGGTTATCCTGGGGATGAACGGCGACGGCCGTATCGCCCAGCATCGTTTCGGGCCGGGTGGTCGCCACCACCAGCGCCCCTTTTCCGCTCACCAGCGGGTAGCGGATATGGTAGAGAAAGCCGTTTAACTCCTCGCCTTCCACCTCGATATTGGCAAGCGCGGTCATGCAGCGGGGACACCAGTTGATCATGCGCCTGCCCCGATAGATCAGCCCCTCGTTGTAGAGCGAGACGAAAACCTGGCGCACTGCCAGGGAGAGCCCCTCGTCCATGGTGAAACGCTCGCGGGACCAGTCGCACGAAGCCCCGAGCCGCTTCAACTGGTTGATTATGATGCCGCCATACCTCTCCCTCCATTCCCAGACGCGCTCGATAAAGGCCTCGCGGCCGATCTCGTGCCGGCTTTTTCCATCGGCGGCCAACTGCCTTTCGACAACGTTCTGGGTGGCGATCCCGGCGTGGTCCGTCCCGGGCACCCACAGCACCTCGAACCCCCGGAGTCTTTTATACCGGCACAAAATGTCCTGGATGGTATCGTTTAGCGCATGCCCCATGTGGAGCTGGCCGGTTACGTTCGGGGGCGGGATCACTATCGAATACGGAGGCTTCGAACTGGTTTGGTCAGCCCGGAAAAAACCATTTTCCTCCCAGTATGCATACCAGCGCGATTCGACTTCGCTAAATTCATATCCCTTGGGCAGAGCGCCTTCGCTCATAAAAATCGATTCCTCTTGTTACTTAAGCTCATGTTTGAGCTTTGTGATTTCCTCGTTTAGTATCGAGCGGACGAGATCGGGCAGCATCGATTCCACCACGGCCCGAATATGCTCCTGCAGGCGCGATTCGATGCGGGCGACGAGTTCTTCGGCCATTGCCGAAATCTCGGCGGCGGAAGCTTCCGAAACAGGCGCCGGAGGCGCGACCTCCTCCTGCGCCAGAAGCTCCTCGAAACCTTGCTCGGGAAGCTCTTCTTCGGTAAACTTGAGCGCCGCCTCGGCCCGTTCCCTCAACGACGACTGCTTTCCCTCTTGCCTATCCGCCGGACCGGACTCGGCCAGCAAATCGTCCAGAAGCAAGTCTTCTTCCTCATCGGCAATCGGCCTTGGAGCCCTTTGCCCCGAAGGCTTGCCATTCGAAACGGATACGGTCGGCTCGAAAAGCATATCCTCCTCATCGGTTTCGGCGCCAAAAGCCCCCAGCAGATCTTCTTGCTCCGTTTGGACGCGCCCTTTTACGGGAGGAGGCCCTGCACTCTTTCGCGCAGACACTGCGGGTGGGGATTCGAGCTCCTCATCCACATCGAAAATATCTCCGTCCAGATCCAGATCTTCCTCTTCATCAATGGGCCTGTCCGGCATCTCGATGATATCCTCGAGATCGATTATTTCCTCGTCATCGCCATCGAGTTGCCTGTCGAGACCACTCATCGGATCGGATGTGTCCTCATAAAGGTTTTTTGGCCTGGTTTTTTTCATCGACGCCTCTCAACCACGCAATTCGATCCCGCTGGAATCACAAAAATTCCCCCTTGCCCCAAAGCAAGGGCACCGATACCATGCATGAAATTGCCCTGTCAAGGTTTAGCTCGCCCCCCCGGGATGCGATTCGTACCCCGGCGGTATTTTCCCCCGATTGTGAATTGTCCTCTTTTTTTACGCTTTAGAAAAGAGGAATTCCGAAATACTATTTGCAAACGGGGCAAATTATGCTCTCATTCGTTGTTTTCCCGGGACAGGGCAAACCCCGAAAAGATTCCCCAAACGCACATACGAGTCGGCCATGTTCTTGAAATCACTCAGCCATATGCGCAAATCGGTTTCCTTTCGAATCGCGGTCTGGTATTCGATTCTCTTCCCCCTGAGCACGATGTTCGTGATGGGCGTCTTTTACTTTCTGCTCGCATCCAATGAAAACCGCAAAGACCGGCAGATTCTGCACGCCAAGCTCGATGAATTCTCCAGCCAGTACGATCAGGGAGGTATCGCGGCGCTCGCGCGTGCGATTCGAAGAGACAGAGAGCATGACAAAAGAGTCTCCCTGTTCGTTCGCATAGCGAGTCCCCAAAACGCCACGCTCTTTCTCAGCGTGCCCAAATCGGAAAAGCTCGAAGATTACCAATATCTCGAACACCCCGGCGTCCATCCCCGGTGGATGGATCTTCTGACCGGCATCGGCCACCCTACCGAAGCCATTTCGGCCGCTTTGCCCGACGGCGCCCTTCTTCAGATAGGCAGAAGCGTCAAGTACCGGGCCATCCTTCTCGACCGATTTCGCGAGCTTTTTGTCGGGGTGATGATCCCGGTGATCCTGCTCGCGTTTGCCGGGGGCGCCTTCCTCTCTCACCGCGCTCTGAGCCCCCTTCGCGGCCTGATCGACATGGTCCGCTTCATCATCGATACGGGAAAGATGCACAATCGGGTGCCGGAAAACCTCACGGGAGACGAACTGGAGGAGTTGATCACACTCTTTAACACCATGCTCGAACAGATCGAGACCCTGATCGACAGCATGCGGGCCTCTTTGGACAACGCCGCCCATGATTTGCGCACTCCCATCGCGAGGCTGCGCAGTGTCGTGGAAGTCGCTCTGCAGTCCGACCAGGGGGTGGAGGGACTGCGCGAAGCCCTCATGGACTGTGCGGAGGAATCCGAACGCATTCTGATCATGGTGAATACCCTCATGGACATCTCCGAAGCAGAATCCGGGGTCATGAAGCTGCACCTCGAAGAAGTAAAACTCTCCTATCTCTTTGAAGACGTGAGCCAGCTCTACGATTACGTGGCTGAAGACAAAAACATAACCGTTACCACCCAATGCCCCCCGGAGCTAACCCTTCAGGCCGACTACAATCGCATGAGCCAGGTTTTGGCCAATTTGGTCGATAACGCCTTGAAATACTCCCAGCCTGGAGGCTCGGTGCATCTGAGCGCGCAAAATACCGGAGAAGAGATCGCCATCAGCGTGGAGGATACCGGGGAAGGCATCCCGGCCGAAGAGGTCCCACGAATTTGGGACCGCCTCTACCGGGTGGACAAGAGCCGCACCCGACGGGGGCTGGGGCTGGGACTAAGCCTTGTCAAAGCCATCGTACAGGCTCACGGGGGAAGCATCGAGGTGCAAAGCACGCCGGGGGAAGGCTCCCGCTTCACCGTGCGCCTCTCCCCCGCCGGCCCCCATCCGTCAGGGGAGAGCTTGACTCCGTATCTTGCAACGAAGTAATATTATGGCAATGTCGGGGCAATGTTGCCGAGATGCAATGCAAAATGAGATTACTTTTGAGAAAAACCGCCGAGGCGGAAGAGAAATTATATGCCCGTATTCACCATATCCAGAGGCGCCTACAGCTACGGCAGGGAAGTTGCCGAGAAGCTCGCCCGCAAACTCAACTACGAATGCATCTCCCGCGAGATCATTCTAAGCGCCTCCAGGCTCTTCAACATTCCTGAAATGATGCTCATCCGCGCCGTCCACGATGCGCCTTCGGTCTTCGACCGCTTCAGCTACGGCAAGCAACGCTACGTGGCGTACGTGCGCCAGGCCATTCTGGAAATGGTTCAGAAAGACAACGTGGTCTACCACGGGCTGGCCGGCCATTATTTCCTGCGCGGCATCCCGCACGTCATAAAGGTTAGAATTCTTGCCGGCATGGAAGATCGGGTGGCCGAGGAAATGCGCCGGGAGTATGTTTCAGCCGAGGAAGCCCGCAGGAATCTCATTAAGGACGACGAGGCCCGCGACGCCTGGAGCCAGTACATCGTGGGCATTAACACCTCCGACCCCAGCCTCTACGATATTGTCCTCAACGTCCGGTATCTTGCGATAGACGAGGCGGTCGACATCATCGCCGGGGCGGCACATCTGCCCTGTTTTCAGCCCACCGTGGAATCCAGAAAAACGATGTACAGGCTCCTTATCGCCGCCCGCCTGCAGGTGGCGCTGATGGATGAAATCCCTTCGATCAAGGTCGATGTGGAAAACGACAAAATAGTTGTGGTGGCCAAGGGCTACTGGGCCAAGGGAAAAGATCTGCTCGCCAAAATCAACCGTCTGCTGGACAGTGAAAAGGAACAGGTGCGGATCGAGATGAAGCTGTCAAATAAGTGAGCAGCGATGAGTGATCAGTGATCAGAAAAACCCGCCGGTCTTCACTGTTCACCGTTCACTAAGGAAAGAGTCGCCCGTCGCTCAGCTTCACCCGCTGAATAACCTTGAGATCCAGCTTTGTTACGCCGGGGATGGCCGAAACGATTCTTTTCATCTCTTTTACCAGGTCCTGTTGCTCTTCCAGGGGGATTCTGGTTTCCACCCGCACCGCTCCGTCATCGGCATGCACCTCGATGTCGCTTTTGACATCGATCAGGGCGGCTTTTACCTCGGCAGCAAGGGCCATGTCGGCCACGGCCTTGCGCGACTCGCTGGAAGTGCGGAAACGCTCCAGCTTTACCACCTGACAGATCATGTCCACCGCATCATCGACCTTGATCTTGCTGATGTGGATCACCAGGTCGTAGAGGCTGGGGTCGGCCGTATCGATGCCGTAGAGATTGAGGCTCCATTTCCTGCGTTCCTCATCATCACTTTTCAAAATGCGAAGCGCTTCCTCCGCGGGCACTCTCTCCCGTTCCATTTCGGTCTTCACCCGATCGTTCATATCGGCGATGATTCTGACCTTGAGCGCATGGGAGATGCCCGTAACAAAAAAATGGCCCGCGAGTCCGTGATAGACCACGTTATCCTGCACCAGCTGTTTGAGCATGGCCGCCCGAAACGAAGCGATGTATTTTTCCTTCCCGTGGGTAAAACGGTCCAGGATCGAAGGGGCGTCGTGAATGGCTCTTACGAGCCTGATTTCCGGAATATCGAACTCACGGGAGGCGTCCAGGAGGACCTCTCGCGCAATGCAACGGTAGCCCAGCCTGTCGGCGACCAGCTTCGCAACATCTTTGCCTTTGCTGTAAGACCCTCTCGAAATGGTGATGATTGCCATGAGCGCCTCCTCTTTCCGATTTTTTGCCGTCGACTTTTTGTATCTGAACTTTGTCCCGTTTGCCAGCACAAAAAATGAGTTCAGCTCAGTTCGACGGCCGGTTTGTCCGTGGACACCGCCCGGCCCACGATGGCCGCATCGGCAACTCCCCCCGCCTTCAGTTCGGCAAGAAAAGATTCGGCCAGGGGCTCGGGCAAAGAAATGAGGAGCCCCCCGGAAGTCTGGGCATCCGAGAGGATATCGAGCAGCATCGGATCGATTCTATCCGCCCCGACGAGTTGATGGGAACAAAAACTGCGATTGGAAAAACTTCCTCCGGGAACGAGCCCCATACTCACAGCATCCAGGGCTTCGGGAAGCAGGGGAACGTTTTGGGCAAAAATGGCGATCCTCACCTTGCTGGCTTTGGCCATCTCGAGCGCGTGACCGAGCAACCCGAAGCCGGTCACGTCGGTGCATCCATTTACCGGATAGCCCGACATGATTTCGGCCGCCCTTCGGTTGAGGGTCCCCATGGTTTCCACAGCTCGCCTCTGCGCCGCCTCGGAAATCAACCCCGCCTTGATGGCGGTAGCCAGCACGCCCGTCCCCAGCGGTTTTGTCAAAACCAGCGCATCTCCTGGTTTTACCCCGGCGTTGGCGAGCACTTTGTCCGGATGGACCACTCCGGTGACCGAGAGGCCATACTTTATCTCCGGGTCCTCCACGCTGTGCCCGCCGGCCAGGACCGCGCCCGCCTCATGGATCGCAGAAAGCCCGCCGCGCAGAATTTCCTTCAATACCGCCTTATCCATGTCCTTTATGGGAAAGCACACCACGTTCATCGCCGTAAGGGGACGCCCCCCCATGGCATAGACATCGCTCAGCGAATTTGCCGCGGCGATCCGGCCAAAATCGTAGGGATCGTTTACGACCGGGGTGATGAAGTCAACCGTTTGCACCAGTGCCAAATCGTCGGTGAGACGATACACTCCCGCATCGTCGGACGTTTCTCTGCCGATCAAAAGGTTGGGATCATTGTCCAGAGGCAGTCCTTCAAGAATGTCCGCAAGGTCACCCGGACCTATTTTCGCCGCTCACCCCGCGGCGCGAACCGTCTTGGCCAGTTCCACAGGAACTCGGTCCATCTTCATCTCCTTCGCAATCCCGGTCTACATCACGCTCACGACCTTGTCCGCCGTTTGCATCGCCGTCACAATGTCCAGCATGTTGGTCGTCTCGCCAACCTGCTTTTTTTCAAGAAGCCCGAAGTGGGTCAGGCAGGTCCCGCACACCAGTATGCTTATTCCTTCCTTCTCCAGGGCCTGAAGCTCGGAGAGACACTCGGAGTCTTCCACCGTAAGCTTTACGCCTCCGTTTAGAAGAATAAGCCGCCAGAGTTCGGGCCCCATTTCCTTCAACGTGGTTATGAAACTTTTGAGGAGCTTGACGCCGAGTGTGTCGTCGCCCTTGCCCATCCTGTCGGTCCCGACGATCACCGCAATCCTTGCCTCGGATTCCTTCGGCTCCTCCATGATCTCGCAGGCCGCCTCCGACACCTCTCTGGTTCCCGTTACGGTGAAGACCCCGGCCTCCTCCAGAAAAGCGGTTTTAAAGCCCATCCGGGAGAGAAACCGACTCACATTTTCCTTCGCCGCCGCATTGTCCACCAAAATGCTAAGCTTTGCGACATCCCCCCCGTCCAGCACCTCTTTGGCCCGAAGGACCGGGCCGGGACACGCCAGTCCGCGACCATCCACTACCCGCTCGCTCATTTCCCCTCCTCACCATTGGCATATCGAATCGTTTTTCTGTAAATATAATTGACCGGTTCTATTTTTCAAATAGATAACCCCGATTGATAAGCACGGTT
>JBMFWU010000088.1:0-21820 GCA_049964955.1 Syntrophobacteraceae bacterium
GGCGGGATCAAATTACTCGGGACTGTTCAAATCAAATATTGTGGGACGTAGCACGTACGTTCAGAATCGAGAATGGCCCAAGGGGACGACAAGAATCTTTACAAAAGCCGGGGCTTGTGTCAATTGTCGAGAAACGAAAAAACCCAAAGATGATTTTGAGGCCCTTTATGACCGAGATGAAAAGAAAAGTAAAAGAGGCCGTCGATTTCCTGAAACCGTATCACAAGGGCGCGCAGGCGACGGGGCTGGTCCTGGGCACGGGCCTTGGCGGCATCGTGGAGGCCATCGACAGGGACGCTGCCGTACCCTATTGCGACATACCGCATCACCCGGTCTGTACGGCTCCGGGCCACCAGGGCCGCATGATTTTCGGCAGGCTGGCCGGGAAGCCCGTAATCGCCCTGGACGGGCGTTTTCACCTCTACGAAGGCTTTTCGTCCCTGACGATCTCCTTTCCCATCCGGGTCCTGAGGGCGCTTGGAACCAAAGCGCTCCTGATCTCGAACGCCGCGGGCGGGTTGAACCCGAATTTTCGCGATGGCGACCTCATGGTCATAAGCGATCACATTAATTTTACGGGCCACAACCCGCTGGTTGGCGAAAATGTCGACGAATGGGGAGAGAGATTTCCGGACATGGTCGAGCCCTACAAAAGGGAGTTGATCGAGCTTGCGGAAAAAACGGCCTTACAGGAGGGAATCCGGCTGCACCGGGGCGTGTATGCAGGGGTGCTCGGCCCGAGCCTGGAAACCGCCGCCGAGACTCGTTTTTTGAAAATGGCGGGTGCCGATGCGGTCGGAATGTCGACCATCATGGAAGTCATAACGGCGGTTCATGCCGGCATGGATGTGCTGGCGATTTCGGCGATCACCAACGTCAACCTGCCCGATTGCTACAAGCCCGCCGCCATCGAAGAGATACTGGCAACAGCCGCGGTTGCGGGAAGAACCCTATCCAGGCTTTTCGAAAAAATTCTCCAAGCATTGCCTTGAGAGGGTATCACCGGGAAGAAAAGGTAAGACCGTAAAGAGCTCTGCAAGCGCGGGGGCTATCGCCCGATAAGCGCTAACCTGGAAGCTCAATCGTGCTCGTTTGAACACGGAGGGGGGAGCGCAGCGACTTGAGACAAAAAGGTCATAGCAGCACTCTCCGGTATTCCATGCGAGGCCTGCCGAAGTTCATCAATAGCCCGATTTTGAGACCTGCCGCTTTCAGGTAATTCAGCAACTGCCCGATATGGGAAGGATTGAGCCGCTCGATGGCTTTCACCTCGACAATAATTGTCCTCTCTACGAGCAGATCACAATAGTATCTACCTAAACTCACATCTTTGTACTTGATATCAAAATCGACTTCGACTTCAGCGGACAGCCCCCTAATGGACAATTCGTGAACAAGCGCCCTTTTATAAACAGCTTCCAGAAATCCGTGCCCGAGTATGTTCGCGACTTCGAACCCGGCCCCGATAATAGAGGCGGTAAGATATTCCTCTTCCTCTCCGAAAGACACCTTCGCGCTCACCTGTCCAGTCCTCCATCCGTGTTCATCTGTGTCCATCCGTGTCACGCGCTTTTCTAAAAGCCCTTCGACACGGATGAACGACGGACAGTCCCCTAACGGACAATTCGTGAACGAGCGCCCTTCGATAAACAGCTTCCAGAAATCCGTGCCAGAGTATGTTCCCGACTTCGAACCCGGCCCCGACAATAGAGGCAGTAAGATATTCCTCTCCCTCTCCGAAAGACACCTTCGCGCTCACCTGTCCAGTCCTCCATCCGTGTTCATCTGTGTCCATCCGTGTCACCCGCTTTTCTAAAAGCCCTTCGACACGGATGAACACGGATGGACACGGATAAAAGAAATGAGTCAAATTGAACCGATTTTCATGGGACACTGTGTCGTCGCCGCTTCAACTCCGCCTGCGTGCGCTTATTGACCAAAATAGCCTTGCCCGGGGCCAATAAAATAATGATGTACAACAAGTCAGCGCTCATGGGCTATCGCCCCTCCGCCGCTGCGCGGCTCTTGTGGGAAACGTTCCTGGCCATTCTGAAATTTGATCTCTGCGAACCTTTGCGTCACAGCGTTTACCAGTCTCCGGTCGGCGGTCCCATAAGTCAGCATTCGACTCCCGGGCCAAGGCGAGCGTGCCCCGTTTCACTCGTCGAACAAGTCCGCATGTCGCCCCGTGCGTTCAAAGCGCACTACGTTGCCGTCAAGCTTGTGGATCAACAGCCAGTCCGGTTCGATGTGCGCATCCAGAAACCCGCCCCACTCGCCTTTCAACGGGTGGGCGAGGTAGGATGCCGGCAGGGACTTTCCCTCGATGAGCAAGGCCAGCAAAGCCTTGAGCTTATTCATGTCTTTGCCGCGCTTCTGCGCCTGCTTAACGTCACGTTTGAACTGGCCGGAATATTCGGGCTGTCGCATCAAATGCCCAACTGATTGAATAGGTCGTCGGCGTCCTTGGCGCGGTGGACGTCCTCGCCGTGTTGGCTTTTCGCCAGCGTTTCCCTTGTCAACTTGTTCGGCACCCGCATATCGAACGGAAGAACCTTTTCCTTGGCAACCTTGGTCAAGGCGATGCGCACCAGATCAGACACGGTCAACCCCATCTCGGCCAACACGGCGGCGGCTTCCTTTTTTAGCGTTTCATCAATTCGCGCCCGGACAAATGCTTTTGCAGCCACGATTAGCCTCCTAGTAAATGGATCTTATATATTGTAACTCAATTGGGCTACAATAACTAGATGTTATCCGGGGATGTCATTCGGGGTCCGATCACGAAACGGAAATTTCAGCGCGCCAAGGCTTGCGGGTTACATAAAGTGACAAGGCGGACCCTAGCGTCCGGCGCGATCTCGATTTCGGACGGTCTCGGGACAATTAGTCTTGATAATTCGTCAACACTACCTTTCGGATGCTCGCTGAAGCGTTGATTTTTGCCTCTTCGACGTTTCGTTTAGTTATTGGGGCCGCAGCCAACTTGCAAAACCACGTTGGGTCTTGGGGCCTTTAATTCCTTTTGTCTACGTTGATTCGAATCATTCAACGTCCATGGTGACGAGTTGTTTTACTTGGTCTTTTTCAACCGCGGCAAGAACATTATCAGTATCTTTTTCGTAGATATAGTATTTATTTTTATCTTCGGCAATTCTAACTTTCGTATATTCATAGGTTTCATCGCCATACAAATGAATCTTAACTTTCTTTGCCATCGAGTTCTCCTGATCTTTGGAAGAAAAGATTATGTTCCGTTTATTATGGTCCAAATCAAGGACTAGCTACCAAACATCTGCTGCTCACTTCCCGTTTTTCCATGGCAAACCAGAGTAAGTAAGATCATCTATGTCAACTCTTTTGGCCCTTATTTGAATGGGCGTTCTCCCACATTCGGTACAAATGCCTTTACTGTTTAGTATGCCGATGCAAGCATCATCTTCACACAAAACTCTGTTTTCAAAAGTGACGTCAGCCTCGTCACATTGCTGTGTTGCTTGTGGAGGCGGGCTTCTTCCGCTGTTCTGCTCTTTCGTCTCTGCTGGCACAATCACTTCAGGTTTGGAGGGGTGTAGTAGCTTTAAAAAAAGGAGGATCGCAGCTACCGAAAGTGCGACCAGAGCCCACTGCATCAGCAGCCTCGTCATATCAACCTGAACGCTCTGGCTGTACGTTGATACAGGAGGGGAGAAAAGGCACGCATAACCGGCGTTAACCTGATCAACATTAAGCCCAAAGCGGCTCCACGGCGGGAAAAGACCCATTATGATAATAACCACTAGCCCGCACAAGACGACTGATCGCTGAACTGCTACCTGATCTCGCATAGAATACTATTCCCGTGTGCGACTTACACATTCAACGACGTGCATACCTCCGATCTTACCATCGAATCGCCTAGCTGATAAGGAGACACTTTACAACAATCTGCACCCCGTCTCTCATCAGTCGGGCATGAAGGGTTTCCCGGAAAGTTTCAATTCTTCGCAGGATAACCTCCCGCCCTCCCCATTTGGTCCTCCTTTTCATGCGCTCAAATTCATCGAACGGAACAATGGCGACCCTCGGTATCTCGGAGCTATCCAAGATGACCGTCTGACCTCTCTCGGTCGCCTGTCGCAACTTTTGGCTTCCGTGGCGCTGACCCTCTTTTCCATGCCGTTTCCTCTTTTCTCCGCGCTACGCGGAGCGCAGGTCGCGGTAGCGTTCGCCCCACCGGTGCATCTCGTCCAAAATGGGCTTTAGACTCCTTCCGGTTTCCGTAATCGAGTATTCGACGCGGGGAGGCACTTCCGCATAGACCTTGCGTTCGACGAGGTCGTCTTCTTCCATTTGCCTCAGTTGCTGGGTCAGCATCTTCTGGCTTATTCCGGAAATCCCGTGAAAGAGTTCTCCGAACCTTCTCGTACCCTTGAACAACTCCCGCAGGATCAACACTTTCCACTTGTTGCCCAAAAGCGCGAGTGTGATTTCCACCGGGCAGCCGTGCTTTTCTCCGGACATGGTATCCTCCTTGAAATGGGCTGCAACACATTACTTACCTTTTGGATAGTACATTACCAGAAGGTTCCTACTTGCATATCGAAAGTAGCGGTCATAATTTAACGCGCAGCGACAGAGGAATCAAGCGGGCGGTGGGATCACCAGGGAGGTAGGGAGATGATTGAGAGTATGCCGACTATTTTTTTGGGGCATGGCAATCCGATGCTCACCGTATCGGAAAACGTGTACACGAGGGGCTGGAGGGCGGCAGGCCTGGCGCTTCCGCGCCCCCGGGCGATCCTTGCGGTATCTGCGCACTGGTATGCGAGGGGGGAGCTTGCGGTGACCACCAGTCCCAGGCCGGAAACGATTCACGATTTCTATGGATTTCCGGAGGAGTTGTACGCAATCGGGTATCGTGCGCCGGGAAGCCTGGAGTTGGCAGGGCGGGTGAGGGAGTTGCTGGCGCCGGAAAGGGTGGAGTCTGACGGGAATCGGGGTCTGGACCACGGGGTCTGGTGTGTGTTGCGCCATGTGTTTCCGGAGGCCGATATTCCGATCGTGCAGCTCAGCATGGATGCGGGCAAGTCTTCCGAGTTTCATTACGAGGTGGGCAAAAGACTTGCGCCTCTTCGTCAGGAAGGGGTGTTGATCGTGGGAAGCGGAAACATCGTCCACAACCTCGCCGAGTATTCCTGGGGGGCTCTCGCTGCTTTTGCCTACGACTGGGCGGAACGTTTCGAAAAACGAGTGCGGGAGCTATTGGCGGTGCGGGACGATGCGGCACTGATCGATTACGGGCGCCTGGGCCCGGACGCGGGGTTGTCGATCCCGACTCCCGAACATTACCTCCCGCTGCTCTACGTGCTGGGTGCGGCCAACCCGGCAGGAAGTCCCGGCGCTCTGAGTTTTCCGGTTGAGGGAATCGAGGGGGGCTCCATGTCCATGCTGGCCGTTCAGATAGGTTGAATCAGGGTTTCATTGAAAAAGGAGCGGGCTATGAAAGACTACAGAATTGCGGTTATAGTTGGAAGTATTCGTAAGGACTCGTTTAATCGAAAGCTTGCGGAAGCGATCGTAAAGCTTGCGCCGCCGGAGTTTTCGTTTCAATTCGTAAAAATCAGCGATCTGCCCCTGTACGACCAGGACGACGACGCCGATCCGGCCACGTCGGTGCTTCGGTTGAAGGCGGAAATCAAGGCCGCTGACGGGCTGCTTTTCGTGACCCCGGAATACAACCGTTCGATTCCGGGGGTGCTCAAAAACGCTCTCGATCATGCTTCGCGACCCTACGGTCAAAACGCATGGGCGGGAAAACCAGCCGGGGTCCTCGGTATTTCCATCGGTACGATCGGCACAGCACTTGCTCAGCAGCATCTGCGAAACGTGCTGGCGTACCTGGATGTGCCGACTCTTGCGCAGCCGGAGGTCTTTCTGCAGGTGCAGGAGGGCTTTTTCGACGCATCGGGAAATTTGGGAAGCGGCAGCAGAAGCTTCCTCGAAGCTTGGGTAACGCGCTATACCGAGTGGGTGAAGAAACACTCGGCCTGATAGGGAGGAATTCTCAATGAAAAACATCATTTCACTGGTATCCAGAATACTTCTTGCCCAGATATTCCTGATTTCAGGCTTTGGGAAGCTGGGCGCAGGGTATGCTCCAACGGGCGCATACATGGCGGCGCACCATGTCCCTACGGTTTTATTGCCCCTGGTCATCGCCCTGGAACTCGGGGGCGGGCTCGCGCTGGTCCTGGGATTTCAGACGCGGTTTTTCGCCACGTTTCTGGCCGTATTTTGCATCATTGCCGCCCTGATTTTTCACGATGATTTGGCCAACATGATTCAAAAGATCATGTTCATGAAAAACTTTGCGATATCCGGAGGGTTGCTGCTGCTGACCGCAAACGGGGCGGGGGATTACAGCCTGGACGCCTTGCGCACAGGCGCTCTTTCGACTAAAGGTGTGAGATAGAGGAGAGGCTAACTGAGCCGCGCAGCGGCGTGGGGGTGCGGGGGGCGAAAGCCCCCGCGCTTTTGCATTTTATCCCTACGGTTGGAGATGCTGTGGTATTGGGGGCAAAGGCTCGCTCTTTCGAAACAAAACAGGTAAACTGATAAGATATACTTGCAAGTTTACCTGTTTAGTTGTATGGTGTGATGTACTTGCACCGCGAAAGGGTTTTTTATGCCGGAAAAGAGCTTCGAAATCTCCGTAATCGACCTGATTCAGGCAATTGGGATGCTGGTGCGCCGCGTGCGCGCGGCCGCGGGTTCGAATGAGCTTTCCTTGACAGAGTCGGCCGTGATGGTGCGTCTGGAGATGGAGGGGCCTGCAACGACCGCTGATCTGGCGCGGGCGGAGGGAGTGAAACCGCAGTCGATGGGAGCCACCGTGGCGGCCCTTGAGGAAATGGGGCTGGTCGTGCGCAAGCCGCATCCGACCGACCGCCGCCAGGTGTATATCGAACTGAGCGAGAAAGGCGCCGCCGTGCGCAAGAACGCCAAAGATGCAAAGCGGACATGGCTGGCGCAGGCCATTTCCCGGCTCGACGCGCAGGATCGGGAAACTCTTTTTGCAGCAGGCGAAATCATCAGGCGTATGGTGGAGTTGTGAGCGAGGGCGCAAGCGATTCGACAACTCGTAAGCCCGCTCGCTTTCCCAATTCGATGTCGCATGCCTGGCGAGCGTTGCGTCACCGCAACTTCAAGCTCTTTTTTGCCGGGCAGAGCGTTTCGCTTATCGGCACATGGATGACGCGGCTGGCAACGGTCTGGCTGGTTTATCGGCTGACCCATTCGGCGCTTCTGCTTGGCATCGTGGGTTTTGCGGGACAGATTGTCTCGTTTGCCCTGGGACCTTTTGCCGGTGTCTGGGTAGAGCGGCTGAATCGTCGCAAGCTGCTGTTGTGGACGCAGGCCGCCGCCGCCGTTCAATCGCTCGCTCTGGCCGCGCTCACGCTTTCGCATGTCATCACTTTGTGGGAAATCATCGCGATCGCCGTTTTGCAGGGTGCAAACAATGCCTTCGACATGTTGGGGCGCCAATCCTTTCTCGTACAGATGGTCGACGATCAAGGCGACCTGAGCAACGCCATCGCTATCAACTCGTCGATGGCAAATGGAGCGAGGCTGATCGGTCCGGCCATGGCCGGCGGTGTGATCGCGGCCCTGGGAGAAGGTTGGTGCTTTCTGATCGACGGCATAAGCTATTTTGCGGTGATCGCTTCCCTTCTGGCGATGCATGTAATGCCCATGGATATCGAGCGTAATGCGAGCAGCATGCTCGAACAAATGCGGGAAGGTTGGGACTACGTGCGCACATTCCGACCCATCCGCAGCATCCTTCTTCTCTTCGCGTTTCTATGCCTGATGGGCTACTCCTACTCCGTGCTGCTGCCCATCTTCGCCAACCGGGTGCTGAGTGGGGGTGCGGCCACCCTCGGATGGCTGACGGGGGCCTCCGGGAGCGGAGCGCTGGTGTCTGCGCTTTTGCTTGCGGCACGCAAGTCGGTGGTCGGGCTCACGCGCATGCTTCAGATGGCGGCGGCGGTACTGGGAGGAGCACTCATTCTTTTTGGGCTCTCCCATGTTTTGTGGCTGTCTCTTACGCTGATGGTCTTTGTCGGCTTCGGCCTCATACAGGTTGCGGCCGTCAGCAATACGATCATTCAGACGCTGGTAACCGAAGACAAGCGCGCCCGCGTGATGAGCTTTTACATGATGGCGTTTTTCGGTGCTGCGCCGTTTGGCAGCTTGCTGGCCGGCGTGCTGGCCCACCGGATCGGTGCGCCTGACACGGTCATCATCACCGGTTCGTTCTGTCTCGCGGGTTCTTTCTGGTTTACGTTCGAACTGCCGAAAGTCAGGGCCGTCATGCGGCCGATCTACGAAAAAATGAGGCTGCTGCCTTCCGAAGAGCAGGGAGCGGCAAATCTGTGCATCCTACGGAACTCAAACGAAAGGGGAAAATCTCTGTGAACTGGTACAATTATCTCGCCTGTTTCTTCGCCGGAATGATTTTGGCCAATGTCGTGCCTCATTTCGTTTACGGCATTTCGGGTGACCGTTTCCCGACGCCATTCGCCAGTCCGCCCGGAAAGGGATTATCCTCGCCGACGGTCAACGTCGCCTGGGCGTTGTTCAATCTTATCGTCGGCTACATTTTGTTTCGGGCAGGAAAGGTTTCGAGCGGCGGTGACGGAGCGCTTGCCGTTTTTTTTGCTGGTATTTCAGTACTGAGCATACTGTCGAGCGTGCATTTTTCCGGGAAACCATCCCTGTAAATCGTTCGGGGCGCAAAAAGCGGCGGTTTAAGAGCTCCGCCGCTTTGACCTGAATCCCTGTATCACCGTCTGGTTTCAAGCCTGAGGACATCCTCCCGGTCATTTCTGATAATTTCCAACAGTTCCCGAGCCCGGTCGGAAAATAGCGTAATGTTTTCCCATCCGGGCGGGTCGATGATTTTTTGCATCATCAAGCCATCTTCGCCAAACCAGCGGGGCAGGAGCGCGCCGAAGAAATATCCCTTCCGGCGCAGTATCTCTACGGCCCGCCCCACCCAGGGGCACGCGAGGTTGACCCAAACCTGGAGCACTTTGATGTTTCCCGCGAGAAGCTTCGTTTCCAATTTTTTAAAGCACGCTTCGAAATCTTCCCCTATCGTCGTGACGCGAACACGCACGACCTGGGCAAATTCAAAGATTTCAAAAGAAACATCCGAAGCCGAACCGGCGGGCGGTTTAGCCTCACTCGCTTTGAGCGTGCGCGTGTCGTCCAGCCGGGAATAAATGGTTCTCAACACTTTTTCATAGATTGTGGGAAGATAAACCGCATGCGGCTTGGGGATATAGCACCGGAAGGCGACCAGGGAGCTGACACGACCCGCCGAACTCTTTTCCCTGGCATAGGCTTCTTCCGGCATTAAATCGATTTCCAGGCCGGTTTCGATGAATTTGAACCGCTCGACCGTCTTCTGCATGTATACATGATTGCACACCGCCTCTCCCCATGCCTCATCGATTCCCAGGGCTGGAGACAGCGTCTCATAGGTGTAGTGCAACAATGCCTGGTTGAGCCCCTCTTTTCTGAGCTCGGAGAGAACCATGCCGGCGCCTGCTTCATAGAGCCCCGGAAACGGGGCGGAGCGGAAAAGGCCCATGTGGCCGATAATGCTTCCGTTTTCCTTTCGGGCCACAATGGAATAATTGTCCCCTGATTCCAGCACGCGTAGGAGTCCTTCGGGATCATAGAAGTGTTTCACCGGATATTTGTCGCCGTAGACCGAATGAAAGAGTTGCCCGATCCCGGGAGCGTCCTGCGGGCGAAAAAGATGGACGAAAACCGTTTCCCCCGAGCTTAGGGTAAACGCATCCGGTTTCAATCGAGAAATCTCATTAACATCCATCGTTTTTCCATCCTTTTTCCGCATCCACAATATCGGCCAGGCGAAACATCAAGTTTCCCGCCACCGAGCGTCGATACTCAGCATCGGCGCGAACGTCGTTTATAGGGGAAACAATACTACGTACGATATCGGCGGCTTCCCGCAGCGCTTCGAGGCACAGCTTTTTTCCCGAAAGGGCCTCTTCGGCCGCGGGACACCTGAATACGGTCGGCGCAACACTTCCCCACGCCAGGGAGACTTTCTCGACTACTTTTTCCGGCGTCAGTTTCAGAAGTGCCGCAAAGCTGACCACAGAGCAGGCGAGGGCGCTCCGAAGACCCACTTTTTCAAAGTGTTGCCAATTGTATTCTTCGGGCTTTGTAACCCACACGGCAGACACGATCTCGCCTGTTTTGAGTGCAGTGGCACCGGGACCTTTGATACACTCGGCTATGTCCATTCGCCTCATCCCCTCCCTGGAGAGCAACTCCACTTCGGCATTCATGGCGTAGAGGGGAGGCAGAGTGTCTCCGGCGGGAGAAGCCGTACGGATATTGCCGCCGATTGTGCCCATGTTTCGAACCGGGGGCGAGCCAATCTGGGCGATCGCCTTCCAAAGCGCCGGCAGAAATTTGCCAATGAGTGGTTCTCGAAGAAGCCGGCTGTGCGTGGTGCAGGCGCCGATACGAATCGAGTCGCCATGTTCGGAGACTCCCTGCAATTGGCTGATTCGCTCGAGGCATATCAATGCCTCGCAGTCCAGGGAACCATTGTACATTTTTACAAGCAGATCGGTTCCGCCCGCAAACACCGACGCCCCTGGCTTCTCGTCGAAGCATCGCCACAGTTCTTCGAGCGATCCCGGCAACGAGACATCCCTCATTTTGGATTCTCCCGCCGCATTTTCTCCCCTGCAGCCTCCACGGCGTCCACTATTTTCACATAGCCGCTGCACCGGCAAAGGTTGCCGCTCAGCCCCACCCGAATTTCTTCTCTGGTAGGGCAGGGGGTTTGCTCCAGCAGATCGACCGAGGCGAGCACCATTCCCGGAGTGCAGAACCCGCATTGTACGGCGCCCTTTTCGATAAATGCCTCCTGTACGGGGTGTATTTGCCCGTTTTCGGCCAACCCTTCGATGGTTGTCACATGGCGCCCTTCGACCTGGGCTGCGCTCATCAGGCAGGACAACCGTGCCTGGCCGTCCACGAGCACGGTGCACGCGCCGCATTCTCCCGCCCCGCAGCCTTCCTTTGTGCCTGTGAGCATCAGGTCTTCGCGCAAAACTCTCACCAGCTTTCGGTCGGATGGAACGTCGATGCAGGTCCTTTTTCCGTTTAGAGCAAACGAGATTTTCACAAGCTTCCCCCCTGGTCATCCAAAGCGGCAAGCACCCTCGAAGCAGTGAGGGGAGACCTCCTGACCCTGTGTCCGACCGCATCCTCGACCCCGCCGGCGATCACAGGCAAAGGCGCGTTCATTCCGACCTCGCCGATGCCTTTCATCCCGAAAGGTCCGGTCGATTCTTCCGTTTCGACACAAATGGAAGTTATCTCCGGAACATCCATCGAAGTGGGGATGATGTAATTTGTAAAATTGGGATTCATGATTTTCCCCCGATCCGTCAGCAGCTCTTCCATGAGCCCGTAGCCCAGCCCCTGAGCGACTGCGCCGTGCACCTGCTGCTCGAAGGCGGCCGGGTTTATGACCCTGCCTCCCTCGGTTGCGGCAAGGTACTCCTTAACCTCAACTTTTCCTGTAAGTTCATCCACTTCGATATAGGCCATGTGCGCTGTGTACGAATAGAGCACGTGAGGAAATCCCAGCTTAAATTCTTTTGCCGATTCGGTAGCATCCTGCGCAACAGGCATGACGAACTGTTTTACCGCGCCCCGGTCGGTTTGCGGAAAGATGCGTCCCAGATGCTCCAGGGGGACCTCCCGATCCGAAGGCAGATGCTTTACCCTTCCGGGCAGAAGGACCAGCCCGCAGGGTTGGTCCAGCATCAGCAGGAGCGAGGCCCGATGCAGAAGCTTTTCCTTGAGCTCTTCACAGGCCTGAATGAGCGCATTTCCAAACGTGTAGGTAGTTCTTCCCGCCGAAGAGGAGCCGGAAGGATGTGCAAGGTCCGTATCGGGCTGAATGATTTCCAGGCGCGAAGCATCCTGGCGAAGGATTTCACCCGCCATCTGGACGAAGGCGCTCGAATTACCCTGTCCCATATCGGAAACGCCCGAGTAAATGCGGATTTTGCCTTCCCCGGTCAGTTCCACCCTGGCGATTGCCGAATCGGGAAGCCCCCTGCCATACCCGATGGCGTTTGAGACCGCAGCCAACCCCACGCCTCTTTTCTTGTGCGACCCCGCCTCGCTCTTCCACCGACCGCTCTCCTTCCACAGTGGATGGGCGCGAAGGGTTTCAAGACACGGCACGATGCCCGTGGAATGGACGAGTGTCACGCCCGCGCCGTTTTTATCTCCGCGCCGCAGCGCATTTTTGAGCCTGATATCGAGGCGGTCCATCCCCAGTTTTGACGCGAGCAGGTCCATCATGCCTTCGATGCCGAATGAGGTCTGGCAAACACCGAACCCACGCATGGCGCCGCTTACCGGGTTATTGGTGTAGACGCAGGATCCTTCCACCAGGGTGTTCGGAACGCGGTAGGGCCCGCAGGCATGCTCCATCCCGAGCGCCATGACCTCGACGCCAAGATGGGCATACGGGCCGGTATCGTAGAGCAATCTGCAGTGAATGGAACGGAGAGTCCCGTCACGCATCGCCCCGACCCGGAACCACATCCGCACGGGGTGCCGCTTGTAGCCGGCGGTAAAACTCTCCTCGCGCCCCCACTCCATCCTGACGGGGCGTCCGGCGGCGCGCAGCGCGCCAAGGGCAAGGAGACACTGCACGGTAGCCCCGTCTTTTCCGCCGAATCCCCCGCCAAGAGAGGGACTCACCACACGGATGGCCTCGACGTTCAAGCCCAGAGCGTGGGCTATTTCGAACCGGTCACGGAAAGGCGCCTGGGTCGAGACGACCATCGAGATGCGCCCGTCTTCTTCCTGCCGGGCCACTCCGTTTTGTGTCTCCAGAAACGCATGGTCCTGCGCGGGCACTTCGAAGGAATCCTCGACCACGATGTCACATTCCTCGAATGCCCTCTCGGCATCGCCAACCTTTACTACCGCCTTGTGCAGCAAATTGCCGGATTCGTGCACCTGCGGCGCATCGGCCCGAAGCCCCTCCTCGGGATCGAAGACGCACGCGAGCGGTTCCAAATCCACCTCGATGAGCCCCAGGGCCTTTTCAAGCACATCCCGGTTTTCCGCCAGAACGAGCGCCACAGGGTCACCGCAGTGTCTCACCTTTGTTCCGGCGAGCACCGGCTGATCTTTATGGATGATGCCCTGGCGGTTCGTTCCGGGTACATCCTTTCGGGTGAGAACGGCATAAACCCCCGGAAGTGCTGCCGCCCGGGAGGTATCGATGCCCCTGATCCGCCCATGCGCCAGTCCCGCCCTCCTGGCCCCGGCCCACAAAAGGCCTTCGGGAAAGCGATCGAAAGCGAACAGTTCCTCTCCGGTAACTTTCGACTGTGCGTCGAAACGCGGAGTGGAGTACCCAACCTCAAGCATGGTTTTAGTCAAAAAAGTCTCCATCAGCCGGATATCAGCTTAAAGCCATCCCAGAAAAGCACAACCGCCAGACCTGCCAGGGCAAGCCCCATAAACCTCAGGGCATACCGATACCCCGTGCCCCCCAAAAAACCTCTCGATCGCGCCACGAGCATGGCCAGTGATACCTTTGAGCCAATAAGGCTGAAATAGAACCCGCCGATAAACAGCAGCGGTCCAATTACTCCTTTGCTCATCGATTTCAGCATGAGCGGACATCCCACGCTAATCCAGAAGAGATAAGGGTTGGGGTTTAATAGATTTGCAAAAATACCCTTAATCAGCGACTTGGGCCGACCACCGTCCGAAATGGGGGAAAGATTTTTTGTCCGTATGCTCTCGTAGGCCATAAAAAGCAGAAAAAAACCGCCAATAAGGGAAATGAGTCCCAGGATGTTCTTGAATCCGGAGAGCTTCACAAGAAGAAAAAAAGTGGCAGCGATGATTGGCGCGTCGGTAAAAACCGGGGCGAAAGCGACTTTGATCCCGGATTGCACGCCGTGTGTAAGCGTTTCGGTGATGACAAGGGCCAGTATTGGACCCGGAGATATCCCCGCGGAGAATCCCAAAATGAGTCCCGTGATCAACAGGTCGATCATTTGCGCCAATTCCCGAATGAGCAAAACATCAAGAAACAAAAATCCGCCACGCGCAGACTATCAGGCAACCACCCTCTGCGCCCCCCGGGATTTTAGCCCTGCAAAGGCAATAAGCAGCAAAAAATTCACAAAAACGAACCCGCCGCACAGGCTGAACAAAAAACCGAAAGACCGTCCGGAAGCAATCAAAGAGCCTCCGAGCCAGGGGCTCAGGAAAAATCCGGCGTCCATGGCGAAAAGGGCCAGGTTGACGTTGACTCCCCGAAGCTCCGCCGCCGAAATATCGAAGAGCAAAGCATTGAGCAACGGCAGGATAAAACCGATGCAAAGCCCGTAGCAGCCGGCCATGAGATACAGCATGGAATTTCCCCTGATATGGCCGAAAAGCACGAAACAGGGGACCAGGAGAAGCATGAAAACCTGGATCATCCTGGTCTTATCGATCTTATCGAAGAAAAGTCCCCCGCCCAGCCGCAGTACTATCATAACGAGGGTCGCAATAGTGAAAAACCAGCCCACCCCGCTGATAGAATTTGCCGCCGCGTATCCTTTCATAAAATAGAAAACCGTGGCATACGAAACATAAACAAACAGGTTTACGCACAGCAAAATGGAAATCCTGGTATCCTTCAGGTTCTTCCGGATTTCATTCATCTCCGGCCGCCTGACGAGCACGCTTTCCACCCCGGCAAGCGCACGATTCAATCTTTTCTTCAGCACCACAAGTAAAAGCAGGGCTGGAATCGCGAGAATCGTGACGCCTCGATAGATCTGGGCCTCATTCTGGGTGTATGCCTTCAAAAATTCGGTGATCGGAGGCATTATTGCGTAGGGAATCAGCACGGACACGCTTATAAAGCCAAATCCCTGTCCGCTTTTCCCCTTGGGAATGAAATAGACCACGAGCGCCATGGCTGCCGATACGAGCAAAACGAAGGCGGCCCCGTGGATAACCCGAAGGATTATGAGGCCATGGACGGTTACGACCCACCCATACGAGCAAAGGACCACCATGATCGTGACCAGAGCGACGATCATGGCGGCGATGGCATTTTTCGCATGCAACAGGGGTACGGCCCCGAGGCGAAGCAGGAAAGCGCTCATCGGTTCGAGCCCGACCAGAAAGCCCCTCCAGTCGGCGGGGATTCCGATCCTGCCCAGGTAGTCGAAGAAGCTGTAGAATACCGCCATGTTGCAGAACGAAAAGAAAATGATGAGATTGAGCAACAGGAATTCTATCGAGAAAAGCTTCTGGTTATTTCGATCCGGCAAGCTCAATTTTGCCTCCTTTCCGCCAGGATTTGCGACAGGGCTTCGGCGAAAGATTCGAGGGCTTCGCGGTGTGAGACCGTAATCCTGATCCAGTTGGGGAAACGAAAGCCTGTCATTGTGCGCACCATAACGCCGCGGGTCATAAGCTTTCTGTAGGCGAGGCTGTCGCTTATGGGCAGCCGGGTCATCACGAAATTGCCTTCTCCGTGCAGGTAGGGAAGTCCCAGAAGATCGAGTTCCTTTTGCAGGAAGCGCTTGCCCTCCCGAACGCTTTCGCGCGTTCGCGCCACATGCTCCGGGTCGTCCAGGGCGGAAAACGCCCCCACCTGCGCCAGACCGTTTACCGAATACACGACGCAGGTGCGCCGGATAATGTCGACCACCTCCCTGCTTCCCGCGAGGTATCCGATGCGGAGCCCGGCAAGGCCGTACATTTTGGAAAAGGTCCTGAAGACCACCAGGTTCGGGTAATCGGCCATTAAGGTCATGGAATCGGGGAAATCGGGATTTTCCACGAATTCCCGGTACGCCTCATCGACTACTACGATGCATCGTCCATCGACCCTGTCCAGGAACGAACGCAAAGTGTGGTGGTCCCACCAGCTTCCGGTGGGGTTGTTGGGATTGCAGACGAAGACGATCCTGCTGCGTTCGTCGATTTGCTCGAGCATTCCCCGGGCATCGAACCCGTAGTCCACCAGGGGCACCAGACGCGCCTCGAACCCGGAAAATCGCGCCACCCATTCATAGACGGCGAAGGTTTTATCTGCCGTAATAATGTTATCGCCCTCGCGGCAGAATGCCTTTATGGCGAAGGCGATCACCTCGTTTGCCCCGTTTCCGACCAGAAAACGGTCGGGATGCATCCCGAAGATATCCCCGAGCTTGCGCCTGAGGTGATAGCAGTCGCCGCTCGGATATATGGAGGCCCCGGCCGGATCGAAAGCCCGGAGAGCTCTTCGCGCGGTCTCCGGGGGGCCGAGCGGGTTTTCGTTGTTGTTTAGCCGGTAGAGCCTGGAGCATCCGTAGAGTTTTTTCAGTTCATCGTCGGGTTTACTGGGTATATAGGCCTCAAAACTTTTGACATAATCGGGAACGAGCCTCTCAAGCCCGGGAAAAGAGTTCACGGTCGTTTTCCCCCGTACTGCAGGATAACGACATCGCCTTTTCCGGCATAAGGCAGAACGCAGCGCGCCTCGAAGCCCGTCTCCAGAAGCCCGGGGACGAAAACGCTCTGCCATGCCCGGCCGAGGTCGAGGGCAAAATGAATGTTCGGTATGTTTTCGTTTTTCATAAGATTCAAGTGACGGGCGATATTTTCCGACGCATCCGCGCCCGGCCACATGGGGCGAAGCGTTACGCGCCCCCGGGGCCGATCGAATTCGGCGAAAATGACCGAGTGGCGAGATATGGATTCGCCGGATGGATGTTCCACCCTGACTTCACGAGGCAGGACCAGTTTTTCGTATTCGCCCCGAACAAAGGGTTCGATATCCGGATGGACCCAGGCGGTTGCGCCCATGTCCTCGCCGAGCATTCTGTACCATGCCTCCACAGGGGCCGAAGCCCCATCCGGGCTATAAGATTCAAAGCTCCCCAGCAGCTCGAACTGCCTCTTTGGAAATCCGGGAGGAGGCCCTATGGCAACGATCCCCACGGCCCTGCTTCTTGCAACAGCCCCGATGCAGCCTTCGAGAAGCTCTTCGGTCATGGTGGAGGTCGGTGGCTGGTTGAAGATATACGGACCGAAGCACTCGACCATATTTTCCCCCAGTCTCCGCCAAAAGCACGCCCCTCCGATCTCACCGGACGCTCCCACTGCAGCCAGACACTCATACTCCCCCGCGGCTATCATGTCCGAAAGTCTCCCCGGGTGCAGCAGGATATCGGAAAGAGCGCTCGTCTCATAACAGGATACGGCAAGGCGGGAAATATACTTGAGCTCTTCGGGCGCGGCCGCTCTCAGCGCGCTTTTTGAGAGTTCCGCCGCAACGGCAGGCTCGACCGGCGAGGGCAGGGGAGGGTAGGATTTTTCCTTGATGAGCGTAAGCCGTAGCCCTCCACCCGTTTCGCTTTCCAACAGGAAACGGTCGACCGATCTCGATGCTATGACAAGTCCCATCGACTCCAGCCCCGCCTCATCGTCGAGAGATATGTCGGTCGTAATGTTGAAACTCTTCAAGTCGAAAGAATCGGTCGGCAGGGAAAAGACCGCCTGAGCGAAGTAGCCTCCGTTCGCGCAGGCAATTTGCAGCGGGCGTCCCGGGTGCGCAGCCTTCCGGCACAGGTGCATGAAGACTTCTTCGGCAGCAAGGGTCAGCTGGAGTGATTCCAGCTCTCCCAGCCCGAAGCAGAAGGCAGCCTTTTCTACAAAGGCCGTCACAACCGGCAGGTAGATTTCCTCGGCGTCAACCGATAGAACAATATTTGCGCTTTTCAGGCCCATTTACATCCTCTTTGTAAAACCGAGGGTAAGCACATTCCCGCCGTTTCGGAATTCATACGCCAGGCGGCTCGTCATTTCCTTTACCAGATAGACCCCCAGACCTCCTACTTTGCGCGAGGAGATATCCGATGATAAATCGGGAGCGTCCTGCTCCATGGGATTGAAAGGGACGCCCCAGTCTTTTACCGTCACTTGAAACTCTCCCTTGCCGCCTGCCCCGCATTCGACTTCGATTTCCCCGCTTCCCTGCGGATAGGCGTAATTGATGACGTTAACCAGGACCTCTTCCAATACCAGGTCAACCCGGGGGATCAACTCCTCCAGGTCCCCTTCGTTCTCCATTTCCCGGAGCACGAAAGACCGGAAGGTCTCGAAGGACCCCATTGCCGCGGGGAGGCGCAAGGTCGCCATGAGTGGTTCACCCGTTTTCCAGAGCTGTTTCCAGCGAATCGTATATTTTGAACATCGCGCCAAAGCTGGAAATAGAGAAAACATGGGCGACGTTGGGTGTAAGAGAGCTGAAAGAAAGAGCGCCTCCCGCCGCTTTGGCTTTTTTTCCGACAATCAGGATGCTTCGCAGGCCCGCGCTGCTCATATAGTCAAGACCTTTGAGATCGACTATCAGCTTCGATTCTCCCTGTTCCACCCAATCGAGGCAGGACTTTTCAAATTGCGGGGCAGTGATGGCGTCCATCCTGCCACTTGCTTCCACGATAAAGAATTTGTCCTGCTTATATCCGTTCAACTCCATAACAGGTGCTCCTTCGTTAAATCTTCCCACCGAAAAAAGACAGAGCCAGTAGCGTTATGTCGTCGGCCTGCGGGGCCCCCGACGAAAACGTCATGACCGACTCCATAATCTCACGGGCAATGCCATCGGCTGCATTCGACCCGCAGGAGCGGATCGCCGCGATGAGGTTTTCATACGAGTATAATGAACCGGCCGTGTTCATTGCCTCTGTCACGCCGTCGGTATAGACCACCAATTTGTCCCCCGGGCCAAGTTCGATCTCTCTGGTCTCGTAGCTCGCGTCCTCATCGACGCCCAGGAATAATCCTTCGGGGACCGGCAGGGCCTCGGGCCGGCCTCCCTGTCTCACGATCACGGGATGTTCGTGGCCGGCGTTGGAATAGCTCAGCAGGCCCGATCTGAGATCGAGGACCCCGCAAAACAGAGTTACGAACATCATAGAGTCGTTTCCGACGCACAACTCCAGGTTGCATTTGCGCAAAATCTCGGAGGGCGTCATGCCGGTCTCGGCCACCCCCTTGAGAAGCGTCCTGGTTACAGCCATAAAAAGGGCCGCTGGAATTCCCTTGCCCGAAACATCCCCCACGGCGAAAAACAAGTGGTCTTCATCGATTAGAAAGTAATCGTAGAGGTCTCCCCCGATTTCCCTTGCAGGTTCGAGCACTGCGGACATATCGACCCGGGTCTTTCCGGGAAAGGGCGGGAAGGCCTTGGGGAGGAAACTCATCTGAATATTGCGGGCAATCTTGAGCTCGCTTTCCATTCTTTCCTTGGCTGCAGTGGTTTGGGTAAGGTGGTTGATGTAGTCTTTAAGGGCCAGCTGCATCTCTTCAAAGGAACGCGCCAGTATGCCGATTTCATCCCCGCTGCGGATATCGGGCAGTTTCGTTTCGAGGTCCCCCCGGGCGATAGCGACGGTGGTTGCGGAGAGTTCTTTCAGGGGGGTGGAAATCCTTCGTGCGATCACCAGTACGATCAGGGTCACCAGGAGTATGCCCAGGAGTCCGATCAAAACAGCCATGCGGCTAAAGTGGAATATGTCTTCCAGAAGTACATGTTCGGGAATGACGATCCCGACAGACCAGCCTATCGAAGGCAGCGGCGTATAATAGAGCCAGCACCTGGCGGGAGATAACAGGCCGGCTTTGAGTGCCGTAAATCCCTCGCCTCCCCGGATCATCTTCCGACCGATCCGGCGAAGCAGGCTGCTATGTTTGCCTTCTGCGATGCTGAATATGGAACTGGTCATGATCAACCGGCTGTCGGGATGAGTGACGAACACGCCGTTGCGGGAAATGAGAAAAGCATAGCTCGATGTGTACAGCTTGATGTCGGAGACTATTTTTTGCAATTTTTTTAATGAGATGTCGGCAGTTACCACGCCCTGGAACTGTTTTTCTCCGCGCATCCCCCGGTAGAAGGGGACCGAGAAGGTGGCCATGACCGCATTTCCCCCGCCTTCATCGAAATAGGGCTCAGTCCAGGTCGCGCGATTCAGTTCTTCGGGGATCTGGTACCAGTCCATGGTGAAGTAATCGTAGAATCTGTCGCCCAGTATGACGTTTATCAGGCAACCATTCTTTCCCCTGTAGCAATAGGGCGAAAAATAGCGGATTGCCGAGCCCGAACCACCGGGTTCGAACGCAATCGCGTCGCCGAAGATCTCAGGGTTGGCGGAAACCATTCGCTCGGGCAGTTTGGGGATATCCGCCGTCCTGAAAACACCCGCCGACAAAAGCGCGGCATAATTGATCGGGACCTTTTCCACCCCCCGCAGCAGGGCCTCGATCTGATATGCCGCGGCATGGGCGGCTTGGCGGGCGTTCATTCTGACGTAGCGCATCATGAATTGACTGGAGGAAAAATAGAGGTAGGCGAAGGCGGAAACAAATACGGCCATCGTGCCCGATAGCGTAAATAGTACGAGTTTGAAAGCGAGGCTTTTATTTCTCATTGGCGGCGGCGCAGTTGCGAAAGAGGTTCGAGTAAGCGGGAATGCGATGGATGATACCGTCTGCCATCAGTTCTCGAGAGATCGCCAGGTAGTCGCTCTCTCTCACCCCCCGGGGGCTTTCTCCGGGCGGCGGCAGGCCGATGAGCCTTCGCATGTGTTCGAGCATCCATTTTTGATGTTCCCGGTTGGTGGCTATCCGGGCACTACGGACATATTTCATGACTATATCGAGCGCTTCTCCGGGATGATCGAAGGCGTATCTCCACCCTTCCAGGGAAGCCTGAACGAAGCTGCGGCAGGTTTCAGGGTCTTTCTTCCATGTGCTTTCCAGGCAGTAAATGCCGTCTTCCGGGACATTGAACCCCAGGCCGGTAAGGGGAAACACGACGAGTTCGTCCGGGTTCATGCCTGCCTGCAAAATCGTATGGTATTCGTTGTACATCATGGCTGAGGCTACATCCACGCCGCCTCGCAGGAATAGATCCACCGACCGGGATTGTGGGACCACGATGACGTGCACGCCATATTTTTTGAAAAGCGCCTGTGGCATGAGGCTCAGTCCCGCACCCCAAAGCCCGACCTTTTTCCCGTTCATATCCCGAATGTTTTTTATGCCGCTCGATTTTTTCGCAATCAGCACCTGGGAGGACCTTGCGACTATCTGCCCTATATTGACGATCCTGACCCCTTGGGAACGTTGAACGATTGCGGTCGTAAGAAACATCGAGCCAAGGTCGGCGGCGCCTTTTTGCAGCCATTCCGCAGGAGGCTTTCCGGGGCCGCCCTCCAGGATTTTCACATCCAGGCCGTGCGCCGCGTAAAAGCCCTTCTCAAAAGCGACGTAATAGCCTGCAAACTGCGCCTGGGGCGACCACTGCGGGATGAACGCGACACGCGTGAGGTTCTGCGCGGCACCTGCGCTGCCCGAAAGAGCAAAAATGAAAAACAGAATGGCCGCAACCCTGGCGATGATCTTCATGGGACTCCTGTCACCTGCATGTGATTTTCACATTGGGTTCGGCAGTACTGTGATTTTACATTAACGAAAATTTGGCTTTTTGGAAGAGCGCATAAAGATCGGCAACCCGCCACGCGCAAAGATTGGATCAGGTTCCAAAATCAACTTTTTCCCAGTACATTCACAAACCGGGAATTCCGAATGACCGGATCGTTTGTGATAAGGGGCAAATCCAGATAGCGGGCGGTGGCCAGCAATTCCCGGAACTGAGCATGAAGAAAGCTCACCTACTGGCACGAGTGGT
>JBMFWU010000089.1:0-17880 GCA_049964955.1 Syntrophobacteraceae bacterium
ATGCGGGAAACCAGCCTCGAATCCAAATCCTTTAAAAGGAATGATCCGGAGTAGCAGATCCTGATGAAAAGGCCCACACTCTGCTTCCGAATCCGTGGTCCATTGCTGTCTCAAATTGTCAATCGACCGGCCATATTTCCGTGGAGTTGCTCAAGGGAGCGCTTCAGCTCCGGCGAAGTCGAGTACCTGGTGGAACCCGGGGCGGGTACCGATGAGGACGCATGCCTCCTGCGCGTGACGGTTCCGAAAACGGACCCGAGCCTCAAGGCGTAAGCTCCGCGCCATATCCAAGCCTTGCACACGTGGGAAAAATAGGAACACTTGACCTGTGTCAAGGACCGAGCGACTTCCCTTCTCTAGAATGGTGTCCATCCGGAAAATCTGGAACGGGTCGGATGATTCGAACGAAAGTCCCCTTTTGGAAAAGGGGGGTGATCCGGTCCAGTTCGCCCCTGAGGTCGGGTTCCGAACGGAGACTGAAACAACCGCAGAATTTGAAAATTAACCCGCCGATAAAAGGCCCCTGAATGAAAAAATGGGTTCGAAAAATTCCCGCCGCCTTGAGCCTGGTTCTGCTTGCCGCTCATTTCTTGCGCATGCAACACCTTTTGCTGGTGGCTCTCAACCTTGGCCTCATACCGCTTCTGTTCCTGGAAAAGCGGAGCCTCACCCGGGGAATTCGCCTTTACCTGCTGCTTGGCAGCGCACTGTGGGTCCAGACGATGCTCATGATAGCGATGGAGCGAAAAGCACTGGGAGTTCCCTTCGCCGGAGCCGCCATAATCCTAGGGGCTGTGGCGATCTTTACGCTCGCGAGTGCTCTGCTGGCCCCCCTCCCGGAAAATGGTGCGGATGTTGGTCGGAGGTAACGCTGCGCCTCTCCAAATGAGCCGCGCAGCGGCGAGGGGGTATAAGGGGGCCGTGGCCCCCTGCGCTTTTGCCTGAGCTGAGGGTGCTCGGCGCCTCACACCCCGTAATGGTCACTTTCATCCGCGGTGTGCTCTCCCCCTTTCTTCCCGGGGAACCTCTCTTTTAGCAGCGCGACCATCGCCGGGCTCAATTGCTTGAACAGTTCCGCGTTGCAGGAAGGGTACGCATTCGAATTATAGACCGGAGCACTGTACTGGCCGCTCTGCAAGGAAGGAAACGGCCCATAGCCCGGCACCTGCGGCCATTTGATGGTCGCATCCGGCGTGCCGTCCTGCGCTCGGCTCGGGTCGAGGGTTTCCAGAGGGAGTTTGCCAAGAGAAGCAAGATTGGGAGCATTGAGAGTGAGATTGATTTGCAGGATCTGCTGGGCGGCGATTGCACTCGCGCGCGAAGCCGCGGCCGGGGTCCCTTCGGCAACCGATGGGTCGACGTTGGTCGTAACGATGGAAACGGAATAGTCGCTGTTGAGGTATATCTGAAACGTTCGAAACTGCTGGGGAAAATCCCTTAGCGACGAGGTTTCGACATGCCAAAAGCCTTTCTGCGGGGCGTTTCCCCGATCGGGTGATACAAACGCCTTGATCGTATTCACATGGCGATGCCCCGCGATCCACATGAGAAGATTGGGGGTGTTCCACAGTTCGTTTACCAGCCCCGTCAGGGAAACGGCGTTGTGTTCCGTGGCGTTACAGTCTTTCTCGGATTCCCACCATTCCACCTCGGATCCTATGGTTCCAACTCCGATAGGGATGTGGGCGGCGATGATCATCAACTGGTTGGCGGCCTGGCCGGCGGCAAGTTCTGCCTGGAGCCAGCGCCACCGGGTCGCGTCCAGAAACCCGTGCCCATGGATATCGTGGGAGCCGTCGGTTTCCGACTGGGTGTCGTCGAGCACGATAATCTTCAGCGGAATGTGCGAACTCGGCACAAAGCTGTAACAGGCGAAATCGCTTCCCCGGGAGGGATCGACCAGACCGAATCCATGCCCGACCGGATTGGTGGTCGTGTTGAAAAATTCCTGCTTCCATTCGGCTATCGTCACCCGGTGACGGCCCGGGTCTGCCGGGACCGTCGGCGGAGCTGCGTAGCTTCCGGCATCGATAATGTTGCCGTGAGGAGTCGAACCGTCGAGCACTCCCATGTAATAGGTCCGTTCTTTCAAAGCGGTGGGCACATCGAACATACAGGGGAAAGACGCCAGGTTGAAGCGCAACTCCCCGCACGCCATGACATTGCCCGTGGTGTAGGAATCTCGAAGTCCCAGGGAACTGTCTGCGTCGACCGGGAATGTTCCTATCCAGAAATGATCGTGGTTTCCCAGAGTTTGATACCACGGGATGGATTTATCGAGTCCCGCGGCTTTGAAGGGCTTTTGATAGTCGATGGAACTCATCCCGAGATGGACGCCGGAACAGGGAGTAATGACCTTGCCGTCGATGACGTCGATGTACCACCGTATCTCGTTATGCTGCGAGGAGTTGCACGCATCTCCCAAAGAGATGCCGAAGTCGAAGGGAGTCTTCTTGTGCAGTGCGTTTATCGTCTGGATGGCGGCATCGAGGACGTGGGTGGTATACAACATGACAGGCGAGTAGATTGACCCCATGGTGTAGAAAGTCGGATCGTGTTGCTGTAGATAGATCATCTGGTTGGGGGATTCCTTATCCGTGATGTGGATGTCGGAGATGGAAAAAAAACTGGATAGTTGTTGCAGCCTGACGGGCGAGGGATTGCGGTACCCGCTCGGCATCAGATCCGTTCGCTGCTCGTTCGCAATCCCTGCGCCGGAGGTATAGTTGCCATAGCCGTATGTTGCGTAGCGCGCTATGAGGGGAAGCTCGGGCGCCCGAAGTCCATTAGCTATAGAGCGAAATACCAGCGTCCGATCCCTGGTCGTAAACACATTGGGATCAATCGGATACGTCGTGACCTGAGCGCTCGCGCCGGCCGTTGCAGATTTGGACAGAATCGGGTTGAGGTAGAAAACGGCAGCTATTGCGTTAGAATATTTAAGGAATTGTCGCCGGTTCACGCCCTGAACCATCTTCAGGTCATCGCCGGACAAAATAACGCTTCCATTTTCTGAATAACCCTTGTGCATGGCACTCTCCTCCAGTCGGCCACAGGCCGGATTCTTTCGTCTTGTCCTTCTTCTGCTTGTATCGGATATTCCCCGGCGAAACTTGAGGCGCGAAGATATCTGTGTCGCTCCGGTCTCCACCTTGATCTTCAAAGTCCTTATTTTCTGCTCACTCATCACTGCTCACGATTGACTGTTTTCATAATCCTCACCGATTGAAAACCACGCGCTCTCTGGTTAGTATTCTGCAGGCGCCCTGCTATAATCCGGATGGAACAAAGGATCGGATCTTAATGGATGAGGATATCGGGCGGAGCATTCTAAGAGAACAGGTTCGTCTCGCCATGGAACAGCTGCCAACGATGCAGCTGGCCTCTCTGATCGTCGCCGCAGTGCTCTGTTATGCGGTGCGCGACAGCGTGTCCTCTAAAGACATTTTCCTGTGGGGCGCGCTGATTCTATCGGTTTGCCTGGGAAGAGTCTCCCTCTACCGAAGCTTCTCGAAAATCCGAAACACCTCCTTTTCCGCCTCCCGATGGAAGAACGGTTATCTTCTCCAGGCCTTTATCTCCGGCACATTTTGGGGACTTTCGGCTTTTCTGATTTTCCCTGCCGGCAACCTGGTGCTGATTTCTTTTTTCGTTCTCGTAATGGGCGGCCTTGCAGCCGGAACCCTCCTGTCTCACCTATCCATCAGGTTCGCCTCCAGCGCGTGGGCGCTTCCCGCTTTGCTCCCCTACGCGGTCAGATGCTCCATGGGGAACGGACACACGGGATATACTCTAACCGTCCTTATCCTCGTGTATCTGGTGGCCATCCAGAAGCATGCGTTGCAGCACAACAGGTTCATCACCGAGTCGATTTCTCTTGGCTTTGAAAACCTCAACCTTCTTGGAGAGGTTAAAAAAGTAAATGAGAACCTTTGTCGCGAAATCTCCGCTCGCAAGGCTGCACAGGAGATGCTTTCGCAAAGTGAAGAAAAGTTCCGGTTGATTTTCGAGTCCAGCCCCGATTCGATAACAGTCACCCGTCTTAAAGACGGTATCTTCCTCGATGTAAGCGATGCCTTCACCACGCTTACCGGCTACTCGCGCGAGGAAGTCGTTGAGAGGTCGTCTCTTGAACTCGTCTGGAACGACCCCGAAGATCGAGGGCGATTCATCGATGATATACAAAACACCGGGTTTGTGGAAAACTTTGAGGCCAAACTCCACGCAAAGGATGGAAGTGTGCGGTTTGGGGTGATCTCCGGCCGCCTTTTACAAACAAACCGGGATGAGTTGCTTCTCACTATTTTTCGCGATATCACCGAGCGGAAATTGATCGAGCAGTCCCTTCGCGAGAGTGATTTGCGTTTCCAAACGATCCTTCAGACCGCCAATGAAGGCTTTTGGCTGATCGACTCCGATACGAGAACCCTCGAGATCAATCCCAGGATGTGCGAAATATTGGGAAGAGACCGGGAAGAAATAGTCGGAAGAAAAATCTACGATTTTGTGGACACTCAAAACAAGGCCGTCTTCGAACATCAGATCAGGATGAGGGCCCGTGGGGAATCCGCCTCCTACGAGATAGCCCTCTCGCGGCCGGATGAAACTCCCGTCTACTGCAATTTCAATGTGACTCCTTTTCTCGATGGGTCGGGCGAGAGAATCGGGTCGTTTGCCATGGTGACCGATATTACCGCGCGAAAGCTCGCCGAGAAAAGGCTTCGAGAAATTCCTTCGATGCTCCTCGAGGCCCAGGAGGAAGAAAGAAAAAGACTCGCCTCGGAACTGCACGACAGCATCGGGCAAACGCTCGCCGCCCTGAAATTCCGCTTGGAGTTCATTCTCGATATCATGCGAAAAGGCGAACAGGCAGCCGCCATCCGAGCGGCAGAAGAGTTCGTACCCATCCTCCAGCGCTCGATCGATGAAACCCGGGCGATTTATATGGCGCTTCGGCCCAAGGTGCTCGAAGACTTCGGGGTGATCGCCGCCTTGCGCTGGTACCGAGATGAATTGCTAAAACTCTACCCCGAGCGTCATATCGAAATCGATTTTCGCTGCGAGGAATCCCAGATCCCCGATCGACTGGTCATCCCTCTTTTCCGCATAGCCCAGGAAGCGCTCAATAACGCCTCCAAGCACAGCCGGGCCGAGTGGGTAGACCTGGCGATCACTGCAAATGGCCACGGCATGGAACTCGTCGTATCCGACGATGGGGTAGGAATGGAGGTGGACCAGATTCTCCAAAGCAGCTCGGCCAGGAGCCTCGGCCTCGATGGAATGCGGGAAAGAGCCGAAATGTTCGGGGGGCGCCTCACCATCATCTCGGCCCCGGGGAAAGGAACCACCGTTCGCGCCCGCTGGGAAAATATAGCGGAAGAACAATTGGAACCTGGAGCATCCAGCCGGCTCTCCTGAATGCACACTGTCGGCCGCGTTTGCTCCCGATCGAACCAGGAATTTGTTTTCCGTTGTTAATTTATATGATATTTTGCCCACAAAAGAGTTGGTCGTAAAGAGATCATTCGATTGGGAGGAAACCGATGCGAGACAAGGTGGAACAGGCGCTTGCCAAAATAAGACCTATGCTGGAAAAAGACGGCGGAAGCGTGGAATTGATAGATATTGAAGGATCGGTGGTAAAAGTCCGGCTGACCGGGGCCTGCCGAGGCTGCCCGATGAGCCAGATGACTTTGAAATCGGGAGTGGAGCGGATCATTCGCCAGGAGATCCCGGAGGTCACCGAGGTTGTAGCCGTCTAACCCGGGTGAGCAGGGATGCACCTTTCTGTTCCCTCTTCACTGCTCACTTTTCATGCGTTGGCTTTCGGGGTTCTATGGCTTTGGCTGCTGCAGCCCGGGCCATAAATCCCCAAGGTCGAGTTCGATTTCCTCAAAGGGTTCGGATCTCACCTTGTCGTTTTCATAGTAACGGGCCAGGGCAAGCCACTCGTTCGATTCCAGTCTGTATGTATCCAGGATTTTACCAATCGGGTCCAGCAGCCAGAAATGACCGACTCCATGCTCGGCGTAGATCGGCATTTTTTTCATTCTGTCGAGCTGGTAAGTGGATGGAGAAAGAATTTCGCAAATCCAGTCGGGCGTTACCGAGATCGGATTTTGATCCTCTTCCCATACGAATCGTTCCCTTTTCCATCCGGCAAGGTCGGGGACCAAGGTGTGTTCTCCCAATTGGATCTCCGGTTCGACAAGAATAATCCATCCACCCGGGCCGCCTTCTCCGAATTGGTATGGTGTCCCTATCCTTTTGTCCAAAGCGGAAGCGGCATGGATATGCTTCCTCGACGGTCTCGGCTGAACGAAAAGTTCCCCGTCGATGATCTCCCCGGTCATGTTATCCGGTATGGAGTAAAGGTCTTGGTAGGTTGCTTTTTTTTTGGCAGGCTCGCTCATGGGGCGTTGATCCTTTTCTGGAAAGGTCCCGGAAAATAGTACAACATTTTTCCGCTATTTCAAGCTCCCCGGTTCATCGGTTGTATGGTTCGCCTTTGATAATCGTAAAGGCCCGGTAGAGCTGTTCGACCAGCATAAGTCGCGCGAGATCGTGGGGGAAGGTCATCTTCGATAAGGAAAGGACCTGCCGGGCATTTTCCAGCAATTTATCGGAGAGACCAACCGGCCCGCCAACAACCATCCAGACCTCACCGGCCGCACTGAGGGCGAGTTTTTCCAAAAATTTTGAAAACCCCGCGGAGTCCAGTTCCCGCCCCGCCGGGTCCCAGGCAATCAGGTGCGCATCGCGCCCCGTTACTTTGAGGATCCGTTCGCCTTCCCGCTCGCGCACCACAGGGTCTTTTGCGCCGCAGGTGATCTTTTCCGCCTTGATGTAATGCGTCTCCAGCCGGCAGTAATGGGCTAGTCTTCCCACATACCGGTCGATCGCCGATTCCAGGTCGCCAAAAGCCGTTTTGCCGACGAATACGAGGTGTAGACGCATGGAATCCCGCCGATTTCAGGGCGCAACCGCAGCCATCAGGAATTCACGGTTTCCCTTCGGGCCGAGAACGGGGGAGGGAATCGTTCCGAGTACCCGGAAGCCGAGCCCGGCTGTGAAGGCTGCCACCGTTTCGCAGATTTGCTCATGAAGGTTCGGGTCCCGAATGACTCCTGCGCCTCTGGACGCCTCTTCCCGCCCTGCTTCGAACTGGGGCTTTATGAGCGAAATCATCACCGCACCGGGTTTTAGAAAAGGGACCACTGCAGGGATTACGATCTTTAACGAGATAAACGAGGTGTCGATGGTTACGAGCTCTATGGGTTCGGGCACAAGTTCGGTCGGCAGATACCGGATGTTTTGCCTCTCGAGCACAATCACTCTCGGGTCGTTTCGCAGGGTGAACGCCAGTTGCCCGTATCCGACGTCCACCGCATAGACTTTTTTCGCCCCGAAGCAAAGCAGGCAGTCGGTAAACCCGCCCGTCGAGGCGCCAACGTCCATAGCGGTAAGCCCCGCGACCTCGATCGAAAAAGACCGAATCGCATGCTCGAGTTTCAGCCCCCCCCGGCTGACATAGGGTAGGGCATCCTCGATCACATGGATCTCGCAATCTTCGGAAACCTTCTGCCCCGCCTTGGTCAGGACCTTGCCGTCCACCACCACCTTGGCCGCCAGGATAAGCGACTGGGCACGTTCGCGGGAAGGAGCAAAACCTCTGTCGACAATCAGTTTATCTAATCGCTCGGAGAACTTGGCCATGATTGTAATCGAGTACTTTAAGGGCCGCCCTCTCGATAGCGTCGGTATCAATGCCGCAAAGATTCCGCAATATCGACTGGTGTCCGTGAGGAACGAAAAAATCACACACGCCCAACCGCTTGAATACTTTAGGGAAAAACGCCTCTTCCTCAAACAGCTCCAGTATCGCGCTCCCAAACCCGCCCTGCAGCATGTTTTCTTCGACCGTAATGACCCTGCCCGTTTTTTGCGCCCAGGTCATAATGAGCTCGTTATCGAGAGGCTTGACGAACCGGGCGTTGATCACCGCCGCATCGATTCCTTCTCCCTCCAGCCGCCCGGCGGCTTCCACTGCATTTTGCACGGTAGAGCCGATTGCCACAATGACCAGGTCCTTACCGGACCGCACCAACTCGCCTTTGCCTATCTCCAGGGATTTCAATTCCTCATCGAGTTCGACGCCGGCGCCTTCTCCCCTGGGGTAGCGGAGCGCGATCGGACCGTTATGCTCTAGAGCCGTCTTCACCATGTGTTGGAGCTCATTTTCATCCTTGGGCGACATAAGCACCAGATTGGGCGTCGCACGCAGATAGGAAAGGTCGAAGAGCCCATGATGGGTGGGGCCGTCTTCTCCCACTATCCCGCCGCGGTCCATCGCAAAGACTACCGGAAGGTTCTGGAGGCAGACATCGTGGAGCAGCTGGTCGTAGGCGCGCTGAAGAAAGGTCGAATAGACCGCAACCACGGGTTTAAAGCCTTCGGTGGCAAGACCCGCGGCAAATGTTACGGCATGCTGCTCGGCTATGCCGACGTCAAAAAAGCGCTCCGGGTGGGCATCGGCAAAACAGTCGAGCCCCGTGCCCTGAGGCATGGCCGCCGTGATGCCGATCACTTTGGAATCGGAGTCGGCAAGCTTTTTCAATGTGCGCCCGAAAACTTTCGTGTACGAGATATTGGCCGGCTTTTCGAGCCCCTTGCCGGAGGTGACGTCGAAGGCGCCTACTCCGTGAAATCTCGTGGGGTCCTTTTCGGCAAGTTCGTAGCCCTTACCCTTTTTAGTCAGAACATGCACCAGGACCGGGCCTTCGATATTTCCGACTACTTCGAAGGTTTCTATCAGTTTATCGAGTCGATGGCCGTTTATAGGCCCGATGTATTTGAATTGAAGGGCCTGGAAAAGCATTCCGGGAGTAAAAAAGCTGATCAGCGAGTCAACGCTTTTGCGGAGCACCTGGAGAATATTGGGGCCGATTCCCGGGATCGAATTGAGAAAATCCTCCATTTCCCGCTTCAGATACGTAAGGGTCTTCCCGGAAAGCTTGCGGCTCAAAAAGGAAGAAAGCGAGCCGACGTTGGGGGAAATGGACATCTCGTTGTCATTCAGGACGACAATGAGGTTTCTGGCAAGGTCTCCCGCATTGTTTAGCCCCTCGAAAGCCATCCCCGCGGTCATGCTGCCGTCGCCGATCACGGCGATGGAGCGCGCGGGGCTGCCCTTCAAATGGTTTGCAACAGAAATCCCCAACGCGGCCGAAATACTCGTGCTCGAGTGACCCGTTCCGAAAGCGTCGTATTTACTCTCCGAGCGTTTGGGAAAGCCGCTTATCCCGTTGTACTGGCGAAGAGAGTCGAATTCCTTCTGGCGGCCGGTCAAAAGCTTATGGGCATAGGCCTGGTGGCCCACGTCCCAGATGATCCGATCGGAGGCGGCATCGAATACGTAATGAAGCGCTATGGCCAACTCGACAACGCCCAGACTCGGGGCGAGGTGTCCGCCGGTTTCGGCTACCGTGCCGATAATGCGTGCGCGAATTTCCTCTGCTAATTCAAGAAGTTGCTGATTGGAAAGATTTCTTAGCTGACCAGGTATCTCAATACCGGAAAGGTGCCCGCCTGCGACAACCTTGTTTTTCAATTTAGCCCCTTTCATTGTGTAACCTGTCTCATGGGTTACCCGACAATTAATGAAAAATTCGGGTACAAGTCAAGATATTTATGCTCTGCGGACCAACAGGTAACGCGCGATCGCGCGAAGAGGGTCAGCCGCTTCGCCAAAACCCGACAGTGCTTCGAGGGCGCTTTCCACATGTTCTTTCGCCGCGGCCCTGGATTGGGTAATTCCGAGCAGGGCCGGATAGGTCATTTTATTTTTGGCTGCATCGGACCCGGGCGTTTTTCCCATAAGTTCCGGATCGCCCTCGACATCGAGCAGATCGTCTGTAATCTGGAAAGCGAGCCCCAAATGGTGGCCGTAGGTCTTCATGGCCTTTATCCGGGCTTCATCGCCGCCACCCAGAATCGCCCCAATCTCCAGGGAAGCCGAAAGCAGCGCCCCTGTCTTATGAATGTGCATGTATTCCACCGTGGCAAGGCTCACCTTCTGGTTTTCGCACTCGAGGTCGATCACCTGCCCTCCGATCATCCCCCGGTACCCTGAAGCCTTGACCGCGATCCGAATCACCTCGAGCACTTTCGCCGGACTTATCGATTCTCCGGCACACAGCGCAAAATATTCGAAGGCTTCCGTCAAAAGGGCATCCCCGGCAAGAATGGCCACCGCTTCCCCGTATACTTTGTGATTGGTGAGCACCCCCCGCCTGTAATCGTCATTATCCATTGCCGGCAGATCGTCGTGGATGAGCGAATAGGTGTGGATCATCTCCAGGGCGCAGGCGGCCGGCAGAACAGGCTCGATATCCCCTCCCGCAACTTCTGCGGCCGCAAGGCACAGTATGGGCCTAAGCCTTTTTCCACCGGCAAAAAGGCTATAGCGTGCCGCTTCCACAACTCTTTTCTCCAGACCGCTTGCCGTCGGGAAAATTTTCTCCAGCGATTCTTCCACAAGCTGTCTTCGCCGGCTCAAATAGGATTTTAGATCGAATTCACTCATAGACGCTCACCGTTTTTGTTCATAAACTAAATGGTAACACCTGTCGGTTCCAACTTCCAGCTACAAAAGCCGGAAATGCGACAAGCGATAGCAGCTTTATTCCTGATCGTTCATGTCGTTTCGAACCGGTTCGAAAGGCGCCGATTTCCACTCGCCCTGCTGGTCTTTCAGGAGCATTTGCACCTTGCTTTCCGCCTCTTCGAGCTTCCCGTGGCAAAACTGGGCGATTTTTATCCCTTCGGAGAAACATTCCATCGCCTCTTCCAGAGGCAACTCCCCTTTTTCCAGCTTTTCGACGATTTCCTGCAATTTTTTTAGCGCATCTTCAAACAGATCGCTCTTCTTTTTGGCCACCCCGCGCTCCTTGTTCAGTGAACAGTCATGAGTGAGCAGTGAGCAGAAAAAAACCTCCACGGGTCACTGCCTTCTTCACTGCTCACCGATCACTGCTCACTGTTCACTGTCTTTTCTACCAGGCATTCAAGCCCGCCCTGAGCAAGCCTTACCATTACCCGCTCTCCGGGTTGCGTTTCGGTTGAGTTCCTCAGGACTTTTCCATCGGCTGCCCGGTAGGCGATCGAATAGCCGCGCAGGAGCACCGAAAGCGGATGGAGTGCTTCAAGACGCGAGAGGCTCTTTTGAAAGCTGAGTCTATAGGCGTCCAGGATTCTGCTCTGGTGGAGCGTCAGCTCTTTTCTCAATCCGTTTACTTCCTCGCGGCTCTTACTGATGCGCGCCTCCGGGTTTTGATAGAGGAGCCTTCCCCGCAGGTGTTCCCAGGAGAGGCGCTCATGCTCAAGACGCCTCTTCATGCCCACCGTAAGCCTCTCCAACCGGTCATCGACGGTCAACCTCAGAGTTTCGAGCCGGCTTTTCGGATGCTTGATGCGGCCCTCTACATATTTTAACCGGAAACCCAGCCGTTCGAGTTTGGCTCTTACGCCTTTCACTAGGCGATCCCGACTCGCGTGGAGCTCGCGATGAAAGTATTCGAGTCTGTTTGCCACCCACTCGGCCGCAGCGGTAGGCGTCGGCATGCGCATATCCGCGGCCATATCGGCTATGGTAAAATCAATCTCGTGGCCGACGGCGGAAATCGTGGGAATCGAGCAGGCCGAAATCGCGCGGGCTACAATTTCCTCGTTAAACGACCACAGGTCTTCGATGCTGCCCCCTCCCCGGCCAACGATCAACACGTCCCACTCATAACGCCAGGAGAGTTTGCTTGCGGCCGAAATTGCTTCGGCAATCTCGAATTTAGCCTCGGCCCCCTGCACGGCAACCGGGAACACCGTGACCGTTACCGGATAGGGGCTTCGTTGCAGCACTTTGAGAATATCCCGTATTGCAGCGCCGCCCGGCGAAGTGACCAGGCACACGTTTTGCGGACAACCGGGGAGCGTTTTCTTCCGTGCCGGGTCAAAGAGCCCTTCCGCGTCGAGTTTCCTTTTGAGCGCCTCGAAGGCCAGCTGCAATTGCCCCGCCCCCAGGGGCTCCATGACCTCCACGATCACCTGGTATTCGCCCCTGGGCTCGTAGACGCTCAGACGCGCCTGGCAGATGACCTGCATGCCCGATTCGGGCAAGAAGCGCAGGTAGCGGTTCTGCGCACGAAAAAAAACAGCGTTGATCTGGCTTTGGGCGTCTTTCAGGGTGAAATAAAAATGTCCCGAAGTCGGGACGCGAAAGTTGGAGATCTCCCCCTTTAACCAGACAAACGGGAATTTTTTTTCAAGGAGGGCCTTGATCTGCTGGTTCAGGCCGCTCACCGTAAGGACCCCGCTCTCATCGCCCATATGCAACTGGAGCATAGCCGCGCTTCTTTTCTATCGGAAGAGTTTCGGGTCCATCGCGTCGCGAAGCCCTTCCCCGACAAGGTTATATGCGGTAATGCTCGCAAATATCGCAATACCGGGAAAAACAGTGAGCCACCAGGCAAAATCGATATAATCCCGGCTCTGGGAAAGTATCTCGCCCCAACTCGCAGTGGGAGGCTGCACGCCAAACCCCAGGAAACTCAGGCTCGATTCGGTAAGGATCGCCCCCGCAATTCCAAAGACCGCCGACACGAGCACAGGCGCCATGGCGTTGGGGAGCATATGCAGAAAAATGATGCGTTTATCCGAAGCCCCGAGCGCCCGCAGCGCCATTATGAAATCAAGCTGTTTTAATTTCAAGAATTCTGCGCGCACAAATCGCGCTATCCCCATCCACCCCGTAAGCCCGATCACCACCATGATATTGTATATGCCGCCGCCTCGCACGGCAATGATGGCAATTATGAGGAAAAACGTCGGGATCGTCAGCATGATCTCGATGAGGCGGCTTATCGCTATGTCTATCCACCCCCCGAAATAGCCCGCAAGCGCTCCCAGAAGTATCCCCACGACCAGAGCTATCCCCACGGCGACAAACCCTACCGAGAGCGAGATTCGCGCCCCGTAGATCATCCTCGCGAGCACGTCCCGGCCGTTGTCGTCGGTTCCCAACCAGTGTTTGGCGCTCGGCCCGGAAAGATAATCGAGCAGGTTGTACTCGTTTGGCGAATATTTGTCTATAGGCCACAAAGCGATCGCCCCGCCGTGTTCGCTCACATGCTCGAAGAGGAAGGGGTTAGTTTTTCTCAATTCTTTCCAGACAAACGGGCCGACCCTTTCGCGCCCGGAAAAGAGCGGAAAATAGGCCCTGCCGCCATGGTAGAAGAAAATAGGCCTGTTGTTGGCCAGAAGCGGGGCAAAGACTGCTACAAACATCATGAAAAGCGTCACCCAAAGCCCTAAAACGGCCAGCTTCCGTTTTTTAAAATGGTGGCCGACCATTTTCCAGTAGGTGTTGGGGGCCGCGCCCTGTAGTTCGGATAGAGTTTCCATCGATTCCAGATTCGGCATTTCTCACTCGAGTTTTATCCGCGGATCGAGGACCGCGTACAGGATGTCGGAAATAAGCAAACCGATCAGGGTGAGAAACCCCGAGATCGTGGTGATCGCCATGATAACCGGATAGTCCCGGCCGAGAACGGCCTGAAATCCGAGCTGCCCCATTCCGGGAATCGAAAAAATGGACTCTATGATTACAGACCCGCCGAATATGGCCGGCAAAAGAAGCGCCATGATCGTTACCAGAGGAAGCAGGGCGTTTCGGAAGGCATGCTTGAATATGACCACGCGCTCAGAGAGCCCTTTTGCCCGGGCCGTCCTCACATAATCTTCCCGGATCACTTCCAGCATACTCGCCCGGGTGAGCCTCGACAGATAGGCAAGCCCTCCGTAGGTGAGACACGCCACGGGAAGCACCATATGCCAGAGCCTGTCGAGCAGCCAGGGGAAAAATCCCATGGCATGGCTCGTAATCGAAGATATGCCGTAGACCGGGAAGATATCCAGAAAACTTCCGCCTCCCAGAAACATGATCAGCAGCATCGCCACCCAGAAACTCGGAAGCGAATAAAGGAAGAAGAAAAGAAGGGTCAGAAACTTGTCTGCCCGAGACCCTTCGTGGGTGGAGGAATAGACGCCGCAGGGAATCGAAATCAGGTAGACAAGGAAAATGGAGACGATATTGAGTTCAAGCGTTATGGGAAGCCGCTCTTTAATTTTATCCCACACTTTTCGGTGATCGGTGTACGAACGGCCGAAATTGAGCGTAAAGACCCGTTTGACCCACAGGTAGTATTGCACATACAGGGGCTTGTCCAACCCGTAGAGCTTCTCGGTCTGCTTGATGATCTGTAAGGAGGTGGTCCTTTGGCCTCCCAGCGCCGCCTGCCCTTTGAGCATCTGGAGTTTCAGCTCGGCCGGGTTTCCGGGCGCCAGTTGAATGATCACAAAGGTGATGAGCGTTATCCCCAACAGGGTGGGAATAAGCTGGAGAAGTCTCTTGATTATATAGGCCTGCATTCCTGCTCCAACCACTCCTCGATCAGGCGATAGGAGATCGAAACCGGCGTTGGGAGTTTTACTGCGCCGTTTTCGACCGCTTTAAGCAGTTCGCTGCGCCCAAACCATTGTGCGTGCTCCAGTTCGCTGTCGCCAAGAGTTATTCGATCATCCTCGGCCTCGGCGGTAAAGCCCAGCATGAGAGAGCAAGGGAAAGGCCAGGGCTGCGAGGAATGATACCGGATATTGGTGACACGAACTCCCACCTCCTCGAAAATCTCCCGGGCTACCGCTCCTTCGGTGGACTCGCCCGGTTCGACAAAGCCCGCCAAAACGGAATAGACCCCCGGAGCCCAGGTTTGCTGCCTCCCGAGAAGACATTTGCCCCCGCGTTCGATAAGCACAATAACGGCCGGGTCTGTTCGTGGAAAATGGGCCGCGCCGCATTCGGGATTGCCGCAGGAAAGAGAGTGGCCGGCTTCCTTGATTTCGTTGCGAGCGCCGCAGACGCCGCAGAAGCGGTTGCGCCTGTGCCAATACGCAAGGGCCTGGGCATAGGCGAGAATCGCTCCGTCCTCACGCGAAAGAAGCGGAGCAACGGAGCGCAGGTCTTTAAACTTTCCGGCCTGTTCAAAGGCCCCGAAGTCCGTTTCTTCGAGCTCTACGGCAAAATAGGCACGCCCCTCACGCTCGCCGAGGAAAAACCCCGACTCCGTTTGCTTGTATTGCCCCAACTGCTTCGGGCTGAACAGAACCGGCGCCGGAGTCTCCCCGTTGGTGACGAGCACCTTCGACTGCCTCACCGGCAAAAAGATCGATTCGGGGTCTGCAAGTTTGCGCGCGAGCCAGTCGGGGTCCTTGCGGCGGTTGTGCTCACGTTCCAGACCATTGGCCACAAATGTGTTATTGAAAGATTTTTCCAAATTCCTGGTCATAAAAACACCTGCTGCCTCAGTATTTTTGGGCCGCCTTCGGGACCCACCAGTATAGCGGGGCAAGCCCCATCGGGTAAACCACCACGTTTTGGAACCTCTTTGAAACCGCTACCAGCGCCTTGGTGGTAAAAAGAAAGGTATAGGGCTGCTCCTCGTGGATGATCTCCTGGAGACGATAGTACATCTTTCGCCTCTTTTCCGGGTCGAATTCTTTGCGCGCCGCCATGATGAGTTGGTCGGCTTCCGCGTTTTTAAACCCCACGAAGTTCGATCCGCCTTTTACGGCCTGCGAGGAGTCCCATATCTGGTAGGGGTCGTTCTCCCAGCCGAGCGCCCAGCCCAGTGTAGCCGCATCGAAATCGTCTTCGTTTATCTTTTGAAGAAAAACGGCCCACTCGAGCCTTTGGATGGTCATTTTTATGCCTATCTCGTGGAGGTTTTGCTCGAGAATGGTTGCGATCTGCAGCGGAAGTTTCGCCCCTGCAGGGATGAGGAACTGGAACTGGAAGGGTTTTCCGTCTTTTTCCAACACATATTTGCCGGGCGGGTAATTCCATCCGGCAGATTTCAAGAGCGCCAGGGCCGCCTTCGGGTCGTAGGGGTAAGGCTTGATATTTTTGTTGTAATCGGGGCTGTTGATATAAAAGGGGCCGGTCACAACGGCGCCCAACCCGAAGAGGATTTTTTTCAGGATCAGCTCGCGGGGCACAAGCATCGTCATTGCCCTGCGCACCCTTTTATCGGCAAAGATCTCCCGCCTGCAGTTCCAGCCGATAAAGCTGTATTGCGGTTGATAATAGGAGAGCTTGCGGAACTGTTCTTTGAAGCGCTTGTTTTGGGTCTCACGCGCCCATTGAATGGCATCGAGCCCCATCATGTCGAGCCCCCCCTGTTTTAACACCTGGAGGGCCACAGTCGAATCCGTGATGATCTTGAAGACAATGCGGTCGATAGCCGGTTTCTGTCCCCAGTAGTGATTGTTTCGCACCAGCACGATTTCGCTCCCCGTCTTCCAGTGGAGCAATTTATAGGGGCCGGTGCCCACCGGATGGCGTCCGATGGGGCTCGTATTGAAATCCTCCCCCTTTTTGAAAAGATGTGCGGGCACGATGGGAATGCCCCCGCACATCTCAAGGGCCAGAAAATAGGGAATCCTATAGTGAAAGACCACCGTATAGTCATCGGGCGCATCGACGCTTTCGATGTCCTGGTAGTAGCCGCGAAGCGGCGCCGCATCGACCTTGGGGTCCATGATCCGGTGGAAGGAAAAAAGGATGTCTTTTGCCGTAAACGGATACCCGTCACTCCATTTGATGTTTTTTTTCAGGTAAAACGTATAGGTCAAGTGATCGGGGGAAATTGTCCATTTTCGGGCAAGCACGGGGACGAGCTTTAAAGTCTTTTCATCCCTTTTGAGCAGCGTTTCATAGATATAGCCATTGATTGTGCCTGCATAGGCGTCGGTAGCCGTGATCGGGTTGAGGGTGGCGGGTTCTGCCGAAAGATTTCGTACGAGCCAGTCGCCAAAAGCCCTGTCCTTGGGCTGTGTCAACTCCTCGGAAGCCGCCGGGGGGGAAGAGCCAGGGCAGTTGAAAACGAAGATCAGGAAGAGTAGCTGCACTGCAAGATATATAAAGGCTCTTTTTTTCATCTGTGGACATCCCCTTGAAATTTCCCGGGTCCAGCCTCTTACGCCCGTAAAGCTTCCAATATATCCCAATCTTGCCCGCGTTAGCAATCGGACAAAAAACCTTTCCCGCTGCAGCGCAAGCCAATGACCTCGCCGGGCGATTTTTCAGCATATTTTTCGTCTTGCTCAACACAAAATGGCGGACCCGATTGACACCGCACGCAGAACGGGCTAATCTCAGCAAAATTTCATTTTTGCCGGTCTCAAAGGTCCTTCGCGGTTGGGTGCTGCCGCTAGCTATATGAACTTTTCACGGTTTTTTCCCGGAGCCCCAAAGCGTCGCAAACAAACGTCCGGCCTCAACGCTTACAGATTGTTTCTGTCTAACTGCAACGGAGTGAACATTCGATGTCTATTTTCGCAAGCGGAAAATATTCGGAAGAAAGGCGCATCTGCAGGCAGGAGGGCTTCACCCTTATCGAACTGCTCGTGGTCATGGTGATTCTCGGCCTTCTGGTCGGCCTGATCGGACTGAATGTTTTCAAACGTCTGGGCGAGTCGAAGCAAAAGGCGGCGCGAGTCCAGATCGCAATGATGGGGGATGCGCTCGATGCATTCCGGCTCGATGTGGGCAGATATCCCACAACCGATGAGGGTCTCGAGGCGCTTTACAAAAACCCCGGCATCACCGGTTGGAACGGCCCCTACCTTCAGAAAGACGTTCCTCTCGACCCGTGGGGTAAGCCCTATATCTACAGATGCCCCGGAGAGCATGGCGACTACGACCTCGAATCGCTTGGCGCCGATGGACAGGAAGGCGGCACTGGTGAAAACGCCGACGTCACCAGTTGGCAG
>JBMFWU010000089.1:17980-21612 GCA_049964955.1 Syntrophobacteraceae bacterium
GCTAGGCAGTCAGTTCTTCCGACACCGTCACAAAGCCGTTTTGGAGCGACTGAAGATGGTGGTAGGCCCCTTCCTTTTCCATGAGCTGGTCATGGGTCCCCTGCTCGACGATACGCCCGTGATCCATGATGATGATCCGGTTTGCCCGCCTGATCGTGGAGAGCCTGTGCGCTATCATGATGCAGGTGCGATTTGCCGTGACCGCCTTGATCGCCTCCTCGATCAGCATCTCGGTTTCGGAATCGATGTTGGAGGTCGCCTCGTCTAAAATGAGGACCTTCGGGTCTCTGGCGAGTACGCGCGCAAACGCGAGCAGCTGTTTCTGTCCTGCCGAAAGATCCATGCCGCCCTCGCCTATTATGGTCTCGAGCCCCAGGGGAAGCTTTTTTACAAAGTCTTCGAGCTGCGAGAGATTGGTGATGCGCTCGATCTCCGATTCGGCGAGTTCGCGGTCGAGCACTATGTTTTGGCGGATAGACCCGGGCACGATGAAAATATCCTGCATGATGAGACCGAGGTGGTGACGGAGCCAATGCGGCTCAAGCCTTTTGAGATCGACGCCATCAAGGAGAATCGTGCCACGCTGCGGCTCGTAGAATTTTTCCAGAAGATTCGTAATCGTTGTCTTTCCGGACCCGGTCGCCCCGATGATCGCAAGAGTTTGCCCCGGTTCTATCCGGAAGGAGATTCGGTCCAGAACCGGTCGATCCGGCTGGTAGAAAAATCCGACTTCCCGAAATTCTATGCGTCCCTCGATTCTTTCCGGCCTCACGACATCGGTCGGCCGGAGTTCAAAGTCGTCTTCTTCGAGCAGTTGGAATATCCTTTCGGCGGATGCCATCGCCGACTGCACCAGGTTGTACTTTTGCGAAAACTCCCGGATCGGCTGGAAAAAGAGCCTCATATAGGAAATGAAGGCGGCAAGAATTCCTATCGTCATGTAATTTTTGAGCACCAGCCCGCCGCCGTACCACACGATGAGCGCCAGGGCCACCGAACTCATGACGTCGATCAGAGGTACAAAGAGGCTGAATACACGGATCTGGTACATCGCCGCCCCGAGGTAGCTTTCGTTTAGCCCGGAGAAACGGTCGCGCATCTCCTTTTGTCGCAGAAACATCTGGACCACGGACATCCCTGAGACGGCTTCCTGCAAAAACGCGTTGATTCCGGCCAGGTGTGAGCGGATTCTGCGGTAGGCCAGCCGGCTGAGCCTTCCGAATGCGATCGATATGAAGGCTATCAGCGGAAAAGTAGCCGCAAGCAGAAGCGTAAGCCTCCAGTCCATCCACAACAGGACCCCCAGGATGGCGACGAGTCTTACCCCCTCGTTAAAAAGCGTCACGATAACGGAGGTAAACATTTCATACATGTTCTGGATATCGTTGGTGTGGCGGGTCACGAGCCTTCCCACGCGGTGGGCGCTAAAGAAGGAGAGATTTAACCGGATCACTTGTTTGAACAGGCTCTGGCGCAAAGCGTCCATTATCTTCTGCCCCGCCAGTTCGAGTGCGATGACCTGGAAGAAATTGGCGACAAAGGCCGTCGCAATGACGGCCAGGAAGATAAAGGCGATGCGGGTGACGCCCTCAACGCGCGCAGAGAACTGTAGAGACCCATTCAGAATGTACTTGTCCATGGCCACTTGCAGGAGCTTTGGCCACGTAAGGCTTGCCCCGGTTATGATGAAGGCCAGACCCACGGCGACCGCAACCCACTTCCACTGCGTCAGGACAAATTTCAGAAGCCGTCCTATGAGTTTCCAGTCGCCGTGAAAGCGCCTCTGCTCATCCTCGAATGTTTCCTGGTCGTAATTCATGATTTCCCGTCTGATGCTCGTAGATGCTCGAATAGAAAGTATTTCGCTCGATCAATTCCGCGTGAGTTCCCTGATCGACGATTCGCCCGTTTTCCATCACGACGATCCTGTCTGCATCCGCCAGAGGCGCTATGCGGTGCGAGACGATGACACAGGTGCGCCCTTGCAGATAGGAGGCAATGGAGCGGATGATCGCGTGCTCGGTCTCCATGTCGACCGCCGAAAGCCCATCGTCGATCATGATGACAGGCCTGTCCAGAAGGAGTGCCCGGGCAATCGCTATTCTCTGCCGCTGTCCACCGGAGAGTTTTACCCCCTTTTCCCCTATTTTGGTTTCATACCCGTCGGGCATGGCCGCTATTTCGTCATGAATGGCGGCGGCCCTGGCCACCGTTTCGATCATTTCGCGCGTAGCCTCCGGGACGCCGAAGGAGATGTTTGACGCGATGGTATCCGAAAAGAGCATCACGTCCTGAGGCACATAGGCGATAGCGCTTCTCACCGAATCGATGGAAACGGAGTTGACGTCGAAGCCGTCGAAAAAAAGCCTCCCGTCGTCTACCGGAAAAAGACGCGCGAGCAGGTTGCAAAGTGTGGTCTTCCCCGCGCCGGTGCGGCCGACGATCCCGAGCATCGTTCCCCCGGGGACCTCCAGGTCCAGCCCGTCTATAACCGGCTCGTTCCGGCCCGGATAGCTGAAAGAAAGGTCTTTCGCGCGGATTTCGCCTCGCTCGATCAATACGAACGGCGCATTTTCCTCTTCGTAAAGAGAAGGTTTCACGTTCATGAGGCCCTCTATCCGGGATAGAGAAGTCACGCCGCGCTGGAACAGGTCCGCCACCCACCCCATGGCCATCATGGGCCATGTCATTATGAACAGATAGCTGATAAAGGCGACGAAATCCCCGGCAGTGATCGTCCCCTTTATGGTCATCCGCCCTCCGAAAATGAGCACCAGGAGCATGCTCGAATTCGCAATGAAGCCTGAAACTGGAAATAGCGCTCCGTAGATCATCGCGACCCGGACGTTGTTTTTTACGTACGTTTCGCCCATCTGCGCAAACCGCGCGGCTTGATGCTCTTCCTGGTTGTATGCCTTGACCAGCCGGATCGAGGAGATCGTCTGGCGCACGAATTCGGTGAGGACCGAAAACTGCTCCTGCACCTTCTTGAATCTGCCATGCAGACGGGAGGAAAGCGCTCTTGTAAGGAAGGCCAGAATCGGCATTGGCGCAACGGCAATCAGGGTAAGGCGCGGATCGATGTAGAGCATGAAACCGAAGGCGGCAAGTCCCATGAAAACCGCATCGAAAAAAGCGACTATCCCCATGCCGGTTGCCAGCTGAACGGCGGCAAGATCGTTGGTCGCAAGGGCCATAACCTCGCCTGCGCTGGTCTTTTGAAAAAAATCCTTGTCGAGCCCGAGCAGGTGCGAAAACATCCGGTTTCTCAGGTGCGTTTCCACCCGCCGGGAAAATCCCAGGATGAGGTTGCGCCAAATGAAGCGAAAACCCGCTATGCCAAGGGCAATGAAAACGATAGTCGACCCGTAGGTCAACATGAGGTGCGGCGTGGCGCGCCCTTTTTGGAGAGCATCCACGGTGTATTTGATTATTCGCGGGATGTAGAGTTGAAAGAGATCGACCATCACCAGCGACCCGAAACCGCCGGCCAGCCAGAACCAATAGCGTTTGAAGTAAGGCTTGAGGAGCCTTGTCGAGCGCCACGCCCCGTTTTCGGAAGAACCCCCTGAGAATGCGCCCGAACTTTTCCTCAAAACACCGCCTCGCACCGACCTGCCCCCGTCACTAAT
>JBMFWU010000090.1:0-21542 GCA_049964955.1 Syntrophobacteraceae bacterium
GTGTCGACCTATCCTGCAAAACATTGATTGTCTCTTCCAGTTTGCTCTCAGATTGATTTCCCATGATTAAGGTTAACCTTTTGATTCAACATTCTCACTGCGAAAAAGCTCACGAAGCAGAGGTTTGTAGTGGCGACCTTGGAATATTGACCATAATTCCTCCGACTTTTCAAGTGATTACCTGTCTCATTCCTGCACCATTTAATCCGGCCCTGACAACCCCATGAATCTTGGTGTTAAAGCAACAGTATTTGCCCTCTCGGGGGCCATGGATCGCCGCCCGCACCCTTAGCGTTTTTTCATGCGGGCGGCCAGGGCCTCGGCGGTATGCAGGACCGCGATTCGCGAGCCCCGTTTGCGCAGCCCGCCCCGCAGCTGCATGATGCAACCCGGGCAGTCGGTGAGCAGGAGAGAGGCCCCGGTTTGTTCGACCTTGTCGAGTTTTCTTTTGAGGGTCCGGGCCGAGAGCTCGGGGAACTTGAGAGAGAAAGTACCGCCAAACCCGCAGCAGACCTCGGACTCGTCGGCCTCGCGAAAATCGAATCCGGAGGCGCGAAGGAGGTGTCGCGGCGCATCGTGCACCCCGAGCCCCCGGCACAGGTGGCAGGGGGAATGAAAGGTGGCCGGGACGACCTCGCCTGAAAAATTCCGGGCGGTAAGACCCAGCACCTCGTGGGCAAAGGAGGAAAAATCGATCACCATGGCGGCAAAGGAGCGGGCCTTCTCCCGCATGCGCGAATCGCCCGCCAGGATGGCCGGATAGTTGTTTTTGAGGTGTGAGGCGCACGAAGCACAAAGGGTGACGATATAGTCGAGCCTTTCCTTTTCGAAGGCCTTTAGGTTTTGCAGGGCAACCTCTTTTGCCGCCTTGTTCTCTCCCATCATCTGCAACGGGAGCCCGCAGCAGGACTGGGACATGGGATAGGACATCGCCGCCCCGTGAGCGGAAAAGAGCTTTACCGCCGCCTCCATCTGTTCGGGATAGACAAAATCCTGAACACAGCCGGAAAAGAGTCCGACGCGCAGCCGAGAACCCTCATGCTTTTTTTCCAGCCGGGGCCACCGGTCCCGAAACGGGACTTCGGCTACTGCCGGCAGGGCTTTGTAGTCGTGATCCTTGAAAAAAATCATCGGCAGATGTCGAAGAAAGCCTTCCTGGTCGGCAACCGGCTTTTGGGCCGATTTTGCGGTACGAAGCAGGGTATGAAAGAGCTTGCGGTTTTTGAGAACCTTCCCGAGCAGAAGGCTCGGCAGCGGATGCTTTGTTTCATCGAGAATCCGGGCCTGGACGCCTTTTATCAGGCGGGGCAGATCGATCCCGCCGGCACAAACCTCTTTACAGGCCTCACAGTTGATGCAGTTTTGCACCAGGTTTTTGGCCTTTTCGGCGCCGTGAAAAAAATAGGTGAGGATGAGCCCGATGGCTCCGATATAAATATGGCCCATCCTGTGGCCGCCCACCACGCGGTAGACCGGACACACATTGGCGCAGGCGCCGCAGCGCACACAGCGAAAGAGCTGGGAAAAGAGCGGGTCTTTGGCTATTTCCAGCCTGCCGTTGTCGAGGACGACAAAATGGGTGATTTTGCTTCCCCCTGTGGCCGAGGCGCATTCATTGGCGCCGGTGATCCAGGTCACATACGAGGTCAGATTTTGTCCGGTCGCGTTGCGGGGCAGGACCTTGAGGATTTTCAGGGCGTCGGTCAGCCGGGGAACCAGCTTGTCGATACCCATGAGAGCCACATGGACTCCGGGAAGAGTCGTGACCAGGCGCGCGTTGCCTTCGTTTGTCACCAGTCCGATCGTACCGGTCTCTGCCACCGCGAAATTGGCCCCGGTGATCCCCATGTCCGCCCCGGCGAATTTTTCGCGCAGCTGCCGGCGGGCGACCTTCACCAGTTTGTCGATATCGGGCTGCTGCTCGGCTCCTGTCACATCGGTGAATAGATCCCGCACCTGAAAGCGCGACAGGTGAATGGCCGGCATGACCATATGAGACGGCCCCTCATGGCGGAGCTGGATGATCCATTCCCCCAGATCGGTTTCGACCACCTCCAGATCGTTTTCCTCGAGGGCATCGTTTAGCTGGATCTCTTCGGCCGTCATCGATTTGGACTTGACGATTCTCTGTACGCCGTTTTCTTTGGCGATCCGGACGATAATTTCGTTGGCTTGAGAGGCGTCTTTGGCAAAATGAACCTGTACGCCCGCCTCTTCGGCCTTCTTTTTGAACTGGGAGTAGAGTTCCTCGATCCTGGTGAGGGCCTCCTCTTTTGATCGGGCAACGTCTGCGATCAGGCTCTCCACGTCAAAACCGGCGAAGGCGTTGGCGCGACTCGTCCGGTAGGCTACGGCAAACGTATCGAGGGTCTTTTGGAGAAATTCATCGCCCAGAGACTCCCGCATCTGCCGGCGATATTCCTTGAGATCTTTGGCGTTCTGCACGATCAATCCTCCTGGAGCAGCAGATGCAATTCAAGCGGCCCGTGCACTCCGAGGGCCAGGACCCGTTCGATGTCGGCCGTGCGGCTCGCGCCCGTTATGAATGCGGTGTAGCCGGCTTTGCGCGACATGTATTCGAGAAGGCGGGCTTCGGCGGCAAACGCATCCTCGACGATACGAGATCTTGCGACAAGGCAGACATGGTACTCACACAACATCGTCGCCAGACGCAATTCCTCGCCGGGACAGTCGATAACGATCGTCCCGGTTTCGGCGATGGCCAGATCGGCCACGGTAAACCCGATATCGATTCCGCTCAAATGAGACCGCAGCCCGGAGCGAAGACAGGTAAACCCGTTTTCGGCGCAGGCCTTTTGAAGCTTTTCGTACTGGTTCTGCTCCAGGGCCGGTGCTGCGATGATTTTTTCCTGCTTAAGCCGGCAGAGCGCATCGGCAGGCCTGGACAGGTGCTCCTCGCAGCCCGAAAGCGCAATCCTGCAGGCATCCTTCCTGCCGCAGAGATCGACCGTGTAGTCAAGCGCCTCCTCGAAGCTCGATACTTGTGTGATTATGGCGGAAACGGCTTCGGCCTTTTCTTTGAATCTGCTGCTGAGCATCGTGCGACCTTTCCGGAGGGAAAAAGAACTCGTGGGGAAGCAACGCTGAAGCGCGCCCCGCAAAAGGGGGCCGCTTCAGCGCCGCGAATCATTGAAATAACAACCCTTCTTACAAGCTCATGACTCCCGGGGCAACGAAGTAGAAGAAAAGACCGATCAGGATCAGATAGCCCAGCACGACCAGTGCCCACCCCATGTTGTGCCGGATGACCTCGCCTTCCTTACGCGTGTAACCGGTGGTGGAAGCCCCCACGCTGGCCGTCTGCGGCGCGATGGGTTTTCCAACTTCGGCGCCCACCGAGTTGAGCGCAGGCAGAAGCAAAACGGGAAAACCGAGAAGCTTGCCAACGGTTGCCTGAACGAAACCGAACAGGGCGTTGGTGGTAGTGTTGCTACCCGATAATGCCACCCCTATGATGCCAAGGATCGGAGCGAAGAGGATGAAGGCCGGTCCCATCTTGGAGAATCCGTTTCCGAGGGATGCCGCCATGCCTGAGTAGTTGAATTCGAACGCCAGGCCGAAGATGAAAAATCCCACCAGAAGCGCGCCCCACATTTGTTTGAAGACCTTGGCGAAGACCTGCCCCAGAACGGGAAGGGTCTTCCCGGCAAACAGAAGGACGACAATCAGCCAGGAGAAGAAAATCCACGTGCCGCCGGCGAAGAGGTTCCAGTTGAAAAGAGCCGCCATGGGCTTGTGGGTAACCGAGGAAACGGCCCCGATTTTGGCCGTCAAAAGGCTCACTTTATTCAGATGCCCGACCCAGGGGAATGCTTCCCAGGTGCCCAAAACAACCACGATCACCATGATGAAGAAGGGTACCCACGCCTGGAATACCTGTGCCCCCGAAAGATCGTGGCTTTTTTCTTCGGCATCCGCAGCACACACCTCTTTGCCGCCATAGCCCAGACAGGTCTTGGGGCGCCATACCTTGAGCAGCAGCAGCAGACAGACAAAGGAGACAATGGCCCCGGTGATATCAGGGAGCCAGGGGCCCATGAAGTGTGCTACCGGCCATTGACCGAGAATATAAGAAAGGGAACCCACGACAGCCAGGGGCCAGCCGTCTTTTAAGCCCTTCCTGCCGGTTACCATGTAGATGAGTATCCAGGGAGGAGCCAAAGCAAGCAATGCGACGATGTTGGCTACCGCCCCCGAGAGCTTGAGCAGCGGAAGACCCGTTACTCCCGCCAAAACGATGATCGGCACCCCCAGAGCGCCATAGGAGACCGGCGCGTTGTTGGCGATGGCCGTCACCCGGATGGCGTCGAGATCCTTGATGCCCAACCCGATCAGGATCGGGGCGATCACCGCCCAGGGATACCCGAAACCCACCAGACCCTCGAGCAAAGCCCCGAACGACCAGGCCAGGATGATCGCCTGGACGCGCACATCGGCCGTCACCTGGCTGATCATCCATTTTTCGAAGATGTCCAGAAGACCGGTGTAGACCAGGGTAAAGTACATGGTCACGCCCCAGAAGGTGATCCAGTCGACGGCCCATAGGCCGGTAAGACCACCATACCAGTAGGCGGTCAGCGCCGAGCCGACGGGGGTATGCCACACCAGCGTGGCCAAAAGAATGGTGGCCAGAGATCCGATGATGACCGCCAGCCACGCCGTCATCCGAAAGACGCCGAGCAGGATCAGTAACAGCGCCACCGGGACGAGCGCCACCAGGGTGGTCATCCCGATACTTTGCAGGGGGTCGAGAATTTGGTGAAACATTAAGGCCCTCCTTCTGGGAACTGCGGGTAAGATAAATGGTAAGACCAGGATCACGGCCGTCTCATAACAGACGCACGGCCTCGATGTCAAGAAAGAAGATGAAGGGTATTACCAATTTTCTACTTGACTCCGCTTCCCTGAAATCTATATTCTCCCTAGGAGTCGCGGCGCAGTATCCACTATTTCCAGACGTCCATCCGCGCAGTATTCCCGAAGAGAAATGCACCGTGTTAGATATTGAGCCGGTTGGCTGGAGTGATGCCGTCGATGTTGACACCGATTAAACCCAAACGAATTTCCGACCTGGTTTTCGAACAATTGCGGGACCATATTTTCAAGGGCCAGATCAAGCCGGGCCAGCAGCTCGTAACAGAGCGGGAGCTTGCGGAAAGTCTGGGCGTGAGTCGTCCCACGGTACGAGAGGCGATAAACAGGCTGGTGACTCTCGGGTTGCTCGAACACCGGCAGGGACAGGGGACCTTCGTGGTTTCCCCGACCGCTGAGCATAACCCGCTGGGGGTCCCCCACGATGAAGCGATAAGCCTGGAGGACCTTCTGGAAGTGAGGCTCGGGTTGGAATGCAACGCGGTCATGATGGCCGCGCGCAGGGCTACGGACGAAGACCTGCGCGATATGGAAAGGTGTCTTCGGGAAATGACGGCGCGCATCGAGGCGGGAGAACTGGGGAGCGACGCCGATGTGGCATTTCACATGGCGATCGCCTATGCCACAAAGAACATGGTTCAGATACACATCATGAAAAACTTCTACGATTTGCTCTTCTACGGGATCAAGTCGAACCTGCAATATCTGTATGCCGAACCCGCCACCCTCGAAATTATCATCCGGCAGCACAACGATATTCTGAAGGCGATCTGCGAGCGCGACCCCGATCGGGCCTCAGCGGCCATGCGCGGCCATATCGACTTTGTTCTTGAATTCATGCACGCTCATTCCGAGCGCTTCCGCCTCCAGGTTGGATAACGCTGCTTCGAGCGAATGCCGCCGAGCAGCACTCTTCTCGGAAAACCTTGAACGCGCCGGGTGATTGGAACCCAAGTCCCCCTTTGAAAAAGGGGGATGTAGGGGGATTTGCTCATGAAAGCGGATGGATACATAAATCCCCCCTGCCCCCCCTTTGGAAAAGGGGGGAAAAGAAGATCTCCTCAATCATTTGAAATGGGGGAAAATCTCCCGCCTTTTTGCAAAAGGGGGATCCGGTCACTTTAACTCGGCAGTTTTTCTCCCAGGAGTTCCTGTGATGTCGGCAGGTCACGGGTGACCCGGAACAACACGAGGATCGAGAGCACGATCAGGCCTGAAATCAGTGTCATTGCGATGTAGACGGCCGGAAGCGACCAGGTGTGCTGGATCCATCCCACCATACGCACGGCAAGAGAACCCACTCCGAAGGTGAGTATGAATTTCACGCCAAAGCCGCTGTGCCTGAGCTTTTCGGGTGTCAACCAGGCGAGCAGCGTGTTTTCCGCCGGCTGCATTCCCATCATGAATAACAAATAGACCATGCATACCAGCACGAGCTGAAGGTTTCTGGCGAAAACCATTGCCAGGGCCATGGGCAGGGCCAGGAAGTGGAACAGCAGGTAGACCCGTCGCGGATCGAACCGCTCGGAAGCGAGGCCGCCGAAATAGGCGCCCACGATACCGACGACAAAGACCAGGGATGTGAGCCCTGTGGCTGCGACATTTCTGGAATGGACCAGCCAGGACAAATTGTTGAGAAATGCGATCAAAGCGCTGCTGCGCAGTTCGAAATAGGAAGGCAGGATCACTGTCACTCCACAGTAGGCCAGGCCGCCGAGCGTAAGAGTTGCGCACAGCGTCGCAAAACCGGGGGCGAGCCGCCCCGGCGTCTGCGAAGGGGCGGAAGAAGGCTTTTTCAAAGGCTCCTGCAAGGGAACCAGCAGCATGATGAGCGCGCCCAACAGATTGAAGGCCCCCAAAAAGAGGTAGGCGGCCTCGATGCCGAAGCGGTAGTTGATCAACCCCGTCACGATAGGGGCTACGGCCAGACCGGCGTTTCCCGCCATACCGTTGTAGCCGAGCGCTACACTCATGCGCTCGATGCTGCGGGAAACCAACCCCAATCCAGCCGGATGATAAATGGCTGAAAAGAGCCCCAGTCCGGCCAGGCACAGGGCCAACTTCGCAGGAGAGTGCAGGAACCAGGCGGCAGCCAGACCGCACAACCCTGACCCGGCGTAAAAGGTAAACAGCAGCGGTTTGGCTCCCAGTTTGTCTACGAGCAAGCCCCAAGGCAGCGCGGCCAGGCCGAAGAGCAGATACATCCAGAGGGAAAGAGCCAGCACCTGACTCAGGCCCATCCCGTACATCCGGCTGAGCGGCAGAATCAGGGCGGGGAAAACCAGCATGTTGAAATGGCTCATGAAATGGCCGAAACAGGTGACGGTCAGAATCTGTTTTTCGTTGCGGTTCAAAGGAAAATCCTCCAGGCGAAAGTAGCCGTATACACTATCAATACCCTGCCGGGAGGTCCATGTTTATTTCTCTTTCATCCCGGTCGTTTCCGCTTTGAGGCGATGGCGCCTGGACCGATCCATTGTGGAGAGATGCATGAAATGCTATAAATAAAGGTTAACTAAGAGAGCGGGGGAGGATACTGAGAAAGGGTGAGCGCGAAAACAAGAGAAAAGCTGCGTAATGAACTGCTAAAGGCCTACGAGAGCTTGCCGCCGGCGGAAAAAACCGTGCTGCAGATTTGTTCGGTAATCTGTGAGCCCGTGATTGCTTCAGTTCTGTACAAGATATTTTGCAAGGCCGGTTTGCGTCTATCCGGGGAAAAGATAGGCTCGCAAACAGCCCTCGAATTGCATCTGAAAAGGCTGCGGGCATTCAGGCTTCTCAATGAAAAAAACCAGGTTCGGAAGGAAATCATCGAGAGTATCACCCGGCGCGCAGTGGCTGCCGGATTGATCTTGAATACAGGTGATCTGCTGGAGGGAATCGAATCGGAGCAGACCTGGACGAGCAGGCTGCCGAGCGGCAAGCGTTGTATTTCGTGTGCCAAACCTGTCGAGGGGGCAGCATTCAAGGCGGCGCCGGGGCCTCTTTGCATGGCGTGTGCCGAGTCGGAGCTAATGATACACTCGGGCGATGCGCACCCGGGCAATTGGCCCGTGAGGCAAATCATACATGCAGTCTCGCCCGAGGGCGACCTGAAGAGCAGGTTGATCGTACTCTGGAAGGTCGATGAAGCTCTGGAGAAATTCACGTCCACAAAGAACAAGGATTCAGCCATTTTCCTGAACCTTGTCGTCCAAAATCTCGGATACCTGCAGTCTCATCCCCTGGCTTACGCGGTTCGAAAGGCCGCCCTTTCGGCATGCAAACGAATCGGGTCCGCGATTCTGCCCTTGCTTCTCAAGATGATACGAAAGGACCCGTGGGAATTCTACGCCAATCTCCTCACGGCCGCGGGGTCTATTGCACCCGAAAGAGCCGAGGTAAAAGAGGCATTGATCGAAGCGTCCGGAGACCCGAATCCGGAAATACGCCGCCGTGTAATGACCATTCTGAGTGAAGGCGCTCCTGCCTGGGCCGTCGCAACCGTTGCGAAGCTGAGCAATGACCGGGACGGAATCGTGAGCGAAATGGCAAGGAGAACCATTGCCGCCTGGAAAAAGAGGCAATCGAGGTATATTCCGTACCGTGCAGGAACCATGGCGATTCCCGACGCCCCCCTTGGGACGTCCATCCGCTTCGGCCCTCTGGTCAGGGCGATTCAAGAGGAGTTGCCCTCAGTTCATACCCGGTATCCTTCCTACGGCATTTCGACGTGCCCTCGGATACTGCGAGACATCCGCATCGGGATCTATTCCCGAGACCGGAATTTTTTTCGCAAACGACTGGATGAGTTCATCGCCTCCTGCGGTGCACATCCCGGTTTTTTCAATGATTTCATTGGAATCTTCAACGATCCATTCGATCCGCAATGGTTTGCCGCCCTCCCCGTCGAAGACGCGCTGTATGCTCTCTCCATTATTTTCAATCGAGCAATAATAGAGCTGGCCCCGGATGCCGACGCTTTGTCGTATGCCATGGAGAGCAGTATTTTGGAGTCGGAGCGCCGACCCGGTACCGATCAGATGCTTTATTTCCTGACGTCCCGGCTCATTATGGGCGGCAGGCTGAATGAGGCACGAAAGATACTGGCGCGGATCGAAGACCCCGAGTTCGCGCTTGGCCTGCTGGGATGGATCTTCTTTATCGAGGGAAAGAACAGCGAGGCTGTCGAATCTTTCGAAGCCGACATGAAGGAATTACGGCGAAGAACCGGCAAAAGGAACCTGAATTTTCGCGGCCTGCCAGGTTTTTTCTACGTACTTGCCCTTTTGCGGTCCCAAAATGAGGAGTTTCTGAAAAAGGCCGATCAACTGGTGATCGCGAGCCTCTCCGCAAAAGAGAAACAAGATTCCAGAACGTCCGTATTCAGGTCGCTGCAGGGAATCATCTACTCTCAGCAGACCGAACTCGATGAAGCGCGCAGATCCATAGCCTCCGAATCCGAGGCGGTCGGCATCCTGCCCGCTCTTTTCAACGCCATTGCCGCCTACTGGGTAGAGGGCAGCCTTTCTGAAGAGATGACGGCGCGCATCCGGAAGATATTCGATGCCGCGAAAGACGTCGGAATGAATTGGGTGGGGATGGAGAGCGCTGCGCTGCTCGTCCGTTCCGGCTGTGAGGTCCCCGATTGCGAAAAATTCCTCGCTGAGGCGGTCGAACAGAGCGGAATGCAGTCGCTGGTCTCCTCGATTGTGGTCGAAGAGCCCTGGGAGAAGGGATTGCGCGCGCTCATCCAGATCGGGAGCGAACCCGAGGGGCCCGCTGGCCAAAAGCCGGGGGCGGGAATGAGGCTGATATGGCTCGTCGGCTATGACAAGGGCGCGGTGTCTCTCCAGCCTCTCGAGCAGAAGCTTTCGGCCCGGGGGACTTGGAGCAAGGGGCGCCCGGTATCCTTGCACCGCCTTTTCACGCGCAATAAGCTCGACTACGTCTCCCGGCAGGACCATGCCGTTTGTTCCGCGCTCCGACAGGAACATTTTTATTATCAACAATATTATTTTGACATGGATAAGCTCCTGCCCGCCCTGGTGGGCCATCCGCTGCTTTTCCTGGAAACATCTCCTCTCACCCCGGTAGAATTTGTCAAGGGGGAACCGGAAATCCGGGTGGCCAAATCCGGCGCGAAGCTCAAGATAAAGTTCGCCGCCGAACTCGATGAAAATCGTGTCCTGGTCAAGCAGGAGACGCCCACCCGGTTCAAGGTGATCGAGCTCTCCGAAACACACAGGCGTCTTGCGCGCGTCCTGGGCCCAAGAGGCCTCACCGTGCCGAGCAGGGCCGCTCAGGATGTCCTTGGCGCCATCTCCGTACTCTCCTCTCATGTGCTCATTCATTCCGACATAGGGGGGAAATCGGAAGACGTGGTGGAAATCCAATCCGATCCGACGCCGCACGTGCAACTTGTTCCATCGGGTCCGGGGATTCGCGCCGAAGTCTTCGTAAAGCCCTTTAAAGATGAAGGCGGGCCATACCTCAAGCCGGGCGTGGGGGCGGCCAACGTCATAGCAGAAGTGGGCGGAAAAAAGATACAGACCAAAAGAGACCTCAAGGTCGAAAAGGCGATGGTCGAGGCCGTGGAGGCTGCTTCCCCCGTTTTCGCAGGGTTTTCCGATTCGGACGGGCAGTGGCTGCTCGAAGACCCCGAGGATTGTCTGCAGATGCTGCTCGACCTCAAGGCGCTGCAGGCCGAAGGCCAGGTGATTGTCGAGTGGCCCGAGGGCGAAAGTCTCAAGGTCACCCGCGAGGTCGGCTTCGAACAGTTCCGCATGAAGATACGTGGAAAGGCGGACTGGTTCGAAGTGAGCGGCGGGCTTACCGTTGACGATAAGCTTGTGCTCGACATGAAGCGTCTTTTCGAAATTCTCAACACAACGAACAAACGGTTCATCCCGTTGGAGGACGGCCGATTTCTGGCCCTTACGAAAGAATTCCGAAAAAGGCTCGAAGAGCTGGAGGCCTATGCGGAAGGGAAGGGAAAGGAGATCCGGCTCCATGCGCTCGCCGCGATGAGCGTATCGGACCTCATAGAATCGCTTCCCAATGTCGAGCTGGATGAAGCCTGGAAATCGAGGCTCGGGCGCATCCGGGCGGGGCAGGAGATAACTCCGCGTGTGCCCTCTACACTTCGGGCCGAGTTGCGCGATTACCAGGTGGAAGGCTACACCTGGCTCTCCCGGCTGGCTCACCTGGGAATAGGCGGCTGCCTGGCCGATGATATGGGCCTGGGGAAGACCATACAGGCCATTGCCGTCATGCTCGCGCGCGCCGATCAGGGGCCGAGTCTGGTCGTCGCCCCGACTTCTGTCTGCTGGAACTGGATGAGCGAAGTGAACCGGTTTGCCCCCACGCTCAACGCTGTCCAGTTTAACGGCAACAACAGGCAGGAACTGGCAAAGAGTCTCAAAGACCACGATGTGCTCGTTACCAGTTACGGGCTGCTGATTCAGGAAACCGAGCTTTTGTCCTCCATCGAATGGAACATGATCGTTCTGGACGAGGCGCAGGCAATCAAAAACGTTCTGACCAAACGGTCCCGGGCGGCGATGGAACTCAAGGGAAGCTTTCGGGTCGCCACCACGGGCACGCCCATCGAGAATCATCTGGGGGAGCTGTGGACCCTGTTTCATTTCATCAACCCGGGCCTTCTGGGCTCCCTGCAAAAATTCAATGCACGCTATGCCGTCCCGATAGAGAAGTACGACAACCGGGAGGCGAGAAAACGCTTACGAAGGCTGATCCAGCCCTTTATGCTGCGGCGGCTGAAGTCCCAGGTCCTCGAAGAACTGCCTCCCCGAACGGAGGTTGTCCTGCAGGTCGAGATGAGTTCCGAGGAGAGCGCATTTTATGAAGCCTTACGGCGACAGGCCCTGGAAAAAATCGAATCCGATACCGCGCCGGTTTCCCAGCAGCATTTCAGAATCCTTGCCGAAATCACCAGGTTGCGCCAAGCCGCCTGCAATCCGAGACTCGTCATCCCCGGTTCCTCGCTATCCAGTTCAAAACTCGAGGTTTTCGGAGAGACCGTTTCGGAACTGCTGGAAAATCGGCATAAAGCGCTCGTCTTCAGCCAGTTTGTCGGACATCTCGATCTGATCCGCGAATTCCTGGACAATCGAAAAATCGACTACCGGTACATCGATGGAAGCACACCGCCCAAAGAGCGAAAACAGGAGGTCGACGCCTTTCAATCCGGGCAGGGAGAGCTTTTCCTCATCAGCCTCAAAGCCGGTGGACTGGGGCTCAATCTTACCGCCGCCGACTACGTCATCCACATGGATCCCTGGTGGAACCCCGCGGTCGAGGACCAGGCCTCCGACCGCGCCCATCGCATCGGCCAGCAGCACCCGGTGACGGTCTACCGGCTGGTGACCAAAGGCACGATCGAGGAAAAGATCGTAGCGCTCCACCAGGAAAAAAGAGACCTCGCCGGAAGCCTTCTCGAAGGAAGCGACATCAGCGGAAAAATCAGTGCCGAGGAACTGGTCCGGTTGATCCGCCAGGAGTAACGCGGACTTCGGTGGGGGCAATGCTTAACAATTGTCGGTGAAAAAAAAGAAGAGCGAAAAGCGCGGGGAGCAACGCCCCCCGCCCCCCCGCAGGATTGGATCACTCTCGATAAGCCGGCCAACCTTGCCTTTTCCACCTGACAGCAACTATTTTCAGTCTTCCGAACTCACATTCGGATATGAGACCTCCGATGTCACCTTCATGGATGTGTATTTCGTTATAACCTCGGGCTTTCTCACTCTCGGTACCACCCAGTGGTGCTTGTTGGCTCTTTTTTCCCCACTGTCACGGGTCCGATCAGCTTTTGGGCGTCGGAAATCGGGGGCGTCTTTCGCTGGGATTTAAGTTCTTTAGCGGTTTGGATCTGAGGTTGTGAAGTTGACCCATTGGCTGTAAAATATTGAAAGGCTGGTTCCGGCCTTTTTGAATGTTTTCCGTGGAAGGGAAACGAAGATGAGTACAAGGCTTAATTCGCTGATCAAAGCCGTGAGAGATCTCTCCACGAGCGAGCAGCTTCAACTGATCAGGGCGGTTACGGAGCTTCTGGATGTTTCTTGCGGTCAGGAGCAGTTTGCTGATTTCCTGACTCCCAAATCCATCGATGAGATCACGCAGGCAAGCCGAATTCCTCCTGTTTCAGACTTGTCGGAATTCGCAGGCGACTTCTGGCCGGAGGACGAGTCAAGTGATGCTTTCATTGACTACATCTACAAACAGCGGCAGGAAGATCGTCTGAGGAACTCATGAGAACTATCCTGCTCGATACGAATGTCGTTTCGTTTATCTTGAAGGGCGATTCCAGGATGGACCTGTATACACCCCATCTGCGCGGCTGCAAACTTGCCCTTTCCTTTATGACGGTAGCCGAGCTATTCCAGTGGGCTGAAGTACGTAGATGGGGACCTCGCCGGACTGCCCGGTTGCGGAAGGCACTGGAACGGTTCATTGTTTTTCCGGCGGACATCGAATCATGCAGCCATTGGGGGATGATTCGCGCCAAATATCAGGCGAATGGACGCCCCATATCCCCACAGGATGCATGGATTGCGGCCACAGCACGCCGCTTCAAACTCCCTCTCGCCACACATAATCCGGTAGATTTCGAATTCGTCGAAGATCTCGAAATCATTACAGCATGATCTGACGTTTACATTCCTTGCCTTCCACTCTGAGATTAACCAGTCTTTTCGACCAGCCCGATCTCCAATCGACAGCCTACGGCGTGTGCGTACCTCTTGAGTTCGAATTTTTCAGACATTTCGAACCTCCTTCAATCGGGGCAGGGAGAGCTTTTTCTCATCAGCCTCAAAGCCGGTGGACTGGGGCTCAATCTTACTGCTGCCGACTACGTCATCCACATGGGTCCCTGGTGGAACCCGGCTGTCGAGGACCAGGCCTCCGACCGTGCCCACCGCATCAGCCAGCAGCATCCAGTGACGGTCTACCGGGGCAAAAGAAAGAAAGCTTATTCCGGAACACCCTCGATTGCCAACCGGCGGTGTTCCGCCCCGAGGATCATGATAAGAGGACGAATCCGGCCACTCAATTCAGCTTGCGCTCAACAATCGATCCTGATAGCGGAAGTTTTTTTGGGCAGTCCGTTTTTCAACAACGAGGAGAGATGTGTTGACTCTTTCCGAATTTACCGTCCAAGGCAACTCAGGAGTATGAGTTCTTCCTATGATATTTGCCAACGGTCGTTTATCATTTCCCTTCCTATCAGTTTGATGCCGTAGAATTTCGCTCTGTTATTCGCCTTTCTTGAAAACCGGGCATTGCTGAAAGCTACGAGGGAACCATCGGCGCGATCATACCTTGTACGAGCGCGAAGAAGATCATCGATCGCTGAGTCATCACATTTTCCTCCTTGCCTGTGCTTACACTGAATAATCATGTGCAAACCGGTAGAGCGCTGAACGACAATGCCATCAGCCCCCGCATCCCCAGTGGCGGGAGTACTTCTGGCATTAAAACCATAGCTGGCCAATTTTGTCAGAACCCAGTTTTCAAACTGGATCGGATTCATGCGGTCGAGGTCCTCAAGCTCCAAAGGTGGAAGTGAGTCATCCAGACCAGTGTTGTTGTTCTGAGGAGAATCTTTAAAAATCTCGTCATATAGAGCAGATGCATCTTCTGAGCTTTCCGGGGGGATAAGTACGTCGAGGCTGAGCGAACGTTTCCGGTTGAGCAAATCATTCAATTTGAGATCGAAGCTGCTCTCGGAGATTCCAGGGTCCGGGTGCACAGCCATCGGATAATAGACGTGAACGTCTCGATTTTGACCGATTCTATAAATTCTATCAGTGCACTGGTCTTCTACCGCCGGGTTCCACCACCGTGACAAGTGAATTACATGGTTTGCGGCTGTGAGGGTGAGCCCGACTCCTCCAGCCTTTGGGGAAAGGATCATCACCTCAAACTCGCCCCGCCGACTCTGAAACTCGTCGACTGCCTGCTGACGTTTGGGACCGGCTACCGAGCCATTAATTACGAGAGGCAGGCGAGGGAGGTGATAGCGACGTTGGATCATTAAAGCCAAAACCTCCTGCATCTCCAGGCTTTCGAGAAAAATGAGACACTTTTCCCGGCATTTGGCAATTAAATCCAGGATATGGAAAGTCTGAGACAATCTTGCCGACCAACTGATGTAGTCATCCCCGTATATCGTCCATTGTTGAGGGTGAACAGGGTGTAGGGAGATGCTGCGCAAATTTTGTAAAGTGACCAGCAGGGTTCGTCCATTATCTCGATTGGCTCCTGCCAGCGCTTTGACGTATTCTTCCGCCTGTTTTGGAGGCATGGTGGTCGGAACTTCTACAATCTTCTTTAGAGGCAAACCTGGCAGATGGTCGGATTTCATCCGGCGGTACATCCTGGCAGGCAGTTCCTGGCCAGGCACCATCAGTTTATCCTTGAGTTTTTTTAGAGCCTCAGTATCGTGCTCAGCATAAGAAGTTGAGAAGCTCTTGAGGTCTTTCAGATAGCCGGGGTTAACTATATCGAAAATTGCCCACAGGTCTTCGATCCGGTTTTCAATGGGCGTCCCGGTCAATCCGAGGGTAAAATCGGCGTTAATCACCTTGGCTGCTCGAGCGAGTTGAGACGCCGGATTCTTAACCTTTTGCATTTCGTCGTATACCGCCACGGCAAATGGTACCGCGGCAAAACTAAGATGATAATCCCGCAGAGTTTCATAGGTGGTGAGAACCCAGTCAGCGCTACGCAGGCGCTGGGCATCCAGTTGAGGTTCGCCAAGTTGCGTGTCTCGCCCCGATCTTTTTGCCGAAGAGCGGACCTGCCTGACTTCCCTGCCGTACACGCGCAGGAGTTCTCCCAACCCCGGACTGTGCAAATGCAAATCGTGTTCGGCTTCCCAATTTTTGAGCAACCCGGTCGGTGCGACGATAAGGAAAGGGCGGCGCTCCCGTTCTCCTGTGAGGCTTGATTCTCGTACCCAGCTGAGAAAGCAGAGAGCGGACAGAGTCTTTCCGAGTCCCATGTCATCAGCCAGCAAGACACCGGGTAGTCCACTGCGCCAGGCATTTTGCATCCAGGCCAGCCCCTCCTCCTGATGGGGCTTCAGTGTGGATCGAATGGCTATCGGAAGCTCTTCTCCCGGGGATTGACGGGGTTTACAGCGACGCGTAAATGTGAGGTCCTCATAGTTCTCGTCTACAATTAGAAATGTTGGCCCTGAATTTGATTTTTGGAGGGGCTGCTGCGGCTCTTCCAAAGTATCCTCAGATATTTCTGGAGGAGCCGGTTTTTCTGGATAGGCAACTTTTATGAGGCGCTCCATAGCATCGAGAGCTTCTTTAGTGGCAGGGATTGTCTGGTCCCGAAAATCCACGTTGGGTTTTCCGAGCGAAACCGCCTCCCTCAACTTCTCTTCCAGGGTGACGGCTTCCTGCGGCGCCAGGTCGATTCTCGTATCCCCTACCATTATGCCGAAGCGCTCCGGCAGCCATTGATTTGGTTCTTTTACCAGCCAGGGAAGGACAACTGGCTGCCAGACGCCCAGATCCTGCACTCTTTCCGAATACTGCTCCGTCGGAATGAACAATTGCTCGATTGCCGACTCCTGGAGCATATCGCCAAGCTCTTCCTTCAAATATGCCTGCGGGCTGCGGGCAAAGCGTCTTCGGGTATCGGGTTCGGCACTCTGGGCTTTTCGAACGACCGTAAGTGCCCCGCGCAAGGCGGGCTCGATGTACACATAATACCCGTCTCGCAGGGCGTAACGATCCCTGCATTCCTCCCACTTAGGAAAGCGTTCAAAGGCAAAAACCCGTTGCATCTCTTCGGGAAGAAGACTCTCCGCTTCGCTTACGGCGGAGGAATTTCCTGAAGCGGACCAGCGGTCGCGAACTTTTCGACCAAACAGAACCGGGTCGAATCGAAACCCCGTGGGATCGTTGCCCAGATGAAGGGAAAAGGAGGCGGCGTGGGAAATTCTGATACGCCTCAGGTAACGTGCTGTCTTAAGATGAGTTTGCTCTTCCGGGGGAAATAGACCGGTTATTTCCGCAATGAGGCGAAATCGAGTCGGGTCGTCAGAAGTATCCAAGCTTTTAAATGCTTGAATTTTATCCCAGAGATCGAAAAGAGGCTGGGGGATGCGCCATTTTTTCCCGGCGTGGCTCAAGATGCTGCCCTGAACACTTACACCCAGTGCGGGAATGGCTCCGCCGGAAAGCCAGCGCGCGTTCAGGTCGAAATCACTTTGCGCGATCCCGCCCCTGCAGTCGATTCCGAGAATCAAACCCGTACTGCAAGGTAAGCCGATCTGGAGCGCCACATGTTCTTCAAGGGAAGCCGCAAGGCTGAAAGAAAGTGTGATTGCCGTTTCGTCGCGGACTGCGGCAGGCCTTTCATCGTCGACGCATTCATCGGATAGGGCCAGCAAGCGTGCGGCGCCAATCATGTGAGCAGCTTCGACCTTATGAGGCCACTCGCCTAGCGGAACAATCCTCGCTGCGCCGATAAGTTTCTTTTCTTTCAGCATAATACGAATTCCGTCGCCAAATACGCTGTACTCGAAGAAGGTAGCCATTTTATTAGTCCGTGTCACATGTAATCGGAAACAGGCATCGATACGCCTGTATGAGAGCGGATAAAATCATAAACCGTCTTTTGCCACCTGCCAGAATGGTAATGGACCTGGGATAAATTCGCATTAAACGTCAAATCGGCCTTAGCGTATACAGGGCGGTAGAAAAGGGGGGCTTTGTCATTGTCTGGTCGCCATATATGGCATTTACCGCTAAAATTCCAATCCGCTATAGTTACGTCACCAATGCGCATCAAGAGTACGGCATGTTCCGTTGAAATTCCGCCGCCACTTTGGAGTCTGCCGAAGCTCAACATTGACGCTCGATCCTTGGGGGCCATATTGGCTTTGTGGGTGGCATAAACAGCTCCGACGCTACCGAAAACCACCCAAGCTTGCTGCATGTACCCGTAACGGTAATAAGCCTTCCAAAATTTCCGACGCGCGGGCCACATGTGCTTCACTTCATGTTTAGTAGTAGTCGCATCGACAACATTTAGGAACCACTCGAGGGATTCCTTCGTGAGCCAGCGCATCATGACCTGCTGTGCCTCTTCCCCCACTCCGTTCCACAGGTTCCGGTTTATGCGCAGGTCCCTGTAGTTATCCAGAATGAACCTCAATATGAAGTCTTTTACGTCCTGCGGCGGATCGTGGGTCGTCCATGGCATAAGCAAAGTTTCCGCCAGTTTGGCTCGAATACCGGCTACTGACGGATATCGAAGTTCTTTCTCCCCCTTCATCCCCCAGCATGTCACCTTTTGAACCGGACCTATTGACGGCGTTTGCCTGAGTTTTTGTTCGAGCCATCGCAAGGCTTCAAGAAACGCGTAGCCGGCAAGCCCAGCCGTTTCAAGTGAGCGCTCAAACCCCATGTTCGAAAGAAAATCAACAGGCTCTTCGGCCTCGATAGCCTTTTTCCCCAGACTGGTCGGAGCCTTATCGGGAGAAAACAACTCGAACTCCCGGTTCCGCTGCGCCCACCCATCACCTAGATCGGTCCTTGCAGCCAGGAAATTCCCGAGGGCGCGAATCCCCTGACTGTTCGGATCGAAGGCCTCCAGATAGAGTCGAATCAGATGACGCAGTGCCAGACGGCTTGCGTCCCGATTCAGCCTGGAGAGGTAGATTTTCATAAACTTTGGGTCCTCGAGCAGGGCTGGAGAGCCCATGGTCAGGCACAGGGGCACATATCTCCATTCTCTACCGGCGATAGCATTCCAATTGTCTGAAGCGAGAGCCTTTTTGAGGCGAAGGTAAAGCTCCTCCAGATCCAGACCTGCAGGCTTGGCGTATAGGGCTTGAAGTTTCTGTTCAACCTCCCTCATGGCCTTTAGCATGTGGGGTTCCTCAGGAAGAGGCGGCGCAGGGACGATTCTTTGCCTACTCACGCTTTCCAGATATAATTTAAGGCTCACGGCGCGTCCCTCCCATTCTTCAGGATATCCTCCACCTGAGGAGTTACGAGTGGGGGCGACATGATAAACCGCAGATCGATACGCCGATTGCGACTCCTCCCCTCGACAGTTTCATTCGATGCTATCGGACGCTGCTTGCCGTATCCGGCGATACTCAATAACGGTTGTCCGCTCCTGTTTTGAAGCTGTCCAAGGATTTCTTGCGCTTCGGTCAATGCCTGGTAGGTATTGAAGGCTCGGTCCATGGAAAGGCGCCAGTTCAGGTTCGCATCTCCGGTACTGTCCGTATGGCCCTCTATAAAAATAGACTCGATGCTGTGAGGCGAGCGAGAGCGGGTTTCGGTGCGATCTTTACCTGGAAGAAAGGCATAACGAGGTAGAATCGTTACCAGAGACTTCGCCAGCTTCTCTAAAGCCTCCCGGCCTCCGGCGCTCAGTTCAGATTTATTGGTGTCAAAGAGGATGCTTTCAGGCAGGCGCAAAATGCCGTTTTCGGTATCGATTTCCACATTGACCCCCTGCGTTTTCAATGCCCCCTTTATTTTGTTCAGAACATCCTTTCTTGTATTGTCCGCGCCAACCAGGTCCTTGACGGTCTTCACGTGCTCCGACGCAGCCTCGTTGAATTTAAGAGCAAAAAACATCAGCATGATAATGAAGAGGAACAGCATACCGACCATCATATCGGTCATTGAGACAAAATATCCCTCTTCTAAATGCTCGTCGACGTATTGCTGTCTGGAGATCCCCATTCGCCGTTACCTTCTTTGGCCATTGCTGCCGTGAAACTGCTCGCTCGCCTTACGCAACTCCTCGGCGGTATAGCTCAATTCCTGAACATTACCTGCCAGTTGGGTTACCGTCCCCGCAAGGTTTTTATCTACTTTTACCACGTATTCGCTAAAGCTCGCGGCATTTGCCCGGAGGTTGCCGATCATTGTATCAACCACCCTACCCAGACTGGCGTCGACATCTTCGAAACGTTTTTCATGCCGTCCCCAAACCTGTTGCAGTTTGTCCAGGGTTGCCGTGATTTCACTGGAAAGACGACCCAGTTCTTTTTGTATCGGCAGCATATGATCGAAAAGGCGATCAACCGATAGCTTGAGCGCCTCGGATACTCGTGCGAGCCCTTGCTCGGCCAGTGAGAGCGGGGCAGTCGAGTCTTTAAGAGTCCTGGCGGCTCCCCCCATTGCATCCGCCGTAGACTGGGCCGAGTCATTGATTTTTCTGAGGGACGCGGCGTGAACGGCCAGTCTGTTCTCGATAATTTCAAGAGCTGCCATCAAGGAGTTGGTTCTTTCATTCAAGCCATCAAAAGCATTCGACAAGTTATCGAGAACAACATTGGCTCCCGAGACGAGTTTACCGGCCGCCAACTGGCCTTTTTCATCCAAATCCGCGCTTACCCTGTAAACGGCTTCCCCAACATCTTCTCTTGCGGCATATCCGGCTCCGGCAATAGCTTTAACCGCCTCATGGACCTGGTCGGCGTTTTGGCGGGCCGCGTCTTTGAGTTCACTGATGGAATCGAGCAGGCGAGAGGATATCACACCCGATGCTTCCGAGGCGCCATCCAACATATTGCGTGAGGCCGAATCGAGGGAAGCGGCTATTCGCTCCACTGCATCCTGTACGGCCCGGGATGCTCCGACAGTTTGGTCGGCGAGAGAGCCGGTCGCTTCCTGAGAAGCTGCCCGCAAGTTATCCACAAGAGCCACCAAGGACGCTGAGCCCACCTCGGCCGCATTTTCTATGCGCTTGACGGCGCCTGCGATTTCATCGTTGAATGTTTCCGCTGCCCGAAGTGATGAGTCTCTCAGTTGGCCACCCATTTCCGAGAGTGATTCCTTTATTCCCCTGGCCAGTACATCCAGGCTATCTCCCACTGAGGCCAGCTGTGTTTGGAGAGCGGATTGAGTTCTGGACAGGTCTGATTCCACACCATGGGATAAACCTTTAACCATTTCGACAAGTGATTCCATCACTACTCTGAGTTCCGAAGTGGCTTCGCTGAGCTGGCGAGACATTTCGCTTCCACTGCCGCTTACACTTTGAGTGGTGGCGTTTAAGGCTTCCCGAACTTGTCCAAGTGTGACCGCAAGTTCCTTCAGTTCAGCTCCGGCATTGGCTGTGACAACGTCTCCGAACTTCTGGGTAAGGGATTGGACCGTCGATTGATTCATTGAGTTAAGTCTTTCGATCATATTCCCAATTTGGTTCGCAAGCGGTGAAATCGCGGATTCCATTACCGGAGGCATTGCGTGGTTCAACGCTTCGCGGAAGGTCACACCATTATCGCGTGGCATATTATCCAGTCGTTGAATGACTGGGTTCATCGCGTTCGTCATCAGGACCGGCATTGACTGTTGGATAGCTTTCTCGAGAGCCTGTCCAAGGTTAAACGCCAGTTGGTCGTTAAAGTTCTTGAGCTGATCGGACTGCTCCTGTATCGCTTCGTATTGTCTATTGGCAAGCCATTCAGGGGTAACAGCCTGAGTCAATGATTCTATTTTTGTACATATAGCTATTAACTTATGTCTTATGTATCGGCACGTCCATTTATGAAATAATGTAATTAGTATGGAACAACCAAGACCCGCGATTGATGTCCAGAATTTGACGCTTGCGGTGTGCAGCAGATCTACCAGGGCATCCTGTACCCCAGGTTGGGT
>JBMFWU010000091.1:0-21348 GCA_049964955.1 Syntrophobacteraceae bacterium
TCAGGTTGCCACAACTTCGCTCCCAGCGGCGAAGCCAACGGAGCGCACCTCCTGCCACACCGTTGGGGGCATTTGGTGCACCGTTGGAGGGAACAATCAAGGAGTTTCAGCCCCTTCAACTCGAACCCGTCAGTTCTCCAGAGGATCAGGCGCTGTGGCGTGAATGGATGCAACGCTATCATTATCTTGGCTATCGTATCCCCTTCGGTGCACACCTGCGCTACTTTATACGGGTCATGGCGCCGCGGCCGATTCGTGTGGGGGCGCTGCAATTCTCCAGCCCGGCCTGGCGCATGGCGGCGCGTGAGCGCTGGATCGGCTGGAGTGAGCCGGCCCGTAGACACAATCTGCAACAAGTTGTGAGTAACAGTAGATTTCTAATTTTACCGTGGATACGCATTTGCAATTTGGCCAGCAGCGTCCTCTCGCTGGCGGCACGCCGCCTCCCCGAAGACTGGCAGGCAAGTTACCGAATCCGTCCGGTGCTATTGGAAACCCTGGTCGATCCGGCGCGCTTTGCAGGGACGTGCTACCGTGCGGCCAACTGGATCGAGGTGGGTCAAACCACTGGTCGTGGTCGTCAGGACCGCGCCCACCGACGCCACGACGTCTCGCCCAAGACGATTTTGCTCTATCCCTTGACTCCGGATGCCCGGCTACGTCTGTGCGCGGAGGTTGCCCCATGACACCGATTCCGCCGGACAAAAAGGCCCTCATCGAATCCTTCCGTGCCGCCGCGCATCGCCAGGTTGATCAATGGGTTGATCAGCAGGCCGAGATATTAACCGCTCAGGAGATTCCGACCCTGCGGCAGATGAGCAATCAGTTCATGCAGACTCGCACCACACTGTTGGGCGGCTGCCTGCAAGAGATGGCGACTCAACTGACTGCCTCGTATCGGCGGCAGGACATCGCCCCCTGTCCGCACTGCGGCAAATCCCTCAAACGACACAGCATTAATGCCAAAACCCTGCACACCATGCAGGGGAGTATCATCCTGGAGTCTATTGCCGCAACTGCAAGGCAGGCTTTTATCCCCTGGATAAGGCCCTGGAACTGGCCGACGAAGCTTATCAATACGACATGCAGGAGAAAATGCTCCGACTGGGAATAGAATCTCCTTATGCGATTTCTGCCGATCTTTTCAAGGAACTGACCGGCATCAGCCCCTCGGATCATTGCCTTCACGAAACGCTCAACCGTATCGGCACTCTGGCTCCCATTGAAGAGGTTATTCCAAGCGCCGATGAAATCCTGCGCCGTATCGAATCAGTTCGGTCCCGGGAATACGAACTGCCCGTGCTCGTTGTCGCCGGGGACGGGGCCCACACTCCAACCCGACCCAGGGGAAAGCGCAACAGCCGACGTGGACCGGGCAAGTGGCGGGAAGTCAAGGGCTTCCGCATCTATTTGCTGGATGGTAAGGAACGCATTATCCAAATCGCCAGTTGGCACCAGATCCAGGACGCAGCCCAGTTTTCCCTGGACTTGGCGATGGTGGCCGCTCGGATTCCGCTGGAGCGGGTACAAATAGCTCTGTTGGGGGATGGCGCCGAGTGGTTATGCAACGTCATGACCCAGTGCTTCCCGACGGCTCGGGAAGTGCTTGATTATTATCACTGTGCCGAACACGTCCACAAGGTTGCCAAGCTCCAATACGGCGACACCCTGGACGCTCAGCAGTGGGCCGAAGCCACCATCACGCGGCTGTTCATGGATCAGACAGGTTTTGCCATCGGCGGTCTCAAACGCATGCAACCCGGTAGCGTGGAGGCAGAAAAAGAGATCAGTAAGCTGATCAACTACCTCTCGGCCCATAAACATCGCCTCGCCTACCAGGACTGCAAGGACACCGGCTTGCCCATCGGCAGCGGCGGCATCGAATCAGCCAACAAACACATCTGTCATGTTCGGCTGAAGCGCTCCGGGGCATGGTGGCTGGAAGAAAATGGCAATACCATGCTCAGATTGCGCTGTGCCCTCTACAACGGCACTTTCGACACGGTACTGATAGCTACATCGCGAGAAAACGTCTCAGATAGGCGCAAAATCAGGTAATGCTCCCCCCCAAAATTGCTCGCAAAACAAGAAGTAGAGAGGGTGGTTCTGGAACTGGCGTGTTGACATTGCCGGCGAAGTGCGATTCGTCAGTCAAATCGTAATCGTTCGTTTCGAGAATAAATCGCGTACGTATTGCGTACGTGAATAGGAAAGAACAGATTGTGAAAATGTGATGTTTTTGTAAGTTGGCGGAAGCGCATGGGAATCGAACCCACCTGGGAACGCCTTCACGCCCCCACACCGGATTTGAAGTCCGGGAGCCCCACCAGTGAGCTTGGCGCTTCCAAAGAGTGTCACTATATATTGCAGAAGCCGATTTGGCAACTTTTATAAGCGGGATATCCAGGGGTGATTTGTTCTCCCTTCAAGGACGGAGCGCGGCCCACGAATTTTCCGTCATTCTCAGATAGTCGAAAACCTGGCGTACATTGAATGTGAGTTGGCGCATTTTTTGTGCGACGCTGGGCGCCCCCTTGGATTTGATGAGGCCAACGGCGAACCGTCTGAGCCTGGTTATGTTTTCAGGGCCGTTTCCTGTGCGTATTCGACTGCGGTCCTCATCGTAGTTCCAATCGATTACGTGGCGGCAGCTGTTCTCTATGCCCCAGTGGGCGCGATTGGTGGCGAGAACGGATTGCGCATCGGCTTCGGACGGGGTCTGGCTGGTGATGCCGTAGGCGACCTCGCATGAGTACTCGCCGCTCCTCTTTTCGACACGATGGCGTTCGATGACGAATGCTTGGCCAACATGCGGAAAATCGAGATAGGCGTTGAGCTCCGCAGTAATTCGGATTTTGCGGGTTTCAATCCGTCCGTGACCCAGGGAGGTTTGCTCGACGTAAGTCGACTCCCCTCGGTCATGGAAATGGAATTCGATGTCCGAAAGGAGGGTGGGCTGGTTTGCCTTGACGGTGAAGTGGTAGTGGGCCTTTCGTTTTTCGACCAGATATATGGCTAAGGCTCGCTGTGCCAGAAGAGCGTCACCCGTGATGACTTTCCCGGTGATATCTATGGAGTCGAGTAGAGGAATGGCCATCTTGATTTCATTAGTCTGTTTGGCTTCCTCCTCGCCTTCTCTCGGAAGAACACCTACTTTTTTTGGGTGTAGCAGGTCTTTGTCTGATGGCCAACGGCGCTCATGATATGGGTTCGACGGCCTTCCTCGTCGATGGCGTTGCACATCGTCTTCCCGTCTATGGCAAGGCCTTTGTCTTCTTTTCCGTAGGTTTGGTTCCATCGGCTGAGTGCGGAGTCGAGGTCCGAGGGATCTACACGGACAAGGCAATCACGGATGACGTACAGGCTCGGAACGACATGGCGACCATTCTCGCGGCGACAATCGAAGCGTTCCCGCGCCTTTTGACCGAGGTTGTCGGCCCAGTCCGAAATCGCCCGATAGCCGCGCATCCCGCAAAGGACCGCTCCAGCCGCTATGGCGAGCACGGTGGACAAACGATGCCGCCGTCCATGGGCGCGTCGGGGATCGGGAATATCGGAGAAAAACTGGGGCAAGGATCGCATCTGTTCAGCTTTCAGCATTAGCTTGGTTCCTCCAATGTGGTAAGGCGGTTCGAGAAACGGGCGGGAAAGAAGCGATCGTGCATTGTGGTGCAGCGGTTTCAGGAAAACCATCTTCGGGGAGTCCGTAACGGGGCTGTAGCCCTTGCCGGTGCGGCGAAAGCCTCTGGTGTCCCCCACATGCAGCCAGTTCGCCGACTTGTAGACCGTCCCCCGAAAGCGCCGCGGGTCCACAAAAGTCTCGATCAGCGCCAAGGGATGGCCGAATGCGGCCCGCCAGTCGTCGGAAAGTCTTTTTTGGCAAAGCGACAAGACCCGGGAACCCAAGTTTGGTACATGCCAGCCGGGAAGAATCAGAAAACGGCTGTTGTTGCTCACCAGTTTCAGGCGGTCGAACTGATGGTGCGAACTCCAGCCGATCCAGCGGTCTCGCGCCGCGCATTTCAAGGCGGCGGCGGAAAAACTCAGAAGCGCAGCCCATTGCTCCCGCCACAGGGCGACGTACCAAAGCGTTTCACTGATTTTGGGCAAACGGCCCAGATAATGATGCTCTTGCATCAAAGCCTGGTAGTGCCGCTCTTCGGAATGATCAACCGGTCGGACTACGACTTCCCTCAGGTCCAAAGCGGATTTCCCCTCCCCGTGAAATACGTTGGGACATGCTTATACACGGGAGAATAGCTTTCGACCAGAAAAATCGCTAACCTATGGATTGGTATTGGATTTCATTCCAGAACAAATCCACCCTGGCGGGATATCAGTGCAGCTTGCCCCCTTCAATCTCCACCAGTTCGTACTGCCGGGTGCCCATGCCGATCTCTTCGGCGTGCATGAGTTGGCGCTCCCATTCCAGGTTCGGGTAGACGGCGCGGATCTTGTCGGGATAGTGCTCCTCGCCCTTGAGACACGAAGAGGGCAGGTGGGGGCTCCGGTTGAGAAGGTCCACGCAGGCCTGGTCGACGGCCACGGGGTCCCGGGAGGCGAGGATGCCGATATCGGCAACGATCGGCGCATCGGAAAAGGGATAGCAGTCGCATGCGGGGGATACCTGCGTTAGAAAATTGAGGAAAAGCGAGCGGTTTTCCTTTCCCTTGATCGCCCCGGCGGCATACTCGGCGATTTTTTCCATAAATGCCGGGAAATCCCTGTTCCAGTTGATGGTAAGGGCGGACTGGGGGCAGGCGTGGATGCACTGCGCACAACCCGCGCAAAGTTCCCGGTCGATCTGCACCACCTTGGAGGTCGAGGCCGCACCCGCCGGTCTATCGCCGATGCTTATCGCCCCGTGGGCGCATTGCTCAAAACAGAGTCCGCAGCCGATGCACCTTTTTGCGACGATCTTCGGGGCGACTCCGGAGTGCTGGGCCATTTTGCCTTTTCGGGAAGCCGCTCCCATGCCGAGATTTTTTATGGCGCCCCCGAAGCCCGCGGCATCGTGGAGCTTGAAATGGGCGAGCGAAACGATGGAGTCCGCTCGTGCTATGGCGGAGGCGATCATCACCTCGCGGAAGTGCTTCAGATTAACCGATACGGGGATTTCATCGGTGCCGTCGATGCCGTCGGCAATAATGAGAGGCGCACCTATCACCGGGTGGGCAAACCCGTTTAGAAGGGCCGTGTTCAGATGGTCTACGGCATTTCCGCGCGAGCCGACATAAAGGGTGCCACTATCCGTGACAAAAGGTCTCGCTCCCGCCTTGAACAGTGCGTCCACAATCGGCCGGACCAGCACGGGACGGATAAAGGACGTACCGCCGCGTTCTCCGAAATGGAGCTTTACCGCGGTAAGCCCGCCTTTTCTCACTATGTCTTCGAGCCCCGCTGCAAGCGCCAACCGCTCGATCTTGGCGAGCAGGCTGTTGCGGTACCCGGTGCGTAAACTCGTGAAATAGACTTGGGAAGCCATTGTAACCTCAGCGAACAGTGATCGGTGATGAGTGAACAGTGAAAACGGACCGGAGTGAATCTCTCTGTTCACTGATCACTGTTCACTGCCTTTAATGCAGAACGGGCGAAAGCAAAACGGCGATGATTCCGGCAAGGAAGATGCCGTCGAAGGTGCCTGCCCCGCCGATCGACGCGACTGGTGCGCGCAGATATTTGAGCTTGTCCATGTGGAGGATATCCGCCCCGATGAGGGTCCCGAGGGTCCCGGCGAAGTAGGCCGTGGGCGCCGCCGAACCGTAGTCGAAAATCATTGCGGAGACCGCTGCGGCGATCGGGGGGATGAGCCACGGGACTGCAATCCCGATTCCGGCAACCGGTCGTGCGCTCTTATAGACTACATAGACGACTCCGGCAAGGGCCAGGAGCATACGAACGGGGTGTGGCGAGTTCAGCCACAGATAGAGCGATAAGGCGCTCGGGATCAACGCCCCGCCGAGGTTTACGGCAAGCACCATCTCGTTTGGCTTCTGGAGGTGCGGAGGCTGAAAGCGCATGCCGAAAAAAGAAACCGTGTCCCAGTCATCCTGGTCGTTTTCGAGGGAAATTTTTCGAATCGGGATATTGATCATGCTCCCGACGATGCACAGGAACAGAATGGAAAAAAGGTACTGCGGCGGTATACCGATCCTGGCGAAGGCCCAGGAAAACAGGCCGAACTGTATCAACCCGAAGGCTACGAAGAGCAGGAAGGCGAAAACAAAGGCAAAGAAAATCAAAAACGGTGGAAAAAACATCTGCTCTCCTTTACGGTTCGGCCTGTTTTGCGCCTATTTTTCGCTGTAGGCGCCCGGTTCGATGAAGTGGCCGTAGCGCTCCTTGAGGGCCGTGAGCTTATGCGCGGTCGATTTCCAGATCTCGAAATATTCTTCCGGACAATCGGGTGCGGAGTGATGGTAAAAGCGCACGGCGCGGGAAATTTTGGCTATCCACGGGTCGATGCGGAATTTAAAGAGTTCCCGGTAGAGTTCCTCGGAAAACTCCTCCTGGAAGATCTCGGCAAAAAGAGCCTTGAGGTCTTCATATCGGGGAATGAACCCGAGAGGGGTGCGGTAGGCGTCGACTTCGTTGTGAATGCGAAGCTCGGCCCAGTGCAGCCAGACTTTTTTGGCGAGCTTATGGGTGAGAAAATGCCCCTTCGCATCCCGAAGGAAGTAATTCACCGCATAGATGCGCGGCGCGTTCTTGATGCCTTCCCCGAAACGGATATTGTTCGTGATATAGGCGCCGATCGGGTAGCTTATGAAATCGAGATTGGCCATGGGCTGGGGAGCGAGCACGCCTTCTTTTCCAATGACGGCCGAAGTCGTCTCGGACTCGAGCGTACACGCCTTGAGGATAATTCCGCTCCTCCAGTCCAGTGATTCTTCAATGGGGACCGAGGTGTCGGAGTCCCTCCCGCCATAGATGATGCCCTGGACCGGAACGCCGTTTTTATCGTTGTAGGCCGGGTCGATGTTTTCCAGATACCCGAGTCGCAGCGTATAGCGCGCGTTTCCGTGCGCGTGGGGAATCGGAACGCCCTTATCGTCGGTTTTTCCCTCGAACCATTCGCCCGAATAGCTCCGGCCTTTGGCCGGGTGGTCCACACCCATGCCCAGCCAGTAGGGCTCGTTGTCCGGGCCGGTCAAAACGTTTGAAAAAATGATCTCGAGCCCGGGGGTCTGGAGCGTTTTGAAGATCAGCGGATCATCGACCGCATTGACGTCCTTTATGATCCCGAAGATGCCGTTTTCTACGTTAACCGCTCGAAACTCCCCGTTAACGTTGCGGAAATAAGCGATATCGTCCCCGATGATCTTTTCACCGGGCAGCATCGCCGTCGCGGTCTTTCCGCAGCCGGAGGGGAAGGCACCGCAAAAACAGGTGGAGCGGCCTTTCTTTTCGTTCTGAACGGACATGACGAACATGTGTTCGCACAGCCACCCTTGGGTGCCGGCAAGCTTAATGGCCAGGCGCATCGAGTGTTTTTTGAGCCCTACGGAGTTTCCGGCATACTGGTTGTTGGCGGACATGACTATGTAGTCTTCCATGTCCTGGTAGATTCGCCTGTTTTCGAGATCCGCACTGTTGCCGTGCTCGTCGAGACGGCCGGCGCTGTGGACGAAGCGGAAAAACCTCTCGCCGGGCGCCATGAGGCGGAAATGCTCATAGCCGCGCCGATAGAGCAGGTCTTCGGAATGGGCCACGTAGAAGGAATCGGTCATCTGCGCGCAGGCAATGGAAAAGGGGCTTCGGGTCGGCCCTTCGCAGCTGAGCTTTACGATCGCCTGCTTGCCCTTCATGATCCCCTTCATGACCTGGCGCACTTCAGCCAGCCCCTCGTGTCTCTCCTTGGCGAGAAGCGCCCCCATGAGAGGAACAAGTTCCTTGGATACCAGGTTCTTTGTCGCCCCGGGGGCGCGCCCCTGGTCGTTATAGCCGTCGTAGTGAATCGTCTGGCCGGCTTTGGAAAGAGGCTTTTCCTCCCCTTTAAGAAGCGAATGCTGCCTGATGTACTCGGCGTCTTCGTCACTGTCGTCGCACATATAAACGGAGTCAGGCTCGCAGTGTTCGGTGAATTCGCCCACGAAGGCGAAAAGCTCCTCGTTTTCCAGCGCGATCAGTTTTCGGTAGCTTTCCGGAGACATCTTACTCTTCAGAAGCGGGGCGAATTGATGTGTATCTAGCTTTGACATTTACGATATCCCTCCCGGTATGTTAATCGGGCTGCGGCGAAAGTAAGCATGCCCGTTCTTAAAAGCTCATTCCATAAATCGATACTACCGCATCGAGCAACGTCTTAAAACCCGGTGCTTCGGGCACGGACGGACCGGATTGGGTCCGCAGAATGCGAACTCCCCGGCATCCCGCGTTCCTTGCGGCCTCCATGTCCGATGCGCTGTCGCCTGCAAAAAAGGTCTGCCCGGGGTCGATGGACGCAAAGCGATAGGCGGCGAAAATCATGGCAGGCGCAGGTTTCCGGCATTCGCATAGTTCATCGGGACGATGAGGACAGTAAAAAGCGGCCTGAATGGCGCCGCCGCTTTCCTCGACCCGGCCGAGTACCCCCTCGTGCATTTCCCAGAAATCGTCCCACGCGATCAGCCCGCGATTGATCCCCGACTGGTTGCTGATGAGCATTACCCCGATCCCGTTTCGCTCGAGAAGCGCCAGGGCTTCGAGCGCATCGGGGTAGAAGCAAACCTCGGCCAGGCTTTTCACATAGTCGGGCCGGTTCACGTTCACTACGCCGTCACGATCCAAGAGGAGAAATCGTCGGTACCGAGGTTTTGCAGACCCAAGCCACGCAAGCATTTTTACACTTCCATCGGATGGAAACCAAGAATAAACTCCGATCGATCGGATAAAAGATGTATACTATTACGATATGGACAAAGTTGAAAGCAACTTCAATTCAAAACAGAAGCGTTTAGTGGGGTATGTTGCCAAAAATCGACCTGGAAGCGTTACAGGATAGGCTCGGCCACAGGTTCCGAAACGAAGAGCTGCTGTTGCGGGCCTTGGTTCATCGCTCCTTTGCCTACGAAAACCAGGAGGTGTGCGAGGATAACGAAACCTTCGAATTCCTTGGAGATTCGGTCCTTGGGCTTGCCATAAGCCACCTTCTGCTCGACCTTTTCCCCAACTGCGACGAGGGGGAGTTGTCACGGCTCCGCTCCTCCATCGTAAACGAGAGGGAGCTTGCGCAAATCGCCTCGAGCCTGAACCTGGGAGATTTTCTCCTTCTGGGAAAAGGGGAGGACCTTTCGGGGGGGCGTCAGAAACCCTCGCTTCTGGCCAACGGGTTGGAGGCGGTCCTTGCCGCGGTGTACCTCGATGGTGGTCTCGAACCGGCCTTGGGTCTGGTCCGAACGATTTTTAGCGATTATCTGGAAAATCAAGAGGAAGACTATCTTCTCAAAACCCTCGACAAGGATTACAAGACCCAACTCCAGGAGATCACGCAGGCGAAGCTGAAACTCACTCCCGTCTACAACCTGGAGGAGGAAAAAGGGCCCGACCACGACAAGACTTTCTTCATGCGCGTCGAAATCGGCGAGCAGGTCTTGGCCTTCGGCCACGGCAAGAGCAAGAAGGAAGCCCAGCAGGAAGCGGCGCGAAAAGCGATAGCGAAGATAGCCAAAGAAACCGAAACGCTTCCAGCGGATATTTCCTGACGAAATGATCTATCCGGTTTTCCTTCCCCATGCAGGCTGTCCGTTTCAATGCGTCTACTGCAATCAGCGGGTGACGGTCACAGGCGGCGGCCAGGGCCCCATTGCGGGGTTTGCAATCTCCCGCATGGCCGACTATGCCAATCAGGTACGCAGATCGGGCATCCCGGGCGAGATCGCCTTCTACGGCGGGACCTTTACGGCGCTTCCGCGCGCCCTGGTCGAAGAGATTCTTTCGGCTGCCTCCGCCTGGGTCGAGCAGGGGATTTTTACCGGGGTTCGGTTTTCCACGCGGCCCGATTGCTTAGAAGGCGATGTCGTGGAGATGCTTTCGAGCTATCCCGTGCGTACCGTGGAACTGGGGGTGCAGAGCCTGTCCGACTCGGTCCTGAAGGAAAGCGGAAGGGGATATGGGGCGGAATCGGTCTACGGGGCGGCCCGAAGGGTGAAGGGCAGGGGATGGAAGCTCGGTATCCAGCTCATGGCCGGCCTTCCCGGCGACTCGCGGGAGTTTTTCCTGCACTCGGTGCGAAGCGCTCTAGAGATCGGGGCCGACTTTCTTCGCATCTACCCGGTGCTCGTTTTGGAAGGGACCTCCCTTGCAGAATCTTACCGAGCGGGCCTCTACGTCCCCTTAAGCCTCGATGAGGCGGTGAGTCTGCTTGCGCCTGCCTACGATCTGGCGATGCGGGCCGGTGTGAGCGTTATACGAATGGGCCTTCAGGCAGACCGCGAACTGGAAAAGCCGGGGGTCATCCTGGCAGGCCCTTATCACCCTGCCTTCGGCTCTCTTGTGAAATGCCGCTGGTGGCTGGAAAAAATAGACGCCCATCTGGGTTCGCTACAGGAATTTCCGGGAAGCGAAATGGTTGTACACGTAGCGCCGAACCAGGTGAGCGACGCTATTGGAAACCGCAAGGCGAACCTTCTGCACTGGCATTCCAGGTGGGGGATACATGCTAAGGTCGTTGGCGATGCGGGCATGACAGGGATGGAAATAACATGGAAAACAAAGAGTTCAAATCAGGATACATCGCTATAGTCGGGGCGCCCAACGCCGGGAAATCGACCTTGCTCAATCAGGTTCTCGGACAAAAAATCTCCATTACGGCGCCAAAGCCCCAAACGACCCGCAACCGGATCGCGGGCATACTCTCCAGGGACGACTGCCAGATCATTTTCGTAGACACCCCCGGAATCTGCAAGGCCAGGGACGAATTCAACCGCGGGCTCGTAGAGACCGCCCTTTCCACGCTCAGCGAATCCGACGTGGTGCTCTTCATGATCGAACCCAACGCCGAACGGTCCGAAAACGAGTTCATTCTGGAAAACCTCCGGCGTATCTCCACCCCCGTAATCCTTCTCATAAACAAGGTGGATACTCTTGGAAACAAGGGACTGCTTCTTCCCCTGATGGAAACCTGGCAAAAACGGTTCGATTTCCGCGCGATTATCCCCATTTCCGCCCTCAAGGCGGATGGAACGGAAGACATCCTGGCCGAAGTCGTAAAACTTTTGCCCGCAGGCCCCCAATATTATCCCGAAGACTACGTTACCGATCAGCCCGAGCGCTTTTTCGTCGCCGAACTGATCCGGGAAAAGATCTTTCACCTCGTAAGCCAGGAGATCCCCTACTCGGTCGCCGTGGTGGTGGAAACATTCAGTGAAATGCCCGAAAAAGAACTCATCGAGATAGAGGCCGCGATCAACGTCGAACGCGACTCCCAGAAGGGGATCATAATAGGGAAGGGGGGGCGCACCCTGAAGGAAATCGGTCAACAGGCCCGCATGGAAATAGAGACCTTTCTCGGATGCCACATCTACCTCGGCCTTTTCGTGCGCGTTCAGAAAAACTGGAGAAAAGACCCGCGAGCCCTGCGCGAATTCGGCTATCCCATTAACGAGTAAAGGACGATCTTTTCGACTGTCAACATTGCGGCCTCTCGGTGCAGGGCTTTTCTCCAGGGCCGGGTAGTCTCGCTTTCCGGCCTCCTGCCGACTCGCCGGCCAGGAGAGCCTCTATGTCCGGATAGGGATAAATGGTAACGGCCCCGTTTTCGGCCAGGCATCCCGAATCCACCGAAGGCCCGTAGACACTGTAGTTGGCCCTGCCAAGCATTCTTAGCAGCATCCCCTGCTCGGCGCGATGGTGGGCCGTATGGGCAATCCTTCGGACCATGACCCACGCTCTCGTGCGTACGACGTCAAAAAAACGGACCTCTCCTTCCCACCACGCCTTGTCTTTTTGCTTGAGGGCCGCAAGCCTCTTTGCGCTGTCCTGGGCATAGCGCTTGAGAAACTCCAGGCGGGTTTCCGCATCGGGCAGGGGAGGGGCCCCGACATCGATGCCCAGCATGTTGGAAAACCACCGGTTTTCACTCAGACACTGGTGCACCATGTGTTCGAGCCCGTTTCGGTCTCTTTTGTCGAGTGGTTGGGGGCGAACCGCAAGATCGTCGTCTTCGAAAGTGCTCCAGACGCTCAGCGTTTTCAGTCGTTCGGTCTCGTAGGTGTCTATCAGAAAATCGTATTCCATTTTTTCTCCTTCCCGGCTCCGGCCTCCTGTAGAATGCAGTGAACAGTGAAGAGTGATCAGTGAACGGGAAAAACTTCCATTCACCGCTCATTGATCACTTTCCACTCAAAATATAAGTAAAAGGAGAGTCCATATATGATTTACGACACACTCGAAAATTTTCAAAACTATTTTCAACCCGACAGTCCGCTGTTTCGCGCTCTTTCTTTTGCTGCCCGCTTCGATCCCTCCCGCTCAGACGGCAGATACGAGATCGAAGCAAACGATATCTTCGCACTGGTTTCTTCCTACGAAACCGTCCCGGCATCGCAGAAGAGGTTCGAAATCCACCACGAACATGCCGACGTTCAAATAGTCCTGGAAGGGGAGGAAAAGCTCGAAGTGTCGTCATCCTCCGGTCTGAAAGAGGTTGGCGACTACGATGAAATCAAGGACATGGCATTGGTGGAAACGGTGGGGGACCCGGCTTCTCTCCTAATGGGACCGGGCCGTTTCGCAGTGCTCTACCCGAAGGAAGCGCACCGCCCCGGATGCGATGTAGAGGGAAAATCGCATGTACGAAAAATCGTGGTGAAAGTGCGCATGACCGGAAACGAGCGGATATAGAGCGATTTGGCTGTCCATTTGCAGAAAGGGAGGACTTCCGAATATTTTCTACCACATCTTCACTGATTTTCTATAAAATTGGGTAAGGCTCAAATTTCGCCATTTCAATTCGAGAGGGGCCGGAGGGATTGTCTTCTCCGGAGAGCGGCCAGCTACATGAGATCGGACCGGCAGAAAAGAAAAGCAGCCGACCAGCTGAATATGTTCGAAAGCCCGGGGAGCGTCGCCGACCAGGAACTCGACCAGCAGGCGCCGCTCGCTGAACGGATGCGCCCGCGCGACCTCGGGGAATTTATAGGACAATCGCATCTGCTCGGTCCCGGGAAAATACTGGACCGATTGCTGCAGCATGGGCGGGCTCACTCCCTCATTTTGTGGGGGCCTCCCGGATGCGGCAAAACGACCCTGGCCAAAATCATTGCCAAACACACCGGGAGCCACATCGTTTTTCTCTCCGCGGTCATGGCCGGCGCCCGGGAGATCAGGGAAGCCGTCCAGGAGGCAAGGGAGGTTTTTCTCCGGCGCAAAGTGAGAACGTGGCTCCTGATGGATGAAATCCACAGGCTGAACAAGGCCCAGCAGGACACGCTTTTGCCGCACGTCGAAGACGGCACCCTCCTGCTTCTGGGCGCCACAACCGAGAACCCCTCCTTCGAGATTATTCGACCTCTTTTGTCCCGTGCCCGGGTGGCGGTTTTGGAACCGCTCGAAGAGGCCGATCTTAAAAAAATAATCGAGCGAGCCCTAAGCGATACGGAAAGGGGGCTGGGGAGGTTTCCCGCGCGTTTTGCCGAGGGTGCGCTCGACTACCTCATCGCGGGCTCTGGCGGGGATGCGCGAGTCATCCTGAACGCACTGGAAATCGCAGTGCTCACTACGTCGCCCGATTCGGCGGGGGTTCGAACCGTGGAGCTTGAAACGGCGAAGGAAGCCCTGCTGCGAAAAGCCGTGCACTATGACAAGGCGGGGGAGGAACACTTCAACCTCATTTCGGCTCTCCACAAAAGTGTGCGGGGAAGCGACCCCGACGCCGCCCTCTATTGGCTTTCCCGCATGCTGGATGCGGGTGAGGACCCTCTTTTCATCGCGCGGCGCGTCATACGGATGGCCTCCGAAGACATCGGGCTTGCCGACCCCGCAGGTCTTTCTCAGGCGGTAAACGCTTTCCACGCCTATCATTTCCTGGGCAGTCCCGAAGGCGAGCTTGCCCTGGCCCAAGCCGTCGTGTATCTTTGCCTTGCGCCCAAGAGCAACTCGCTCTACACGGCCATGGGGCAGGCCATGCAACGAGCCCGAGACAGTGGAACGTTGCGCGTCCCCCTGCACCTGCGCAACGCACCGACCGAACTCATGAAAACACTGGGGTACGGAAAACAGTATAAGTATGCTCATGATTTCGAAGGCGGGTGGCTGCCTGAGGTCTATCTACCCCGAGAACTGGCCGGAACACGTTTCTATGAACCCAAAGCCGGGTGGGAAACCCGATTCAAAGACCAGTTGGAGCAACGGCGTGCCAAGGTGAAAGAACTTTCGACGAAGGAAAAAAATTCCGAAACATGATGAAAGCGATTCAGGCAGAAAAACAGCTTCTGGAAAGTGTCAAACCCTTCAAACTGGTCAAGTATCTGGCCATCTCCAGCCTGGTGGTGATTCTTGCCAGCGCCATCGTTTTGTCGGGGTTTATATCGCAAAAGGCCAAGGACCTGCTGCTCGAAAAAAGCGAGCAGTATGCGCTGCTGGTGGCGGAAAATCTGAATCACCAGGTATTTTATCTCTTTACCCTCCCAACGCTCATCACCGAGGGAGAAATCCGCCTGAGGGACCCGAGCCAGCACGAAAGGCTCAATAAGGTCGTAAGAAACACGATCCATGGGCTTTCCGTCAAAAACGTCGATATCTATGACACGAATGAGGTGCTCGTCTACAGCACGGGCAAGGGAATAATCGGCAGCAAGGGCCATCTCGGGGATGCCTTCACATCCGCTATGAAGGAACAGCCTGTTTCCGTGCTGTCTCCGGGCAAGACCGGTTTTTTCGGCTTTAAACCCAGAAGCGGCAAACAGGTGCTCACCACCTACATGCCCATGTGGGTGGAAAGACCTCTCAGCTGGAAAAAGGGGAGGGTGCTCGGGGTTTTTAAAATCACGCAGGACATTACGAAGGACTACAAAACAATAAGGCGCTTCCAGTGGATCGTCGCTCTCAGTTTCCTTTTGTTTGTGGGGATATTGTTCCTGACGATCCTTTTCATAGCCAGGCGCGCCGAGCGAATCATCACGGCCAGAAGCTTCGAGAAACAAAAGCTCGAGGAAAGACTCCACCAATCGGAGCGACTCGCCTCGCTTGGGGAAATGATTGCCGGGGTCTCCCATGAAATTCGAAATCCCTTGGGAATCATCCGGAGCACCGCGGAACTTCTCGACAATCGCGTCGAGGGTGACAGGCTCAAAAAATTTTCCTCGATCATCGTGGAAGAATCGACCCGCCTGAATGACATCCTGACCGAATTTCTCGACTTCGCGAGGCCCCAGACCCTCAATCTCGAAGCCTGCAGGGTCGAAGACATTCTCGACAGAAACCTCTTCGTCCTGGAGGCTGAATTGCAACGATTGGGAATAGATGTCCTGAAACATTATCAAACAGGAGACTATAGCCTGGAGGCCGACCAGGACATGCTCTACCGCGCCTTTGTAAACATCTTCGCAAACGCCCTTCAGGCGATGCCCGAAGGGGGGCTTTTGACCGTTGAAACTATGCTTTCCAACGGCAGAAGCGGCGCTCCCCGTGTGGAAATCCAGGTGCGCGATACCGGAAGCGGCATCCCCGAGGAGGCGCGCAAGAAGATATTCAATCCCTTTTTCACCACCCGCGAAAAGGGAACCGGCCTGGGACTCGCCATCGTTAGAACCATTATCGACAATCACAGCGGGGAAATCGAAGTCGTGAGCGAAAAAGGGCAGGGCGCCGCCATCATCGTACGGCTTCCGCTCACCCAACCCGAATACGTATCGGAAAGGAAAGCTGCGCAATAGAATGAACACGGTCCTGATCGTCGATGACGAAAAGAATTATCTGCTCGTGCTCGAGGCGCTGCTCTCCGAGGAGGGCTACCAGGTCATCACCGCTGAAGGCGGTCGGCGCGGCCTCGAGTGTATCGAGGAAAACGATCTCGATGTCGTCATTACGGACATGAAAATGCCCGGAATGGACGGCATGGAATTCATGGAGCACGTAAAACTACGCCTCCCCGACATTCCCGTGATCATGATGACCGCTTTCGGCAGTGTGGAAAAGGCCGTCGAGGCGATGCGAAAGGGCGCTTTCGACTATATCCTCAAGCCGTTTAAAAATGAGGAGTTAAAGCTCACCATCGCAAAGGCCGTCGATCACTACAATCTTGTCAGGCAAAACCGGCTGATGGCCCGCGAACTGCAAGGCAAGTACCATTTCGGCAATATCGTGGGCAAGAGCGCGCGCATGCAGCGCATTTTCGAACTGATCGAAAAGGTGGCGCCCACCCGAGCGACCGTGCTGATAACCGGGGACTCCGGAACCGGCAAGGAACTGATAGCAAGGGCGATTCATTACAACAGCCCGCGACGGGAGCTGCCCTTCATCTCGGTAAACTGCGGGGCGCTTCCGGAAACCTTACTGGAAAGCGAGCTCTTCGGCCATGAAAAGGGGGCTTTCAGCGGCGCTGTGAGCCAACGCAAGGGCCGGTTCGAACTCGCCCACCAGGGCACGCTTTTCCTCGACGAAATCAGCGAGATGTCTCCCCCGCTCCAGGTGAAGCTCCTTCGAATACTTCAGGAAATGGAGTTCGAAAGGGTAGGGGGCAGTCACACGCTAAAGGTCGACGTCCGCGTGGTCGCGGCCTCCAACCGCAACCTCAAAGACGAAGCCGCCCATGGAAGGTTCCGAAGCGATCTCTATTATCGGCTGAACGTAGTGCACGTTCACCTGCCCTCGCTTCGGGAAAGAAAAGACGATCTGCCCCTTCTGGTAAATCATTTCCTTGCCAAATATGCCGAGGAAGCCATGCGCGACTCGATCGGCATAACTTCGGGGGCCATGGAGCGCATCCTCGACTACCATTGGCCGGGAAACGTGCGCGAGCTCGAAAACGCGATCGAAAGGGCCATTATTCTTTCCAACGGCCAGGAAATCGAGGCCAAAGACCTGCCCTATGAAGTACGCGACCCCGGCGCGACACCCCCTCCACCGGGCGAGGAGAGAAAAAGCCCCGCAGAAGCCGAAACGTATATTCCCGAACTGAGCGCCGCCGACCGCGTACCCGATTCCGGCATGAAGGTGCGCCAGATGCGGGCGATGGAATTCATTAAGACCAACGGCTTTATCACCAACAAGTACTATTCGCGCCTCGCTGAAATCTCCGAGCGCCAGGCCCTCCGGGAGTTGAGCGAACTGGTCGAAACGGGCAGGCTGCTACGGATAGGGAAGGGCAGGGCGTGCCGGTATGTGATGAGTTGAGGCGGCGGCAGGGCGTGGTCGGTTTCGAGGAATGGGGTGGACGCCAATCAGCGAGGTCGGTAGACAGGGGGATGTGCCTTTTGGGGCCATGTGCTATTATTGAATGAGGAGATTTGATCATGACCGACCAGGAACGCACTGCAGAGATAAAGGCCATGTACCGTGCCGCTTTCAAGGAGTACGGCGCGCGGGCGCTTTGGAACATGCGTCCGCTTGAAGACCCCTCGCCCGCCGACGCCCTGGCAATCACCCGAGCCCTCAGAATACACGGCGGCATGGCTGGCCGCCGCCTGGCCGAGCGAATTGAAGAGGCTTGCCGTGCCGTTAACTAAACTGCAATCCTCTGTCTTGCGGTTGCTTGCTGCGCAACGCAGTCCCGACAGCTACATAGCCGGGGGAATAGCTCTTAACCGCGAAGGCCCACGGTTTTCCAGCGACATCGACATCTTTCAGGATTCGGAGGAGCGCCTCGAAACAGCAGCCGACGCCGATGCTGCCATCCTTCAGAAAGCCGGCCTTAAACTGACCTGGCTCAAAAGGCGCACCGGCAAGCGCAACGCTCAGGTCGAAGGACTTGGCGACACGATGCAGCTCGAATGGGTTGCTGATAGCGACTTCCGTTTTTTCCCGGCGCAGTCCGATGACCTTTTCGGTTATGTGCTGCATCCGGTTGATCTTGCCACCAATAAAGTTTCCGCCGCTGCCGACCGGCGCGAACCGCGCGACATCGTCGACCTGGTGACGATCCACGAAAACATCCTACCGCTTGGCGCGGTCATTTGCGCCGCCGTAGGCCGTTTTCCCGGGCAAACTCCGGAGGAGTTGCTTGCCGAGATCACGCGACACAGCCGCTTTACGGCGGAAGAATTTCGTGTGCTCGCCATGGAGCGCCCCATAGATGTGCCGCAGCTGCATCGCCGCATAAGAAGTATGCTCGAGAGCGCCGAGGCATTCATCCACCTCATCCCGAGCGAAGCCGTGGGTTTTGTATTTCTGGACGATGACAGGCCTGTGCAGCCCGACCTCGACCATTTGGAAAAATACCGGCGCAATCCTGGAGCGAGGCGCGGCCTTTGGCCGTCCTCGCCGGAGATTTCAAAAGCCATGCTCGAACACTACGGCAATCGAGGCAAAGAGGAATCTTAGCGGCCTTTTAGTCCATTGTCGTCCCCTCAACACAGTTGACGTGAGGACAGGCTCTGCCCTTCATCTCGGTAAACTGCGGGCGGATGATATGTGGGGGGGCGGACCGGTTAGTGTGGCAGGGGAATGTTTTACGTGGCTTTATTTTTTATTGGAACTCCGGGCCGGGTGCGGTCGGGTTTTGACGATAGGCGAGAGTGAAGTCCACGGGGTTGCACGTTGGGGGTGGCGTGAATTCCTTTTTAATAACTGGACAGATCCCGGCTTTTTGTGTGCGAGGTCACCGTCAATTTGCGACAGCAATTCGCGGACTCTCGGGCGTGGCGAGAGGCTCAAAATTCAGAACAGGGGCGAGGCCCCGTTGCTCCCCCCATGACGGCATGTGCAGGTAGGAGCGGTAGTCGCGCAATACGGCAATATCCTTCCCGTCGATCCTTGCTTCCAAACCTTCCAAAGTCTCGAAGAAAGTAACCTCTTTGTTGCCGAACCTTCTGTCTACACAGGCTTCACGATTGAACAGGCGAAAGCTCCCTGCCGCTGACAAGGTGCGGGGACCTGTTTCATAGCAGGCAAAGGTTTCGAGACAATCGAGCAGATCGGAAGAGGCGGCGCGTGTATGTGCTTCGTTGAGCCTGGTGATCGAGGGCTTGCCGCCCAGGGCGCGGTGGCCGCGCACGTAATTCCGGTAGTGGACATAGGCAGGCAGCTCGCGCCGCAAGTCTTCAAAGAGCCACGGGGTATGCTGCTTGTAAAAATCCCGCATGTCGTCGCGGAAGCCCCGTTCGAGCTTTCCGTTGGTTTGAGGATGATAGACCGACGTGTGGATCAGCCGGATACCGACATGTTCGCAGAACGCGGAAAGAAGATTGCCCTTGAAGGCGGAGCCGTTGTCAAAGATGATGGCCTTCGGAATGACCCGCCATTGACGCATGGCGGCGATAATCGCGCTGATCGTGGTGCGGATATCGGGGTTTAAAAAGAGATCGCAAAACACATAGCCGCGCGAATAGTCGTCCATGAGCGCCAATTGATAGGCCGTCTGGCCGGTGTCGGAAAGCGTGACCTTCTCCAGGAAATCCCCGTGCCAAAGACTGTGCGCGTGGTGGCGCTCGTAAAAGCGCCAGGCCGGAGCTGACGGCGCAAAGAATTTGGCCAGCTCGCCCCATTGTTTCTTGCGGCGCTTGAAGGTCGAGGGGCTGACGCGGATTCCTTTGCTGTTCAATAAATCCCAGGCCAAACGATCCGGGCCGAGATAGAATTTCTCATGCATGAGGTTCCGAACCTCTCTATCGGCTCGCAAAGTAAGTTTCCGGGCCGGAGCAAGCGGCCTCGCGCGTTTTGGAAATTTCTTCAGATGGTGACGTTTTCTGATCCGTTGGATGGTGCGCGGACACGGGGCCTTGCGGTTAAGCCGCGCGGTGATACGGCGGGCGCTGAGAGTTGGATAAAGTTCACAAAGAGAAACCGTTTTTTGTTCCAGATCGGCGCTCACATGGTTGTGCGGGCGCTTGGGGCCGCGCGGACGATCGACCAGGGCGTCGCTGATGGCCACAAGCGCGCGGCTTCGAAACTTGTATAGGGAACTTCGGCCTATCCCATAACAGGCGGACACCTGCGCGACGGGATCGCCGCGAAGCATGGCGAGCACGGCCTGAACGCGCCGGTCGTGCGGCGAGGATGGAGAAAGAGCGGCAGACATGGCGGGCCTCCCTCTCGTTGCACAAACGATCGTTTGCGCAATGATTTTAGGGCAACCGGAAAATAAGGGTTTCAACGTTGCAAAAAACAGTTGCAAAATAATATGCCTTGGCAATAGGTTTGTGCAACAGGAGGGACGGCTTGAAAATCGGATACGCGCGAGTTTCAACCCAGGATCAGGACGCGGCGGCGCAGATCGCCGCCCTTAAGCAAGCAGGATGCGAACGGATATTCAAGGAAAAGGCTTCGGGCGGTCGCTGGGACAGGCCGGAGCTGCATCGTTTGTTAGAGCACCTGCGCAAGGGCGACGTGCTTGTGGTTTGGAAGCTCGACCGGCTGTCGCGCTCGCTCAAAGACGTGTTGACTCTCATGGAGAAAATCGCCCAGGCCGGAGCCGGATTCCGCAGCCTGACCGAGGTGATCGACACCACGTCGCCGGGCGGGCGCATGATGATGCAGATTGTAGGAACTTTTGCGGAGTTCGAGCGGGCCATGCTACGCGAGCGCACGCGCAATGGTCTTGACACCGCCCGCAGGCAAGGACGTGTCGGCGGTCGCCGCCCCAAGCTCAAGGCTCACCAGCAAAAGGAGATCATCCACCTGGTGACCTCTGGAAAGAAGACGGCAGCGGACCTCGCCAGGTTGTTCAATGTTCATCCGTCTACCGTGTCTCGGTTACTTCAACGCGGCGGCAGGCCAAAGATTTTCTAAGAGAGGGGCTGCTCACGAAATGGAAAACAATACAACGTTTTGGCATGATGGGGCTGTACAAGGTGTTCATACGCATGAGACTCAGGGGCAGATATCGAAAACGGGCGTCTTTGTAGCAGAGGACTTTAGAGACAATTTAATCGTTGATCGCTATGATCCTTGCTTCGCCACTATGAGGGCTTCGAAAATCAAGCACCTTCGAAGCCAGAACAGCGAAGACGTTGTCACATGGAACGTCTTTCGCTCCCTTCGCCAGGTGGCACCTGCGGTCTGGCTTCCGCTACTTTCTTACCGGGCCTTCCCCGCAATGCAATCTATTCCAATCTGTTCACAGGTAAGCATTGAATTGTGGAAGCCTGTCGCACCGCCTCCATCTCTACTTCTGAACGGCGACGAAGGCATCTCGGAAATTGACATCATACTTGAAAGTCCCAGTTGGGTCTGGTTCATTGAAGCAAAGTACACGAGTGACATTTCTGAAGG
>JBMFWU010000092.1:0-21091 GCA_049964955.1 Syntrophobacteraceae bacterium
TCCGGAGAAATCCCCATCCTGTTGATCCTGTCCAGTCCTTGCGAGAAAAATCTAAAACCCGGCGATATCTCCCGGCCCGTCGGTTTCAAACGGAATTTCAAGGGCCGCTATTTTGGATCCGTTCCCGTTGGCACGACGATTTACAGGCGCCTCTGTCAGTGCGGTCCGGTGTACTTCTTTGGCTCGAGCAGCGGTATGCACCTGCGGTTTGACTTCGACACCCCCCGTACCGGCGCTCGCATCCCTTCTGTCGGTGCCCACAAGTGCAACAAGCCTAGCAACCAGCCCCTTCATCTGCTCGGCCTGAGCATTCATTTCTTTCGAAGCCGCAGCGGTCTGCTCCGCATTGGCCGAATTTTTCTGAATGACCTGTTCGGTTTGATTCATCCCCGTACTGACCTGATCTATGCCTAGTGACTGCTCTTTGGAAGCCGTGGCGATCTCGACAATCAGGGTCGCGACCTTGGCGGTCGAATCTCCCAACTCGCCGAAGGATTCACTCGTTTTGGTCACAAGCCCCGAACCGTCGCGCACCTTCTTGACGGTTCCTTCGATCAGCGCAGTCGTATTTTTTGCCGCTTCAGCCGCCCTCATGGCAAGATTGCGGACCTCATCGGCGACTACGGCGAATCCTGCCCCCGCCTCCCCGGCGCGCGCGGCTTCCACCGCGGCATTCAGGGCCAGTAAATTGGTCTGGAAGGCTATCTCGTCGATGGTCTTGATGATTTTGGAGGTCTCCTCGCTCGCTTTGGAGATTTCCTCCATCGAGGCCGTCAAGAGCCTCATGGAAGAGTTGGCCGCCTCAAAAGTCTGTTTGGCATCCTGCATGAGACTGTCGGCCTCTCCGGCATTTTTCGCGTTCCCTTTGGTCATTGCCGATATCTCCTCGAGGGACGCCGAGATTTCTTCCACCGAGGCGGCCTGCTCCGTGGCCCCTTCGGCCAGGGACTGGCTCGCCTGCGATAGCTGACCGGACGCCAGATTGACTTCCCGTGAGGCTCCCGAAAGCCCCTGGATGATTTCCCGTAAAGTGTTTCCAACCGATCTCCTGATCCAGGCCGTGATCGCTATCCCGAGAAGGCAAACAGTCAGGATCATGATCAGCATGCTACGGAAATAGCCTCTCAACATAGTGAAATGTCTATCGTTGGTTAGCTTTTGAATGCTCTGGATATCTTTGGAACTCGCGTTTATGTTCGCCGCAATAGTGTTTCGCAGAGCAAGTTCCGAGTTGACGTTTTTGATATAGCTGTTGGCTAGATCTTTTACAGTGAGAAGACTTTCTTTCGATTTTTGCGCCAGAGACTGGAACGGAGTACCGGCCAGATGCTTAATATCATTATTTACATTTGTAAGTCCATGATCCAAAAGAGCCAAAAATGAACGCTTCTGAGTTATATCTTTCTGCATCCTGGCAAATACTACTTTTAGCTGATAAGCAAACGATGTGTTATTGTTGGCACCGCCTATCACCAAAATTTCGAGGGGCGTTACTGCAGGCTGAGAGGGTTTGGCGGGCTGCGTTGCTTGAGCCGGTTGTGCTGTTTGTGCTGTTTGTGCAGACAATTTCTTGACCATATTTGTTATGTATGAATTCGACTGTAATATGGACGTATTGAGCAATTTATTAATTTTTGTGACTATGACATTATTTTGTGACCGAAGGTCATTAATTTTTTTTATGCCACTCCACATCGTGTTAAGCCGTGATGTCGCCTTATCATTGTTTATATTATGAAGCAATTCACCGTGTAGCGAGTTGAGCGCATCATACGACATGTCACGATGCATATATGCATTAATATCGTAAGATGTCTTTTGAATATTATTTATCGATTTATCAGCGCGATTTTGATCGGTGGAAAGTTTTGTTATCATAGTCCTTGAATTGAGAAAGAAAAATAGCACTGCCACAAGCAGAACAATATTCAGTATGTTCGGAATAAGTAACTTATGGTGAACTTTGAGTTCGTTGAATGCACGCATGGCTGTAATCCTCTTTGTCTTAGTTGCTATTATCTCTTGATCCCTTTTACGACGGAACCGAATACCCAAAGAAAAATCTGCCGGAATACTAACTGAAGGAGCTCGCTTTTAAGAACCGTTTTCCCTTCAAAGAAGTTATCGGTTCCTTTCGATGAAAACTTTATCGTTTCCCGGGGAAAAACGAAGAGTGGCCAAAGGGGGGGACTCATGCTATAGAATTGGCGAGGCGCAAGGCCTGCTCGTATCCCGGGGAGAGCGATCCGCAGGATCGGGCGACCGTTTCTGGTGCGCCCCTTCATTAGTTTTGTCCGCGAACCCTGATAGAGAAGACGAGGAGTAAGTATGTCCGAACCCAATGTTATCGTGGAAAAGGAAGGCGGAATCGGCTTTATCTCACTCAACCGGCCTCAGGATGCGAATACGTTCAACGTCCCTTTCGCCCGGGAACTCAACGATGCGCTCCTGGCCCTGGATGAGGACCCAGAGGTGAGAGTGGTCGTGGTGCGGGCCAACGGGAAGCATTTTTCGACAGGCATTTCCCTTGCGGAATTCAAAGACAAGACCCCCAAAGAATATGGGGAGTTCACCCGGAAGATGGACGAACACAATCACACGATCGCCCATATGAAAAAACCGGTCATCGCCTCGGTCAAGGGGTACTGCCTGGCAAACGGCGCCGGTCTCTCCTTTGCCTGCGATCTCACAGTGGCCGCAGAGGATGCCAAATTCGGGACGACCGCCATAAACGTCGGGCTCATCTGCCTTGGGCCCGCGGCCCCGCTTGCCCGCGTGGTGGGGCGTAAGAAGACGCTCGAGATGGTTTTGACCGGGGATATGATCTCGGCGCAGGAAGCGATGGCGCTTGGCCTGGTGAACAAAGTGGTCCCTAAAGAGCAGTTGGAGGAAGCCACCCTGGAGTTGGCCCGCAAGCTCGCGGCCAAAAGCCCTCTGGCCCTGCAGGCGGGAAAACGGGGAATCTACGACATGGCCGACATGCCCTATGAAAAAGCCCTGGACTTACTGAGCGCCCGGTTTGCCTCGCTTTGCTGCACCGAGGATGCCGAGGCCGGGGTAAAGGCATTTCTGGAGAAAAAGACCCCTGAGTGGAAAGGTCGTTAACATAGAAGAAGGATCGTGCAATGAACGTAGAGGAGACCATGACGGCTCGCGGTTTCAGGCTCTCCGCAGGCTGTTCGGGGGAAGCGTCCTACACCAAATTCGTCCAGTACCAGGGAAAACGCGCGTATGTGAGCGTTACCAACGCTGACGGCAAGGGTTTTCCCGCTTCGCTCGAAGACCCGGTCAGCGTTGTGACCTATGAATTGAGATCGGGAGACGAACTCGGTCCGGCCATGAAGTTCGATTCGCTTTCCGCCTACCTCTCCTCGGTCGAGGATGGGGGCGAGTAACCGAAAAAGGGGAGTTCTGCCTGTATGCGCAGCATGCTCATCGCTATCGGGGCGATCCTTCTTACCGCAGGCCTTCTGTGGCCCTGGCTGATCAAATTGCATTTGGGCAGGCTTCCCGGAGACATCGTGATCGACCGGCCGAACCTCAAAATTTATATCCCGATCACCACCATGATTGTCATAAGCCTGCTGATCTCGATTCTGCTCCGGATCTTTCGCAAGTGACGGACGGCTGGCGGCGGCTGGCGCCGCGGCCGGATGGCCAGGCCCGTAGGCACTGGAGTTCGCGATTGCCCGAGGGCGTGGGACATTTGAACGAGACGGGATTTTCGAACCCGCAGGGCTCTCAGCCATTAGCCGGTGGTTGAGCCCGTAGGGCGTTACCACCGGGAGGGCGTGGGACATTTGAACGAGACCGGGTTTTTCGAGCCTGCAGGGCTCTCAGCCATTAGCCGGTGGTTGAGCCCGTAGGGCGATACCACCGGGAGGCAAGCCGCATAATCATGCACCCCGAAGGGGTGCCAGCAAGGGCATTCGATGTCATCCACCTATCTCAGTCTCCATTACCATATCGTTTTCGGGACGAAAAACCGTATTGCATCGATCGACCTTTCATGGCGCACCCGTCTTCATGAGTACATCGGAGGGACGGTTCGCGGGTTGGGAGGCTTTCCAGAGATCATAGGCGGCGTCGCCGATCATGTTCATCTGTTGCTGGCGCTCAAATCCACCCATTGCCTGGCCGACGTTGTTCGCGAATTGAAGAAAGCGTCATCTGCGCGGGTACACGAAGAAATTGGAGACTGCACCTTCAGGTGGCAGGATGGATAAGCGGCTTTCACCGTGAGCACCACGGTTCGCGTTGCTGTACGCAAATACATCGCCAACCAGGAAGAGCATCACCGATCCAAGTCCTTCCGTGAAGAATTTGTCGAATTTCTGGAAAAGGCGGGGATTGAATATGATCAGAGATATCTTGATTGATGGTTCCGATCTGCGACCCCTCACGGGGTCGTCTCATTCTTTTTCCGGGGGTATCGGCCTTGCGGCCTCAACCCCCGGCTAACGGCTTTGATCCCTCACGGGATCAAGAACTTCGCTCTAAAAGAGCAGGAGCGATTTCAGCTGAGTCGCTTAACTCAACAATTGCCCGGAGAAGGCTACCGGGCGGGGAGAATTTTTTTGCTCCCTTTCTTTTTCTTTTCTTGACAACTCTCTTTGCTTGGTTATAATAATGGCGAACCCCAAGAGGTTCGAGTAAGAGGCCCGATAGAAAAGCCCGGCCGAAATACTCAGCGGAAAGGAGAAAGCGCAACACTTTCTTCGGGGATGCTGGGAAAGAGGAGCCGGGATGAACCAGACGAGGAGAAGCCGGGCATCTGAAAGGGTCACTTGGGGTTCAGCCTTTTTTGCTTTCTCACCGTAAAAAAACTCCCTCGTACAAACGAAATGATTGGCAAAAGCCATAAAATCACTACGAGTTAAGCCCTGAACATGCTATGATGTCGGATGCCGCATTGCCTTCAACATTTATCAGGATGTCGGGGAAGCTCTATTCCTGCGCAGGGGCAGAGTTTATCCCGGCAGGTCATTCAGGAGCCATCATGCTGATAGAGCAGAAGAAAGAAAACTCGGTCCTGCGCCTGGCGATCACAACTGTCTGCGTTTTGTGCCTGGTGGGGCTCTCAGTTTTTACAACCTATGCGTTCATGAATAAGAGGTATACTAAGCAGATACATATCTTAAATCAGAAGATCATGCTTGATAAAAGAAATATAAAGAATTTGTCTGATATAAATTCTGAACTCAAGATGTCTATTGCAACTGCAGAAAATCAATATATGAACACCAAAAGTTTGAATAAAGTACTATCGTCGATGCTGCATTCAACAGAACATGAGGATACGAATGCTAATGTGAAACTTAAGGAACTTTTAAAAAATCTCAATGAAGCAAAAACAGACGCTCTCAAGCGAGAACTTGAGCTGACTACCAAGCTACAAACCTTGCAGAATTTGCTGGCTCCCTATATCATCGTGAAACCGACCTGGATAATGTCCGGCCAAAGCACCCCGATAATTGACGATACCCTCACAGCGACGCTTAACCCGATTCCGCCTGACGATAAAGCCCATACTACTTTCGTAGCATTCGTCTCCCTGATTCAAGGGAAACTCAAAAGAAAACTATTTCTCGAGGCCGGGAAGCCGCAGCCTTTCTACTATAAAGGGAAAAAGTATCTTTTCAATGTGCTGCAATCCAACTCCGACAAAGGCGGAGTTCACTACTGTATCTCAATACTAAAAGCATGGTAGCTTCGATTTGGACCCTCGCGTCTTTTTCACTCCGCGTCCGGAGTACTTTTAGCCGGTCCGGCAGCCCGCACCGGAGTGAGGAGCGGATTTTTTCTTTTGGTCGGCAGCGTAAAGGCGAACATGGCGTTCGGCCGTGAGGTGCTCTTTACAGTCAAGGCCCCGGGGCCGCTATGATCGATCGTCCGTTCGCTTGCGCCGTTGGCGAACGCAATGTATTCCTTTCCGTCGACTGCGTAGACCACGGGAGCGCTGCACCACCCTGAAGGAGCTTTGAAGGCGTAGAGAGTTTTTCCGTTATCGGCATCGAGTATCAGCATCTTCCCGGACAGGGTCCCGGTGATTACCAGACCTGAAGCGGTGCATGTGACTCCTGCTGCCAGTGGATGATTGGAGGTCACATCCCAGAGGACCTGTTTGCTTTCGACATCGATAGCAACCAGATGCCAGGTGGTTTGATCGGGGGTGGGACCAGGAAATCCCATCCGGTCCCCAAGGGTGCGGTCCCACCGGACTGGACCGTCAGGGGTAGACGGTGCGATTGTGGAAATGAAGATTCTCTTACGAACGGGGTCATAGGCGACCGGGGCCCCGGGATCGATATCCTGATCCGGGCAGATATGCGGACTTCGAAGGAAATCCCGTTTGAGCTTGCCCGTAGTAGCGTTCAAAGCGACCGGAAATCGGGTGTTGAGTTGCGTTCCCTCAGGATGCGTGCCGGCCGCCTCCTGGCCGGGACCTCCAACCCCGGCGAAGACGGTGTTGGTTTCCGGATCATAGGTTACCGGCATCCATACCGGATATCCTCTGCGTCTCCAGGAATCGACATGCTTCGCCTCGTGCAGTTTCGGAATAGCTCCGGATCGCCAGAGACGTTTCCCGGTGTCGGCATTATAGGCATCTATAAAACCATTGCCTCCGAAATCGTTTCGGGAAACTCCGATGATCACCTTGTTGCCCACGATGACCGGCGCGCTGGTGTAGCGGTAGCCTTCCCTGTAATTTGCAGATTCGATCTCCCAGGCCGGGATGCCGGTCGTGGCGTAAAGGGCTACCAGATGGCAGTCCGGGGTGCCGAGAAAGATTTTTCCACATCCCGCGGCCACTCCCCGGTCTACGACTGCCCGGCAATGGCGAAGCGAGCCGGGGAGCAACCGGGCATAGCGCCAGTAGACTTGACCGGTCTTTGCGTTTACGGCGAGGACATGATGACGGGGAGTCGTTATGTACATCACCCCGTTTATAACCAGGGGCCGCGATTCAAAGGCGTTTTGCCCGCCGGTGTGCAGGCTCCATGCGACCTGAAGGCCCTCCACATTCCTCTTGTTGATCTGGGTGAGACCGGAGTATCTCCAGCCCTTGTAATTGCCGCCGGAAAGAGGCCAGTCGTTTTGAGTCGCCTCGGTTCGCAGCAGGACCCGGTCCAGGTTTTGGGGAAGAGGCGGCGCCTTGGTGAGCGAGTGCCCGCCAAGAAGCGCAATCACCAGAAGAATGACAGAAACAGCCTGTGAGCCGCTCATTCACCTGCTCCTGCTGTGAGTCGGAGCATACTGGACCCGTGGTGGTCCTCGGTCGTCGGGTCCGGCAGATTCCTCGATAGTCCCGGCGCTCAGCCGGAGACGAGACCTCTTGCCGGAGAAGTTCTTTCGTTCTCATCCATAGTACACTCCCGACGGGGAGCTACAGAGGGAAACGGGAGTTTAAGAAGCGGAAATCGAAAAAAGAGGAATTGGGCCGCACAACCTCGGCCGAAAATAAGTACGAGCCCTTAAGAACGCAACCGAAATTTTTCTCGACACAGTCACGCCCGTGCCAGGTCTTGATCGTAGAGGGCCAGGTGCTTCTGCAGCATCTCCGGGATAGGCAGGTTGTAGGGGCAGCGCTTCAAACATTCCCCGCACTCGGTGCAGTTTCTTACCGACTCCATCGCCTGGCCCATAAGCGCCGCGGCCTTTTTCGCGGACATCCTGTTAACAACTATCGGATAGCCCATGGCCGCCGTGATCATGACCCCCTGCTCGCAGGGCTGGCAGTACTCGCAGCGGCGGCAGAAACGCTGTCCCAGTTCGGCTCGATACCGTTCCATGGCTTCCAGGTCTTCGGGCAGGACTTCGTTTTTGTTCCGGTAGATGGCCACGACCTGGTCAACCTGTTCGACGGCGTCAAAGCCGGGAATGGCGATAACGTCGGGAAACTGTCGAAGAAACTTGAAGCACAGTTCCGCGTTGTCGAGGGCCCCACCCGCAAAGGGCTTCATGGCGAGTATGCCCATTTTCTTTTCCCGCGCCGCGGGGTGGAGTTCTTCGACAGGTTTTGATTCGAGGAAGTTGAAGGGAAACTGGACGGTGCTGAATAGACCTGTCTTTACAAGTTTTGCGGCCATCTCGATGCTGTGGGAAGTAACCCCTATGTGCCTGATCTTCCCCGCCTCGCGGGATCGCACCACCGCCTCCATCACTCCGTCGGGCCCGATTGCCGTCCGGTAGTCGGATTCGAGCGAGAGTTGATGCACCTGGAATAGATCGATGTAGTCGGTGCGAAGCCTCTTGAGGCTGAGATCGATATCCGCCTGAGCCTCCGTTCGAGTTCGCTTGACAGTCTTCGTGGCGATAACGACCCGGTTCCGGATGCCCTCAAGAGCGATGCCTATCTTTTCTTCACTGTCGAAGTACATGTTTGCGGTGTCGAAGAGCGTTATGCCGCAGTCGTACGCGTGCCTCAGAACGGTTACCGCCTCGGAGGTGGACAACCGAATGATCGGAATGCAGCCGAAGCCGACTTCAGAGACTTCGAGCCCGGTTTTTCCAAGCGTCAGGTAGTTCATTGCCATTGATTCCTTTCCGGTTCCGAGTCTACTCGATTCGTGCATTGACGCCACCTTTTCCGGTTTTATAATGACCGGGGAAAAAACGACAGAGAAAACGACTGGATTTCGATAACATTTTGCGAGGAGGCGCATGCAATGGGCGGTACGGTGCAGCAGTTCGAATCGGATTCGTTCGACACCGGGAGCGGTGCTCTTGGAATAACCTTCATTGGTCACGGCTCTCTGATGTTCGCATTCGAGGGCAAGATCGTTCACGTCGATCCCTACAGCAGGATTGCCGACTACACGAGTCTCCCGAAGGCAGATATTGTCCTGATTACCCATGAACACCAGGATCATTTCGATCCGGAGGCGCTCGAGCTCGTTCGCACGCCGAACACGGCGCTTGTCGTGACTCAAACAGTTGCCGGCCGGTTGCCGGGCGCTACCGTCATGCATAATGGAGAGAAAAAGAATGTCAAGGGACTTACCCTCGAGGCCGTTCCCGCCTACAATCTGGTGCACATGCGAAGCGAAGGCGTAGCGTTTCACCCCAAAGGAACGGGCAACGGCTATGTGGTGACATTTGGTGAAAAACGCGTCTACATCGCGGGGGATACGGAGAATATCCCGGAAATGAAAGAGCTTGAAGCGATCGATATTGCCTTTCTTCCCATGAACCTGCCCTATACCATGACCCCGGAGATGGCCGCAGATGCCGCCCGCAGTTTCAAACCGAAGATTCTCTACCCGTATCACTTCGGAGAGACCGACACCTCGAAACTTCTCGACCTGCTGAAAAATGACCCGGGTATCGAAGTCCGTATTCGGAATATGAAATAAAGTCACCGCACGAACAAAGGAGCAGCATCATGAGCGATACAAGCTTCCAGGAAGCCGCGGCATTCATTCGGGACGATCTCAGGCTGAAGAGCTTCCCGGTTGCGGCCAAATTTCTCAAAAACAACGAAAATTTTCCGGAGAAAGCACGTCGCCCTTCCGTCGCGATGGGAAAGAAAATCACCATTTGCCAGGCCGTCACCATGGCGAGAAACTACGGCTGGACGGTGGGGATCGCAAAAGAGGATCTGATCTGCGTACCTGCAGCCATCGTCTTTGGCCTGAGCGATGCTGCGGACCCGCCGGCAAGCCTTTCACGCCTCTTTTGCGAGGCTGCCTTCGCCGCAACCGAAGAACTTTCCGCGAAGGAAGTCTCTACCATGAGCCACTTTGAAAACGGCGAAATCACCGGCATCCTCATGGCGCCTGCATACAAGGCATCATTTGATTCGGACACCTGCATCATCTACGCAAACCCCGCCCAGGTAGTGCGACTCGCCCAGGCCTGGGCGTTCGTTACCGGAAAGCGCATTCACGGGGATTGCGGCGGCAAGGTCGAGTGCGACGAATACCTGATCGCCCCCTACAAAAAGCAGTCGGCGACAATGGTGGTTCCCGGAAACGGGGAACGCATATTCGCCGGGACCCAGGATGACGAGATGACGTTCGCTCTGCCCATGCACAGGCTCCCCGAGGTCGCAAAGGGGTTGCAGGAAGCCGGAAAAGCCATAGGCGCCCGGTACCCCTCGACTCCCTATATGAACTTTCAGCCCGAATTTCCGAAATCTTACAAGGTGCTGGGAAAAGAGATCGGCATAGTCTAGCGGGCGGCTTCACGTTCGAAGGGAGGCTGGAAAGGCAAAAGAGCGGGGGCTTTCGCCCCCTGCACCCCCTTCGCCGCTTTGCGGCTCAATTGGCGCTTCGGCGCCGGCCACGCCGGGATGCGTGGCCGACGCCGAAGCGCCGAGCGATCGGCCCGTACGCGCCACGCGCGTACGGGCCGAACCCCCGGGGGTGCAGGGGGCGAAAGCCCCCGCTCTTTTCGCTTTCTCTTTTTCCTGGCTACCGCCCCGTCGCCGGCGTCGGGCTTCGGTACAGAATATCCGGGGACACCCGCCCAAGCGTCTGCGTTCCGGTCATCACCATGGCCTGTACGAGTTCGGTGCGGAGTGTTTCGATGTATTTTGTCACGCCTTCGGTCAAACCGCCCATGGCGGCAATGGTGAAGGGCCGTCCGATCATGACCGCGTCAGCTCCCAGGGCGAGCATTTTGAGCACATCGCCTCCCGTGCGGATTCCCCCGTCGACGAGGATGGGAAGTTTCCCTTTGAGTTCCCGGGCGATTTCGGGCAGGACGTCCGCTGTTCCGGGCGTGTGATCCAGAACACGGCCGCCGTGGTTTGACACGACGATCGCGTGCGCACCGGCCTCCTTTGCAAGCCTTGCATCCTTTACGGTCATGACTCCCTTAACGATGAACCCGGCACCCGCTCTTTCGATAATTTCACGCAGCTTTTCGACAGGTTTGGCAGATACGGGACGGCCCATCTTGCGCAGTGTGACAAGACCTGCCGCATCGATATCCATGCCGATGATGGAAGCGCCCGTGGCCCTGGCCTTCTCCAGTTTTTCGTAGAGTTCGGCGTCCTCCCACGGCTTGATGAACGGGATACCGTGTCCGCCCGCAGCGGCTATGGCCGCAAATCCGGATTCATAGATAAAGGAGGGGACCCCGTCTCCGGTGCAGCCGATGATGCCGGAGCCGCGGCAGCCTTCGATGACCGCGGTGATGTATTCCTGCTCGGTGCGTTTGCCTCCCATATTGAAGGAGACCCCGCCGATGGGGGCGGCCAAAACGGGCATGGAGAGTTTTCTTCCGAGGAACTCGACGCTTGTGTCGGGCTCTGTCACGTCATGAACAAGGCTCATGTTGAAGGTGCAGCGTGCCAGCGCCTCCACATTGGCCGTAAAAGCCGAGCCGGTCCCGAGTCCGCCCATGCCGGGCACTTCCCCGGCGCAGACCTTGCCGTTGCACACCGGGCAGACGCGACAGAACCCGGTCATTAGATCGCGTGCGGTTTTGCGTATTTCCTTCATCCGTTCCTTCTCTCCTGGATTTAGTAGCCGAGGTTTTCCCCGATAAGCTTTACGTGGATGCGTCCCTTGGCCATGTGTCCCTCGATGATGCTCCACATGTTGCAGATGCGCTCGGGGGAGCGGCAGTCGGAGCAAAGGCCGGTTTCGGCGCAGGGGTTCTTGTATCCGATGCGCATGACGTTTATGGGGGCCGCATAGTGCTTAACCCGGGCCATGGCCGATTCGAGGTCCGGGGCCACCTTGTTCATTCCAGCGGCGAGAATCACCTTTCTCGGTCCGTAGATCATGCCCGCAACGCGGTTGCCTCCCCCGTCCAGGTTGACCAGTTTACCGTCCAGGGTGATCGCATTGGTGCTCGCAATCATGATGTCCGAAAGCAGACCCTGTCGCCTCACCTCCACGGATTCTTCGAGCGAGAACTCGGGTTTGTACGGGTCCAGGACCTTCACTCCGGGTATTTTCGCTATTTTCTCCCACAAGCCCATGCCAAATGTTGTCATGGAACCGCCGCGGTAGACGCAGGCCCCTTCGGGTATCATCGCCACGATCTCCTCGGCGGCCCGCGCGGCGCTCGGCGCGAAGCTTCCCTCCATGCGGCGTTTTCCCAACTGCGCGATAATGTGAGCAGCGGTCTTTTCATTCCATTTGATCTGATGGCTGTCCATGTTACCTCTCCTGAGTTTTTTTAGAAATGTGCCTCAAAGGTATTCGATTGCCGAAGGAAAGTAAAATCATTCTGGAAGCGCGGGGCACCCCCGGTGTTCGGTCCGTACGGACCGATCGCTCGGCGCTTCGGCGTCGCCACGCATCGCGGCGTGGCCGAAGCCGAGGCGCCAATTGAGCCGCAAAGCGGCGAAGGGGGTGCAGGGGGCGAAAGCCCCCGCGCTTTTGCTTTTGCCTTTGCTTTTGAAGTTGTCCGCAAGATACTGAAAGTATAGAATGCCCCCTCATAGGAGGTGATGCATGGATGGCGTCGATCACACGGAAAGCAAGACGAGGATAACCAGGCGTACCTTCATCAAGTCCGTTATTGCCGCCGGGGCGGCGTCCTGGGCGGGCTACATGGTAAAACCCCTGGCCTTCGCAGGGCAAAGCCTTTCGGCCCGATCGATCGAGAGGCTGATCACGTTAGACGTAAACGGCCGGTTGCGCCATGTGGATGTGATGCCTCAGGAGACCCTGGCCTTTACGCTTCGAAACAAGCTCGGGCTCACCGGCACAAAGATCGGGTGCGACCGCGGCGAATGCGGCGCCTGCACGGTGCTGATAGACGATATTCCCCGTTATTCCTGTTCTACCCTTACGCATTCCGCAAGAGGGAAAAAAATCGTGACGATCGAAGGGCTTTCCGTGCCTGACGGGAAGCTTCACCCGCTGCAACGGGGCGTTCTGGACGAGATGGGCTTCCAGTGCGGCTTCTGCGCGCCCGGGTTTCTCATGGCGGCTGCGGGGTTTTTGAAGGCCAACCCGAACCCGACCCGCGCGGAGCTTGCACGCGGGGTTTCCGGAAATCTCTGCCGCTGCCAGGATTATGAAAAAATCCTGGATTCTCTGCTGCGCGGCGCCAAATATATGAGAGAGAGCTAGCCATGGCCGAAGAAAAGTCTTCCGGGCCAAAACTTGTCGGGGAAAATTACACTCCTCCGGATCTTTTACCCAAAATTACCGGTCGGGCCAAATACGCCGAGGACTTTCGGGCCGAAGGCATGCTCTACTGCAAACTGCTTTTGAGTCCCATGCCTCATGCGCGCGTACGGAAGATAAATACGCGCGCGGCTCTGGCCATGCCGGGCGTGCGGGCAATCATCACCGAGGAGGATCTGTCCGGGCCGGCCGATACCGTGACCGATACAGGCGAAAAGATCAAGGCCAATAACTGCGCGGAAAGCGCGCTCAGCATGGAGCCGATGTTTCAGGGAGCCCCCGTATGCGCCGTAGCCGCGGTGGATGAACTTACGGCAGCCGAGGCCATAGAACAGATTGAAATCGACTTCGAGCCGCTTCCGTTCGTAATCGATCCGCTGGCCAGTCTGCGGCCCGGCGGGCCAAACGCCAGGAGCCATGGAAACGCGTGGGTTCATTTGCCCGGAAAGGCGGGAGTTGGAGTAAAGCCTGAGCTGCGCGAGATCAAATGGCGGGAAGCCGATTTTTCGGAAGCCGGGGAAGGCCGCCTCCCGCCGGGCAGTCCGGGAGCCGAGTGGTCGTACGGCGATATTGAAGCGGGGTTTAAAGATGCGGCCCTGGTGCTCGATGAAACCTTTGCCACTCCCAACATAAGCCATGAGACCCTGGAGACCCGTTCCGCGCTGGCCTGGTGGGAAAACGGCAAGCTGTTTTTGCACACGGGCACGCAGAGCACGATACAGACCATTCCCGCCATAGCGCGATGGATGAAGATGGACCCGGGAAAAATCGTACTGGTGAGCGAATATACGGGCGGCGGATTTGGCAGCAAGGCTGTCGGTGCGATCTCTCTTGTCATTCCTGCCGTTCTTTCGCGCAAGGCGAAGGCCCCGGTCATGATGCGGATAAGCCGAGAGGAGGAGCATTTCATCGGAGGCGCCCGTCCGGCCCTGTGGGGTCGCATGAAGGCGGGCTTTTCCAGGGAGGGGCGACTGCTTGCTCTCGACATGTTTACCCTCCAGGATAACGGTCCCTTCCAGGAAAAGGGCGACGGCGCCATGGCGGGAAGGGTCGTCTCGCTTCTCTACCAGCCTCAGGCCATGAGGTGGCGGGGAATCGCGGTGCTCACCAATACGCCGGCGCGTGACGCCCAAACCGGACCGGGCGGCGTTCAGGGCGTGACCCTCATGGAGCCGGTGCTCTCGAAGGCGGCAAGGAAACTCGGGATCGACCAGGTGGCCATTCGGCGGTTGAATGCGCCGGAGGGAAAGGCAAAGTTCGGGCCACCGGAAGAGGGCGGCAGCCGTCCCTATACCACGAGCGCCTTCGTAAAAGAGGCCCTGGACAAAGGGGCGAGCCTCTTTGCCTGGGAGGAGCGCAAGAATCGGGCGGGGAAGCGCCGGGGAGCAAAAGTCCGGGGAACCGGCGTTGCCGTTGGCTGTTTTGTTGCCGGAACGACCGGCTTCGACGGCATGATCGTTATCGAACCGAACGGAAAGGTCCGCTTCCAGTGCGGTATAGGGAATTTGGGGACCCAGTCGCTCACAGACGTTCACCGCGTTGCGGCCCAAAGCCTCGGGGTGGCCTGGGACCGGTGCGAAATAGTCTGGGGCGATACCGCCAAACATCTGGCGTGGAGTTGTGTCTCAGGCGGCAGCCAAACGATTCATTCCATGACGCGGGCGGCCCTGGCCGCAGCCCTGGACGCGCGAAAGAAGCTGCAGCAAATTGCCTCCCTCACCCTGGGAGGCAGGCCCGAGGATTATGAAGTCGCAGGGGAGCGGGTTTTCCGTCCCGGCGGGGGGGCGGCCATGAGCTTTGCCGAGGCGGCCGGGCGCGCCGTGGAGCTGGGAGGTGTCTACGACGGCCACGAGTTTCCCGAAGATATCGACAAGCGCACCAAAGCATCGGTACGAGCCCTTGCAGGCCGGGGCCTTCTGGCCGTGGCAAAAGACAACTTTCCCCGTGACGGTCAGACCTTTTCCTATGTGGCTACCTTTGCCGAAGTCGAGGTCGATACCGAGACCGGTATGTACCGGATCACCGATTTTCTCGTCGTGGGCGACTGCGGGGTCGTTGTGCATCCGAGAGCCTGCGGCGGTCAGTTGCTCGGCCGCTCCATGCTGGGTATCGGCCACGCCGTGGGTCAGAAATGGGTCTACGATCCCCACTACGGCTTGCCCCTTGCGAAGCGCTTTTATCATACCAAGCCGATGACCATTCTGGATGCGCCGGACAGAATGCAGTGGGAAACCTTGGGGATTCCGGACCCGGAGACTCCGGTAGGCGCCCGCGGAATCGGTGAGCCCCCTACCGTCGGGGCGTGCCCCGCGATTCTAAACGCCTTGGCCGATGCGCTGGGAGACGATGTGTTCCGCCGCGCCCCGGTTACGGCCGACAACATTTTGGCAGGGAAACCCGACTGGGAGCATCTTTTTACGGCCAATATTTGAGTGAACAGTGAACAGTGATGAGTGAACAGTAAAACCAAGATGCCCCACGGCGGCGAAAAAGCTGTCTCTCTCTGTTCACTGATCACTACTCACTGCTCACCCAGGAGTCTTTCAATGGCGACAGTTCGCGACATCATGCCCCGTTTCGAGCTCTTCCAGCCCGAGAGTGGTGAGGAAGCGGTTGCGCTGCTTGCGCGTCTGGGGGCGAAGGCCCGGGTGCTTGCGGGCGGCTTTGACTGCCTCGAATGGTTCAAGGACCGGATCAAGCGGCCGGAGGCGGTCGTGGATATGAGCCGCGCAGCGGAGCTTGCCGGGATACGCGAGGTGGAAGGAGGGCTTGAAATCGGCGCCATGACCACACTTTCGGAGGTGGCGCGACACCCGGTCGTATCGTCCAAATTCTCGCTTCTCTCCGACGCCGCCGATGCGGTTGCTTCCCCGCAGATTCGAAACCAGGCCACCATCGGGGGCAATGTGTCGCAGGATGCCCGCTGCTGGTATTATCGCAACGGGTGGACATGCTACCGCGCAGGCGGCAACATCTGCTATGCCGATACGCCCGAAGGCATGAACCGGGAACACGCCGTTTTCGAGGCGGACCGGTGCGTTGCGGTAAACCCTTCCGACACCGCCCCGGCACTCGTGGCCCTGGACGCCCGGATGGTGATCCGGAACGCGCGGGGAATGCGCGAAGTGAAGGCTCGCGACTATTTCGTCGGCCCGGGTTTCGATATTACCCGCATGACGGTCCTTGGCACCGGAGATTTGCTCGCCTCTATCCGCATCCCGGCAGCCTGGGCGGGAGCCCGGTTCTATTTCGAGAAGGTGAGGGACCGCGCGGTGTGGGATTTCCCGCTGGTAAATATCGCGTCGGCAGCAATTGTTTCGGGTGGATGGATAGAGCGCATGAGCCTTGCCCTTAACGGAGTGGCGGCTCGTCCGCTGCGGCTCGTGCGGGTGGAGCGGGCGGTTCGGGGGAGAGCCCCAAATGAAGCGACGGCCGCAGAGGCGGGAAGGCTTGCCATAGCGGGTGCGCAGCCGCTGCGGCAAAACGGCTGGAAGGTAACGGTCGTGCAAAACCTGGTGAAGCGGGCCGTGAGCGGCAGGGGGGGGCAATGGACATGATTTCGTGGGGCTCGGACCCGTGGGGCAGGCAAGTTCCCCTGCATATCGCCTTTTGGCTCCTGTGGGCGGCTCTTTTTTGTGGATTGGTTTTCATGGTCGTTCATGCCTTATGGCTCCGCCTGCGGCCCAAATCGACCGAAGAACCCCGAGACCTTCCCGCTACAGCCTTTCCGGAAAAGGTCCCCAGGCATTCGCTTCCGGCAAGGATATTCCATTGGGTCATGGCCGCCTCCGTACTGGTGCTTCTCTTTTCGGCCTTCCTGCCCCGGGCCGGCGTGCGCTTTGCCTGGGTAGGGCTCCATTGGGAGGCTGGAATCGTCCTGGTTTTTGCCCTCCTGTTTCACCTGGTCCATTCGCTTTTCTTCCTGGACTCTCGATCGATCTGGCCGGAAAAATCCGAGCTCATGCGCATCTTCAGCCGCTCCGGCCCGGTACGGGAAAGAGCGGGAAAATATCCCCTCGCAAATAAACTCTACCATCTCGCCGCCACGCTCTGCGGAGTATGCGCGGCGGCTACCGGCGTGCTCATGATGTCGAGGGTTCACACGCCCTTCTTTACCCGCAACCCTTATCTTTTTTCGGATATGACCTGGGGAGTTATCTATCTTCTGCACGGTTTTTCCGGGGTGGCCCTGATAGCCCTGGTTATGGTTCACGTCTACTTCGCGCTGCGGCCCGAAAAACTGCCTCTCACAAAAGCGATGATCTCGGGCGCTCTGAGCCGCGGGTATTATCTGGAACACCACGACCCCGAGCGCTGGGGTGTTGAGCAAAAGAGATCGATATGACCATGATGCTGGACGATATTGTCCGCCGCTGCGACGCGATTGAAGAATGCTACGAGTTTATGCTCGGCTACGCCGCCCAGGGATTTCCCGACGACCGGGCAAGTCCGTCGGGAGGCCGGCTGCGCGAGCTTTTAACCGGTCTGGTCGAGGCCTCCTCGGGTCTTGGCGCGGCCTATGGAGCCATAATAAGGGAGATGCGCATAGAGCCGCCCGAACCATACGAGGCTTTTCTGGCGGTGTTGGAGCGGGACACCGCGAACGCGCTTGCCGCCGTACAACTGGTGCTGGCCCAGCCTGCGATCAGTTCCCAGCTGATCGACAACCTGAACGGATCCATACACCTGCGCACGTTTCTTACCGACATCTTTTTAATCGATGAAGTCGTGAAGCTGCGGCAAAATTACCTGTAAATGCCCGCTTTTGAAACAAGAATGATCGGAAATGATGAAACCGACCGAAGAGCAGGAAGCCATAGTTCGTGCAGGTGGTCGTGTCATTCGGATCAATGCACGAGCTGGAACGGGGAAGACCACGACTTTGCGAATGCTCGCAAATGAGCATTCCGATAAAAATATCCTCTACCTGGTGTTCAACAGGAAGGCCAGGGACGAGGCTCAGAGCAAATTCCCCCAAAATGTCAAAGTGAAAACCATCCATTCACTTGCCTGGGGTTATGTCGGCAAGGATTTCGAAAAGATCGGGGACTTTGGACCCAAGGACCTGCTTCCCTACTTTAAATCCTCCGGTAGCGCCCAGGTGCTTTCAAAGATTGCCCACGACTTCCTTGTCTTCTTTTTGAATTCGCCATTCGAGCGGATAGAAGATGCCGTCGATGCTTTCGAAAAGCTTTTACCGGAGCAAGTAAAAGAGCCATTCAAACGACACCTGCCGCAGATGATCGGATACATGCGAACTCTGGCAACCCAATGGAATCGACAAGACAGACCCTGTCCTCACGATTTTTATCTGAAAATGTTTCACAAGACGGGAAAATTCGACCAGGCTCTAAGTCGCTATGACATGGTCCTGGTCGATGAGGCCCAGGATCTTTCAGGGGTTATGCTCGATGCGCTCAAAAAATGCCAAAAGAGGGTGGTACTCGTAGGTGATTCCCACCAACAGATCTATGGATTCAGATACGCCATGGATGCCATGCGCAACCTCACTTGTGATGAGGATTATGAACTGACTCTGAGCTTTCGATTCGGCAAAACAATCGCCGGTCTTGCAAGACATCTCATACGAGAAGCGAAAGGCGAAAACGGATTTAAAATTGTTGGAAATCCACAGAAAACGTCAGACTTGACGGTCGCGGAATTTGCCCCAAGGAGAAACTCTGCGGTTCTCAGCAGAACCAATCTCGCGCTTTTTGCCAACGCAATGGCTCTTAGAGCCAAGAAAACGAGTTTTCGGTTTGAAAGAGACATCGAAAAGGTCTTGTGGCAAACCCTGGATGTTTACTGGCTTGCAGAAGGCGAAAAGTCCAAAATTCGAAGTGAATGGATCCAGTCCTTCGACAATTTCGAGGCACTGGAGGAATATGCCGAAAATTGCAGTGATTTTCAGCTCAGAGGCGTTTCACAAGTCGTCCGAAGGTATTCCGGTTCTTTCCCGGAAGTTATTTTCGACATGGCCGGCATCAATAAGGCTGAAAATGGTGACTCGAATGCGGTCATTCTTTCCACCATTCATGCCTCCAAGGGGCAGGAATACGAAAACGTTCATATAGACTCTGATGTCGCCGATATGCTCGACTCGGCCGAAAAGCTTGAGCCGGCGCAATACGATGAAGAAATCAACATTGCCTATGTTGGCTTTACGCGGGCTATCAAGCACCTCTCAATCTCAAAATCGTTCGAGCGGATTCTGACTCCGATTTGGCAGAACTTCCTGAAGGGGCACAGACCACAGCCTCGATACCCTGAGAGAATTCGGGGAAATGCTCTCCCATATTCTGCAAAGAAGACTTCAAAAATGCTCCTACCGCCCGGGAAGAAAGCGAAAACTGCAAGACAAAGCCCGAAAGAGGGCGACCGGGTGAAAACACCTCATGGCTTCGGCCTGGTTCTTGCCAACGAGAATGGAAAATGTTTGGTCAAACTGGAAAACCAGGTTGCAAGCATTTGGGAGCATCCATCCAGTCTCAAACCCTGCAGGGATGACGATTAAACGCTCACAGGCGACTCATAACGGACCATCAAGGCAGGTCATTATGCGAACGGAACGTATCTCGATACCCATTTCTGGAGACGAGCAGGTTTCCGGGATCATCTCCATTCCTGGCTCCGGCGAAATTGATGCAGGTGTCATTCTTGCGCATGGCGCCGGAAAGGGGGTGTAAGCCGGAACCCCGGAAAATTCCGTCATCCCCACACCAGCCCCGCAACGATCTTGTCCAGGTCGATGGCCTGGCCCCTGCCACGGAAGGTGTAGTGGCCGTTCATTAGAATATGCCTCCACGCTGCCGGCGAAATTTTCTTAAGCATAGCCAGTGCTTTTGCGTTACCAGTCGCCTCGTATTTTGTGAGTAACCGCGACAGGATTGCAGAGTTGTAATAGATGATCACGTTTGCAACCAGCCTACCGCATTGGTTGCTGATCTCTATCTCGATATCGGTCCTGCCGGTGAGTTCCTTCTTGCCGCCGACCTGGGCAATTGCTGAACGTAGTTGGTGATAAGACTCGATTCTATTTTGCGAGCGATGGATGTTTCGTTGCAACTGCGGGTCGCGCAAGTAGCGCAGCGTGTAGATGCTGCGGATCAACTTATCCAACTCGAATATTGCACGACGCGTGGGGTTCTCTGTATAGGTGCATAATTTCCGAATCAGCGTGCTTTGGGTCATCTCTTTCAAGCCGAGGGTACCAACAATCCGGTCGATGTTGACCTTTTCATCTACTATGGCCTGCAGGTCGATTTCTCCGACCGGAAGGATCAGGCATTGGTCGTACCGTGCCGGGTCGCCTGTGCAGTAGAGCTGGCTCAGTTGCTTCTGCAGATCGGTAAAACGGGGTTCGAAGCTCGGACCGAACCAATACATGACCGCGAAATTGGCTTTATTGATGCTGTGCATGTCTCCGGTGACCTTGGTTGGCACGATCTGCGAAGTGTTGTTGTACCAAACGTCGAAAACATGGTGCGCCTCGTATTCATGAGCCCTGATCAGCCAGCCCTGTAACGGTACGTGATTGCACAGGAGAGTGTATGCGACGACCCCTTTGCCCCGGCCGAAATACTTGCGGGAATGACGGGCCTTGACTGTCGTGCGCTCCACTCCGAATTTCCGGCGTCAACAGCACCGTAGAGGTCGTACAAATCGAACGAATAGTGCGGGAAAATCGGAAGCTCAGCTATCGCGTTGCCGATCCAATCGTTAGCCGCCTGCAGAGAGGCCAGGCGCAAATACGTCGGCTATATCGCAAAAAGACACCTGCTCGTAGAATTTCTTTTGTTGCTTCTTGTCATTGTCGGCTTTCGGCCTGCGCCAGGTAAGCGTTTTATTCTTGGCGTCGTACTCTAAGTGTTTCAGCCTTCCTTGGCGCAGCTCACTGTTGAACGCCAGCCACTGGCGGTGGTGTCCTTGCGGTTAGCGTGCGCAGCCGAGAAAAAACGGCATTCAATAACGCTGGGGCGAGAAATTATTCTGGTCCG
>JBMFWU010000093.1:0-5849 GCA_049964955.1 Syntrophobacteraceae bacterium
TAGCCGAGAATTTCCAGCCCCGGAAAGACGAATGCATAGAAGGCATTGTCCAGGCGATTTTCATTGCGCCCGAGAAACTCAAGCCACATCCCTGAACGCATCTTTATTGAAAACGGCGTAATAAGCCATTGGCTTTTTTCTGCCTGCACGTCCGGCAAATATTCTTCCCTTATTCTTTCATAAACCGGGTCATCTACTTGCTTTTCTAAATGTCTGCGATCCCGCCGGTGCAATTCCCATTTTTCCTCGACAATTGCATCAGGGTCTCTTCCGGACCACCCGCTATGTTCTTTAAGAACGAGAATGGATTCGGTTTTCCCCTGCAGGACAAGGCGGCGCGAGATTTTCAGCCAGCGCGTGGGTTGGCCGTTGTGATGAACGTCAGACCAGAAGTCTTGCCAGGCTCCCGCAACACGCACAGCTTCCCGCAGCAGGGAAAAGCCGTCATCGAAGTAGTCCGTCTGAGTATCGGCTGATTGATTAGTGCGCTCAGCGGACTTTATGGTTTCCTCAAAAGCAGCTATTACGAAATCCTGCGCGTAATGATATTTGCTTACTTCCGTACAGGCGTGCACGATCTTACGCGCCATCTTGGCGGCCTCTTTAAAATGCAGCATTGTCATGTCTCATTTCCTCGATTCCCGGACAAGATTTCTGTTCACCCGATCGCCTATGGATTCAACGCCGGCGTTTGATATCCCAGGATTTCCAGCCCGGGGAAAACAAAAGCGTAGAAGAAATCGTCCAACCGCTCTTCACCGTGCTCCAGGCCCTCAATTCTCCTCCCCGAGCAAACCCGCAGTGCAAATGGTGTCACCTGCCAGAATTCGCTCGCTGGAGGACGATTTTTTATGAGTCCATCAACACCCACGGCCCTCAGCCGAGCATGGTCGAACTGATGCAGTTCCCAAGTCTCTTCCCAGGGGGAATCGGCGCCTTTTCCCAGCCGGTTCCCCTGCTTATTCAAAAGCAAAAAAGACTCGGATTTCCCGTTCAACACCAGTTCCTCTGTTACCTTCAACCAACGCGAGGGCCGCCCGTTGTGATGAGCATCCGACCAGAAGTGCATCCAGTTTTCCGCCACGTCTACCGCTTTTCGCAGAATGCGGAACCCGTCGCTGAAGTTATCCATCTGCGTGTCTGCAGCCTCGTTTACCGACGCCTTCCATTGAATTTCTTTCTCGAATGCAGCGAGCACGAAATCCTCGAGATAAGGACATCTTCTAACATCCATACAGGCTTCTACAAGCTTGCGCGACATATCGGCCGTTTCTTTAAAATCCAACCAGGTCACGACGTTCTCCCCCCGGACATTCGCGCTTCTCTCATGGCATCGCGTGATGATATAGAATAAGCGTCATTGTGAATACCAACAAAAAAATGGCCGAAAGCATCAGGAAAATAGGCCGGAGAATTCCGGCAATTGTTTGCTCTTGGCCGAACTTGTGCCATGCGCGGAGAGCGATCAACAGGGATATGACGATCTGTGCGCCCCAAATCGAGATATCGTAAACATCCCACATGACCGCACCTTGTGTTTGCATTATCAGTCGCCATACTTTCGAGATGTCCAGGAATTACGTGTGTTCCGGCGCTCTGCAGGACGATTGACATAGTACGTCCAAATGAGTTCAAAAGCGGCGAATGCGCAGCTAAGATCGACCACAATTCGCACGATCATACCGCATCCCAACCGCACAGAAAGTGTGTCAGTTAAGACGACGATTAAATAACCGGCTACGACCAACATAACCTTATGCCATATAGTAAGTATTTCAGGTGATTTCATATTACCGCACCAATTGTTATATTAGCACAACTATGTAATAACTACATTACGCCATCCAATGTATTGTCAATGATATAGATATTGTGCACATCATCAGAAAAATGGCGGTAAGCATAAAGAATATGGGCATAGATATTTCATTAAATGAGTCTGCTCGAAAAAATTCCCTCCATGCAAAAATCACTGCGGCTATCGCGTTGGCTACTATCGGCCATAGGATGATTTGCAAAACTGCCTTGATAAGCTCACGCATCTCTCAATGTCTCCTCCAGGACTAATCCCGTTCAGGTTTCGATATACTTCCGGCACTCGTCAATCAGCCTGGAATGCTCCCCCGAATCCGGCCGCGCCTCGAGAACGGAAAGCACCTCACTAATTTGCTCATTGTTCGGGATGATCTCGGCCGGGCTTTCCCACATCCAATCCAACACAATGCTGTAGAGTCTATCCGGTGGCCAAGTGGCCACTTCCTCGCGAGTGGGAACTACAATCCTGTCCGAAGGACCCCTTTATGGCCCTCAATTGCAGCCCTGATGGCGCTTTCGGGTATGCCGAAGCGATCTTCAGGATCTTTCGATCTTTTCATTTTCCCATTCCACCGTTTTTGATGCAGATGTTTGCTCCAGCCGAACTTTACGATACTGATAGAGTGCTATAAACGCGCTCAAGACGAGTATAAACACCATGCCTATAATGAATTGTCCGATGCGTCCGAAGCCCAGTCTGGCGCCTATAAGCTCCGATGGAACAGCGGTCTGGAAACCGATAATCGCTATTATGGATAGCCGCCAATAGTATTGAAGCCAGGATCTCCTTTCGGCATGAGACGGCTGTGACGCCGGAGCCTCGCGTTTAGCCGAAGGTTTTGACCGGACAGGGTGGCTCTCATAATACATCCCAATGAGCAGACAGGTGGATACTGCATATAGTGCCGAAATTATGAGTTCCCCATTTCGGTCGTAACCCAGCCAGGCGCCGATGAAAGTCCCGGCGGCGGACATAAGACCCCCTGCAAGGATCATCTTCATGAGTCGCCATTTTGTCATCGAAATTTTGTTCCTTTCCAGACTATGAGTCTGCACCTTTCGATCTCACCCTGTCATAAGTTTCCCGCCCGTAGAGCAGGACGAGTCCTTTTTCCTGTTCGACCTCATCTCCTGGTTCCAGGTAGACGACATGAGCATCGTGATCCACCCATGTCTCGGGTATGCACCCGAGGTCATCCAATATGTGAAGTTCCGCCGGTCCCCATGCCGCCTCTCCGAATTTCTTAACCGCCAACTCAACGCCCAACCGATGATGCAGCAGCCTCCTATGGGAGATACGATACTTCTCCCAAAACTGATCGAGGAAGAGGTGCACTTCATCGGCGCGTCTCCCGTAGATTCTAAGCGTATGCTTGGCGTGTTCCTCGTGATGCATGGTCTAACCTTCCTGCCCCTCCTGTGTTGCCGAACCTCAGCCGTTCTTGTGAGCAAGAGTTATACCACGCAAGAAATAACGGCCGTAATGCACATCCGGGCTGCAACAGATCTGCGATATAATTGGCATTTCCGCGTTTTAACAAATGAATCGCTTCTATTCATGTCTAATCGATTTAAAGGTAGAGTTGAGTTATTCTCGACGAAAATAGAGAAAACTCAACCTGCTTAACTTATGTCTCAACCAGGATCGGTATGCCCTCGGGTTTCCAGGCTGCCCGACAATTATTTACGTTACAAAAACGGCTTTTTTCATGTATGGTTTGGGAAGTCCTCCCGATAATAAGAAGAAAGAGATTTTGACACTGTGAAAATAATCCCGGCAACCCTGACGTAGACCGGTACGGGATTTGCTTTGCATAAAAGTGTTGAGGAAATGGGTCGAGTTTCTCTAAGAACAGAAATCTAAAAGGGGCTTTGCGCTATGCCGAAGGATCTTTTTATTTCTTATTCGCGGGAAGACAACAAGACGGGACGCATCACCCAGCTTGTCGAACGTATAAAAGCCGATTTTGAAATCTTTGCAGGTCGCCCGCTCGACCCATTTTTCGACCGGGACGACATAAAGGGCATGGACGACTGGCGCCACAGGATTTTACATGGGCTTCGCGAATCCCGGCTGCTTCTAGCCTGCCTTTCTCCTTCGTATCTTAAAAGCGAGTATTGCGAGTGGGAATTTAACGAATACCTGAAAAACGAACTCGGGCAAGCCTATTTTGGAGACGGCATTGCACCCGTCTATTTTATCGAAGTTCCCGGCTGGGAGGGAAAAGGCTTCGAGCAGCAGTGCGCCGAATGGGTCGCCGAGCTTCGCCGCCGCCAGCACTTCGATCTTCGCCCCTGGCAAGATGCGGGTGAAGAAGCCCTGCGAGACGCCGCGGTCAAGGATCGGATGGATGCGCTGAGTAAACAGATCGGCGAGCGTATAGAGCGCGGCAGGCAGGCGGAGCAAAGCCTCGGAAACATCTATGCCCACAACCTTCATTTCATTGGCCGCAGAAGCGAGCTTCGACGGCTCCGCGAGTCCGTGGGGCTTGGCCGGGTGGGGGTTCTTACCGCCGTCCACGGCCTGGGCGGGGTAGGTAAGACCGCCCTGGCGATCGAATACGCCCACGCCTTCGCACACGAATACGGCGGAGGCAGATGGCTTGCGCGCTGCGAAGGAAAGGACGACCTCCGGGCCGTTGTCGCCTCTCTTCAGGGAGTTGGCGGCCTTGATTTCGAATTCACCGACGAAGAAAAAAAGGACCTCGACCGCCAGTTCGAACGCGTGCTGCGGGAATTGAGAAAGCTCGCAAACGACCGCGAGCCGCACCGATGCCTCCTGCTCCTGGACAACGTGGACCAGCCCAAACTGCTTGAACCCGCCCAGACTCAGCGTTTGCCCTTCAGCCCTTCCGAGGACTGGCTGCACGTCATCGCAACAACCCGCCTGGGCGAGGGCGAGCTTTTCGAACGTCACAAGGACCGGGCCTTCGTCCCGGTGGACGAACTCACGGAAGCAGAAGCCCTGGAACTGATTCGGAGCTACCAGCCGGGAGAGACGTTTCAGAGCGAGGATGAAAAAACCGCCACACTGGAAATCGTTCGCCTGCTCGGCTGTTTCACCCTGGCGGTCGAGGCCGCAGCCGTATATCTCGGACGGTTTGCAGACGAAATAACCTGCTCGGGCTTCCTCGCGCGCCTACAAAATGAAGGCCTCACGGGATTGGATAATGCCGCCGCAACAAGCGGTGAAGGCATACTCCACGGAGAAATACGCCTAAGCGCCACCATCATGCCTACCCTGGAGCGTTTGAGCGAGGCCGAAAAGCTCGCCTTGAGCTACGCGGCCCTTTTGCCTGCCGACCAGGTCCCCCTGCCGTGGCTGCGGGCGCTGGTTTCAGAACAATTCCCCGAGATGGGGAAAGACGCCGAACCCGGCTATCCCGATCCCTGGAACGGCATCGTGCGCCGCCTGTTGAGCTTGCGGCTGCTGCAGTTTACGGGAGTCGCCGACGACAGGAGGAAGCCTCTTATTGTTCGCATGCACCGGGTGCTGCAGGATCTTCTACATCAGGGGCAGCCGGAAAAATTGGAAAAACGCACGGCTGAACTGATCGAGCATGTTGAGGCTCGATCTCAATTCCTCTGGGACGGCTGGGTTGATCGCGAAAACCGCTGGGAGATAGAGCCGGTCGCCGCCTGCGCATGGCATTGGATGGAGATTGGAAAAACTGAAGGGGCTTTCTTAGCTAATCAACTGACTTCACCGTTCCTATCACTTGCGAACCTTGCCGAGTCCAAACGGCTCCTCAAGCGGGCAGTGGAGATCCACGAGAAGGCCTATGATGCGGATCATCCGGCTCTTGCCAGGGACTACTCGAACCTGGCGCTGGTGGAGCAGGATTTGGGGGACCTTGCCGAGGCCAAACGGCTCCTCAAGCGGGCAGTGGAGATCCACGAGAAGGCCTATGAGCCCGACCATCCCACTCTTGCCACAATCTACTCGAACCTGGCGCTGGTGGAAAAGGCTTTGGGGAATCTTGCCGAGGCCAAACGGCTCCTCAAGCGGGCAGTGGAGATCCACGAGAAGGCCT